>NZ_JBEZKA010000029.1:0-82988 GCF_040651435.1 Streptomyces sp. NPDC048479
AACTCCGGCGGGTAGTTCTTCATGACCACGAGATGTCCGTTCTCAGATCCTCAAGATCCAGTGTCTCGTGTGTCCAAGATCAGGGGTCAAGGCCCAGTTGACGATCAGGATGCTGCTCAACCACACCAGCGGGATCTTCAGCTGCACCGATGACCAGGAAGCACTGAACCGTCACGAGACCCACAGCCCCGAGTTACTGGTGCAGATCGCCATGGCGCATCCGGCCGCCTTCGTGCCAGGTTCGGACTGGGCGTACTCCAACACCAACTACGTCGTTGCAGGCATGATCATCGAACGGGTCGGCGGCCGGGCGCTTGCCGACGAGATCACCGAGCGGATCACCCGCCCGCTCGGCCTGACCGGGACGTACCTGCCGCACGGCAGCGACCCGACGATCCACGGGCCGCACTCCCGGCACTACACGAAGCTGTTCCGAACCGAACCCGAGGCCCCGGTCCACGACGCGACCGAGTTCGACTCCACTATGTTCTGGGCGGCCGGCGGCATGATCTCCAGCCTCAACGATCTCAACCAGTTCTTCGGCGCCCTGCTGGGCGGCCGCATACTGCCGCCGGACCAGCAACGCGACATGTTCACCACACTGCCGACCCACCGCTGGATTTCCAACGCCACCTACGGTCTCGGCGTCTCCTCAGTGACGCTGCCCGGCGGGGAAACGATTTGGGGTATGGGGGGCGCTCTCCTCGGTTCGTGGTCCTACACCTACGGCACCCGCGACGGCAAACACATGACCACCGTCAATGTCAACGGCGACTGGGTCAACAGCGGCTGGGACGACCCCATCGGCATCTTCACTGATCTGCTCCAGAGGAAGTTCTCACGCCTGAGGGATACCTGAACATCCCAGTCACGGTGCCGGTCGTTGGATCCGTGCCGCGTCGTCTGCGACCCGGCGTGGGGACCGGGCACGACTATAGGGAGAAGGTCCATCCGCTTGTCCACGTCGAGTCGGAACGTGCCGTACGGGTTGCTGTTCGACCAGAACAAGGCAGTCAGTCCGCTCCGGCCCTCTTTGCTGAGCCTCGAGGCCCAGGCCGGTTCGGCAAGGACCTTCTGACTGGTTTCGGCGAGCCCTCGATAGCGGGATCTGCGCGCAGGCGGCAACGTTGAACGCCCTGGGAGATGGTGCACCGCGGCTGGGGGGAACTGTCTCCGTTGGAGAGGGGGATCGGCCGGGTGCCCGAGGCGGTGGGGAGGAGTTGTGCCGGCCGCTGACCATGGGCGAGGCCAGAGATGTGGCGATGCGGGTGGCGGCGGGGGCTTTCGAAGCCGAGTACCGCCGTCCCCCGGCAGACGTACCGGAGTTGAGGGGGTTCAACGAGCGTGCGGGGTACGGGTGACGGGACCGTGGGGAACGACCGGCCCGGGCGTGCCGATGGTCTGGCTGCGCAACCGTAGGCGCCCTCTGCTCCGGTCCACTCCCGCTCGCGCGGGAAGAACACTTCCTGACTTGCGCTCTTGGAGGGGCCTTGCCGCTGCTTGGCCACGGTCTTGCGGGGGTCCGGCCGGTGCGCTTCCACGCTGATTCGCCGGGAGCGGTCGCATTGCAGCCTCAAGCCGTCGCGGATGGTCTTGATCAGTCAATGGTGTCCGTCGCCTCGGTTGCCCTCATCGGGAGTCCGGCGGGACCCCGGCTACAACAGCGTGTACCCGGTCCTCGTCAGCGCGAAGGCTTTTCTTTTCGTATGTAAGTGCGACACCGTCTCGGGTGTGCGAAGAAACGTGCAGAAGCATCGTTACCGAGTTTCTGTCCGCCGAGCGGGTGATGTGCCGGGTAGCGCAACCGGTGGCGCGCCGGAGCACGCAAGGGCTTGCTTTTGATCATTGAACGGATCGATGTAGCGGACAGTGAATGTCAGGGGCACGCTCGCCGCATATGCGGATCCGATGCGGGCGCTTGTTACAGAAATGTCCGTAAATGGTAACGTGCGCCGGTTGGCCTGCCGCCGGCCGCGCCGGGCGCCCCAGAGTTTGGGTCCTCGGCCCAGCACGGGCCGGGAACCCGCACCGCACCACCAGCTCTCATCGGCTTGTGGAGCACCGTTCTTGAGGAGACGTCACCTATGTCTGCTTCTCGCACCGCCCGCCGTATCGTGGCGACCGCCCTCGCGGCCGGCGCCGTTGTCTCCGCCGTCGCCCTGCCGGCCTCGGCCGACGACAACGACAGGGGCCGGCACCACCAGCGTTCCCAGGTCGTGATCAGCGGCGTGCAGGCCGACAGTCCCAGACGCGGCATCGGCACCAACCGGTCGCTGAACGCCGAATGGGTCGAGATCACCAACAACACCCGCCGCACCGTGGACCTCGACGGCTGGACTCTGCGCGACGCGGACGGCAACCGCTACCGCTTCTACGACGTCCGCCTCCCCGGCCGCGCCACCGTCCGCATTCACAGTGGCGCCGGCCGCGACACCCGCACCGACCTCTATCAGGGCCGTCGCACCTACGTCTGGGACCGCTCCGACACCGCGACTCTGCGCGACGACCGCGGCCGCACCGTCGACATTGAGTCCTGGGGCCGCGGCCACCACCACTGACCCAGCCGGTGAGGGCCGTCCGACCGTCGACACCGGATGACCCACCCTCCGTGAATCGTGTGCCCGGGCAGCCTGACCTGCCCGGGCACACGTGCCGTCCAGCGCCCGCACCACCGACCCGACCGAAAGACTGCAACGGCACTCAGCCAAACAGCAGCGCACAACTCCCGTGGCGGGACGTGTGGTTGATGATCGTTGTGGCTATGAGACTCGCGGGGCTGCACGACGGAGAGTGGATGATCCCGGACGCGCAGGGCCGGAAGTACAGCTACGACAAAGAAAACGAAGCGTTCAAGGAACTCCCCGAGTACGGGGAAGGTGCCACGGTGTGGACCCGCGAGGTCTATCGGGCTCTGTTCATCACGAGGTCGGTCGACGGCTGGCAGCAGGTCCCCAACCCCCGCGGATAGGGTGCCCGTGACGACGGGTCCGGTGCTCCCGCGCTTCGTTCGCACGCCGAGCGGGAGCATCCCAAGCTGGTTTGTCACCCAGGACCAATCTCTGCCGAGGGGCCCCGCCGTGCGGGCTCGAGCACCCTTGGGTGAGTCTTCGGCGCCCACCACGGCCATCTCGTTGTCCGGCGAACTGCGAAAGCCAGTGAGGTCTTCTCAACGAATGATCTCGTGAGGTGACTCGGCCCAGGGGATCCCGCGAGCCGCGATGAGTCCTGCGGCGTCCGGCGGTCGTACTGTCGAACCCGTTACCGAGGAGGACTTCTGATGCGCAGCGTGACCTATTCGATGGGCGTCTCACTTGACGGCTACATCGTCGGGCCGGACGGCGACTTCGACTGGACGGCGCCCGACGAGGAACTCTTCCGCTTCGTCACCGACGAGATACGAGAGGTCGGCGTTCACCTGTTGGGACGACGGCTGTACGAGACGATGCTGTACTGGGAGACCGCCGACCAGGATCCATCGCTCGACGACTCAATGCTCGAGTGGGCCGCGATCTGGAAGCCGCTCCCAAAGGTGGTGTTCTCCACCACGCTGTCGGCGGTGCAGGGCAATGCCCGCCTGGCCTCCGGCGGCCTGGCGGAGGAGATCGAGCGGTTGCGAGCCGAGCCGGGGGAGGGCGACATCGCGATCGGCGGCGCGACTCTCGCCGCCGAGGCGGCCGCGTTGGGTCTGATCGACGAGTACCGGGCCAGGGTCTGCCCGGTGCTGGTTGGCGGTGGCATTCCGTTCTTTCCCCAGCGCGAGCGCCGGGTGGATCTCGAACTCGTCGAGACCCGCACCTTCAGCTCGAGAGTCGTCTACCTCCGCTACCGTGGCGCGCTACTGAACTTGAATGGGTGTGTCGGGGGCGAGAGGTCAGGTGGGGCCGCACGTGATCGACGGCTGCCTCGCCGGTACCAGTTTGGCCCTCGGGTCCTGATGGTCAGAACGTGCCGAAGAAGCGATGCCACCAACTGGGCCGCTGGACGTGCCAGTGAAGCCGGCTCGGTCCGTCGTAGTCGCGCTCCAGCAGTTCTTCGGGAACTACCGCATACCCGAGGTCGACCAACGCTCGATTGACCTTCGCGAGATCAGCTGCATCCAGCTCGCCCTCAGCCTGGGCGTCCTCCGTACCGAAGAAGGCTCCGGGGTTCTCAGCACAGACCAGGGCGAGGGAGCCGGTACTGGATCTGGTTGAGCCGGTGCTTGACCGCGCGTGTGACCTCGCCGAGGTGGGCGGGGCGAGGTGGCCGCGAAAAGGTCGACGGTGTCGTGCCGGACGTAGTCGAAAAGGCCATCGCCAGTCCGGCCGGGTTCGAGCGTGCCGCGTGCCCTGTGCCCCGCGCACAATCGGCGTCGGAGTAGTCGTCTTCCGCGCCCATGGGCCTGCGACGCTGCGCGTTCGTACTGTCTCTTTTCACAGGCGGCGGACGACTGTGAGGACCTGAGATGCACTTTGCGGAACTGCCCGATGTGCGCGCAGCGCGCAGCCCGAATGCGCCCAGCCTGGCTGACGATGTATTGGACCTGGACAATGCGGAATTCCTGGCCGAGGTGCGGGCGGCCGCCGCGTGTTTGAGGCAGCGCGGGATCGGGAGCGGCGACGTGGTGGCGGTGATGCTGCCCAATCGCGTCGAATTCGTGGTCGCGCTCTTCGCGGCCTGGCGGCTGGGCGCGGCAGTGACCCCGGTGAATCCGGCACTGACCGCCAACGAAGCCGAATACCAGTTGGCCGACTCGGCGGCGAGAGTCGTCGTCGGTCAGGACGAAGACGGCCCGGACCTGTCCGTGCCCAGGATCGATGTCGCGGAGCTCCGCACAACCGCTGGGTCCGCAGGCACCGCGAACGCCGCGGGGGAGGCCTGTGGCGGGCGGGGTGAGCCGCCACCTGCCACCGACGCACTCGCGCTGCTCATCTACACGAGCGGCACGACGGGAAGGCCCAAGGGCGTCATGCTCTCCCACGCCAATCTCGAGGCGATGTCCACGATGATGATCGAGGTGTCGCAGGTGGCCCAGGACGACCACAGTTTGCTGATCCTCCCTCTCTTCCACGTCAACGGCATCGTGGTCAGTGTGCTGTCGTCGCTGCTCGCGGGGGGCAGAGTCACTGTCGCCGGACGCTTCAAGGCCGAGACGTTCTTCCGTACCATCGAGGCGGTACGCCCGACCCGTTTCTCGGCCGTCCCCGCGATCTACGCGATGCTGATGGAACTCCCGGAATCGGAGCGGCCTGACACCTCCTCCGTCCGGTTCGCGGCGTGCGGGGCCGCGCCGATGCCGGCCGAGCTCATCGAACGCTTCGAGGGCCGCTACCGGATCCCGATCGTGGAAGGCTATGGCCTCTCGGAAGGCACGTGCGCGTCGACGTCGAACCCCCTCGACGGCCTGCGCAAGCCCGGCACTGTGGGCCTTGCCATGCCGGGCCAGGAGGTTGCCGTCATGGATCCCTCAGGCCGCCTACTCCCGCAGGGCGCTACCGGTGAAGTCGTTGTCCGCGGCCCGAATGTGATGCGTGGATACCTCAACCGGCCCGGGGAGACCGCTCGTACGGTCGTCGACGGCTGGCTCCACACCGGTGACGTCGGCCTGTTCGACGAGGACGGCTACCTGGTGCTGGTGGACCGAATCAAAGACCTGATCATCCGCGGTGGGGAGAACATCTACCCCAAGGAGATCGAGTCGCTCCTCTACAGCCACCCGGGGGTATTCGAGGCGGCTGTCGTGGGGCAGGCGCACGAGGTGTTCGGTGAAGTGCCCGTGGCCTTCGTCGTGTTGCGTCCCGGCGCGAGCGTCACGACCGAGGGCCTCCTTGAGCACTGCCGCGGTTCACTCTCCCGCTTCAAGCTCCCGGAGCGGGTCATCGCGGTGGAGACACTCCCCAAGAACCCCGTCGGAAAGACGGACAAGCCCGCACTGCGGGTGGAGCTCGTCTCCCACGCGTTCCCGGCCGTCTGAGCCGCTTCCTCCTCCGTTCCGCCCCCGGGCGAGAAATGAAGGTTCGTCATGGGATTCATCACGCCGAATCTGGCCGACTTCGACCTGAAGAAGTGGCGGTCGCAGCCGTATCTGCAGCGCATTCGTCCACTCGCCCAGCACTGGGCCGAGAACGGCTTCGGCACACCGGGGGCGGTCTACGTCCTCTACCTCCTCAAGATCGTGGGCTATGTGCTCGGCGGCGTCGCCGTCACCGCGGCGACGCCAGGGCTCGGGTCAATGGGCGACGTCGCGTCCTGGTGGACCGAACCGATCGTCTACCAGAAGATCGTGATCTGGACGCTGCTGTTCGAGGTGCTCGGCTTCGGGTGCGGATCGGGACCCCTGACGCTGCGCTTCGTGCCGCCGGTCGGTGCCTTTCTGCACTGGCTGCGGCCCGGCACCGTCCGGCTGCCTCCGTGGCCGGGTCGTGTGCCCTTGACCCGGGGCACGCGCCGCACCGCGCTCGATGTGGCGCTGTACGCGGCTGTCATCACCTCGGCGGTGTGGCTGCTGATTTCCCCGGCAAACGCCGGGCCGGTGCCCCGCGAGAACGCCCTCGGCCTGATCGAGCCGGTCCGGCTGATTCCGCTGGCTCTCTCCCTCGCGCTGCTCGGGCTGCGCGACAAGACCGTGTTTCTCGCCGCCCGTGGCGAGCAGTACGGGCTGACGCTGCTGGTCTTCTGCTTTCCGTTCACCGACATGATCATCGGGCTCAAGCTCGTTATGGTGGCGCTGTGGTGGGGCGCGGCGACGTCCAAGCTCAACCGCCACTTCCCGTTCGTCGTGGCCATCATGATCAGCAACAGTCCGCTGCAGCGCGTCAAGTGGCTCAAGCGCAAGCTCTACCGGGGTTACCCGGACGACCTGCGCCCGTCCAAAGTGTCGGGCTTCGCCGCCCACATGGGCACCGTCATCGAGTACGTGGTGCCCCTGGCACTCCTGCTCTCCGACGGCGGCATCACCACGACCGCCGCGCTGATGCTCATGGTCGTCTTCCACCTCCACATCATGTCGACCTTCCCCATGGGCGTGCCGCTGGAGTGGAACGTCTTCTTCATCTTCTCGGCGCTGTTCCTCTTCGGGCACTACGCGGAGATCGGGGTGTCCTCCCTGGACTCTCCGTTCCTGGCCGTCCTGTTGCTGGTGTGCCTGGTCGCCGTGCCGGCGTTGGGGAACGCCAAGCCGCACCTGGTGTCGTTCCTGCCCGCGATGCGCTACTACGCCGGGAACTGGGCCACCAGCACCTGGTGCTTTCGCAGGGGGACAGAGGAGAAGCTGAACGCGCACATCACCAAGGCCGCCGGTATGGCCAAGGATCAGCTCGTCACAATCTACGGAGAGGACCTCGCCGAGCTGATGCTGCACAAGGGCATGGCATGGCGTTCGATGCACACACACGGCCGGGCGCTCAACGGCCTGCTTCCCCGTGCCCTGGACGACACGGAGGCCTACGACCTGCGCGACGGCGAGTATGTGGCCGGCGGGATCCTGGGCTGGAACTTCGGCGATGGCCACCTGCACAACGAACAACTCCTGGACGCGGTACAGGAGCGTTGCGGTTTCGAGGAGGGCGAGCTGCGCGTCATCATTCTTGAATCACAGCCCCTACACAGGCGGCGCCAGCATTACCGCATCGTGGATGCCGCAACCGGCCGGATCGAGGAGGGGTACGTGGACGTCAAGGACATGGTCACCCGGCAGCCGTGGCTTGCCGACGACGATGCCTCGATACCCGTGCGCACCGTCGACGGCAGCGCGCGGCCCGTGGACGCACAGGCGGAGACCGTGCATGAGTGACGCGATCGTGGTGGGGGCCGGCCCGAACGGGCTGGCCGCCGCCGTGGCCCTCGCCCAGCAGGGGGTGGCGGTCACCGTTGTGGAGGCCGCCGAGGAGATCGGCGGCGGGGCCAGGAGCAGCGAGCTGACCGTGCCCGGCGTGCTGCACGACCACTGCTCCGCCGTGCACCCGATGGCTGTCGCCTCCCCGTATCTGCAGTCTCTTGGCCTGGAGCGGTACGGCCTTCAGTGGCTTTGGCCCGAGGTGGATCTCGCGCATCCCCTGGCCTCGGGACGGGCGGGGGTGATGGTCCGCTCGATCGAGGAGACCGTCGGCTCGCTCGGCGCGGACGGCCCGGCCTGGCGCAGCCTGTTCGGCCCGCTGGCGTCGGGGTTCGACGCGCTGGCCGAGGACCTCTTCAGGCCGATCGTGCATGTGCCCGCGCACCCGGCTCACCTCCTACGGTTCGGCCTTCGGGCGCTGTTGCCCGCTACCGCCATCGCCCGCCGCTGGCGGAGCGAGGAGGCGCGTGCCCTGTTTGCCGGGGTGGCGGCGCACGCCTTTCACCCGCTGACCCGACCCACCAGCGCTGCTGTGGGTCTGATGCTCACCGCCGCCGGGCACCGGTACGGCTGGCCGGTGGTGCGTGGGGGCTCCCGCAACCTTGCCCAGGCGCTGGCCGCACTGCTCAAGGAGCGCGGCGGCACGATCGAGACTGGGGTGCGGGTGCGTTCCCTCGACGAACTGCCCCCGGCGAAGGCGGTTGTGCTCGACGTCGCTCCGGGTGCCGCCGCCGACATCTGCGGGGACCGCATGCCCTCCCGTGTGGGGCGCGCCTACCGGAAGTGGCGCCACGGCCCGGGGGCGTTCAAGGTCGACCTTGCCGTCGAGGGCGGGGTGCCGTGGAGCAACGAGGCGTGCCGCCGGGCCGGTACCGTGCACCTGGGCGGCACCCTGGAGGAAGTCGTCCACGCCGAGCGGGAGGTCGGCTTGGGCCGCATGCCGCAGCGCCCGTTCGTGCTGCTCTCCCAGCAGTACCTCGCCGACCCCGGCCGCTCGGCGGGAGACGTCCACCCCATCTATGCGTACGCGCATGTGCCGCACGGCTACACAGGCGACGCAACGGAAGCCATTCTGGACCGCATTGAGCAGTTCGCCCCGGGATTCCGCGAGCGTATCGTCGGCTGCTTCGTCCGCTCGACCGCCGAACTGCCGCTCTACAATCCGAACTACGTCGGGGGCGACATCGTGACCGGCGCCAACACGGCCCTGCAGGTGGCGCTGCGGCCCCGCTTGGCCCTCGACCCGTACAGCACCGGCATCCCCGGCGTCTTCCTGTGCTCGGCGGCCGCCCCGCCCGGCCCCGGAACCCACGGCATGGGAGGCTTCAACGCCGCAAAGTCCGCTTTGCGGTTTCTCGCCCGGTGAGCGGGCAGGAAAGGAGCGCCGACGTGAGCACGCCCTCGGACCCGGTCGCGCGGGTGGCGCTCGCCGTACTGCCCCAGCGCGAGGAACTCATTGCCACGCTCATCGCCATCATCGAGCGGGAGATCGCGGTCCTCGACCACGACGAGCGGCTGCACAGCCTGCTCGAAGCAAGCGTCACGGAGAACGTTGTCACCGCCCTGCACGTCATGAGCAACGGTATCGACCCGCGGACGGTGGACGCACCGCCCTCTGCCGTCTCCTACGCCCGCCGGCTCGCACAGCGCGACGTCCCGATGTCGGCGCTGCTGCGCGCCTACCGGCTGGGCCAGGCGCGCTCCCTCGACCTTGTTCTCGGCAAGGCCATGAGGCTGCCGGGCGCGAACACCGCGAGCACGGTCATCTCGCTGGTCGGCATAGCCGCGGCGTACGTCGACCGGGTGTCCGAACAGGTCGCCCGGGCCTACGAGGACGAACGCGAACGCTGGGTGAGCAGCAGAGGTGCGCTGCGCCAGCACTGGGTCGGTCAGCTGTTGCACGCTGCGTCCCCCAACGTCGAACAGGCCGAGGCCGCCCTCGGCTACCGGATGGCCGGGACCCACCTCGCCGTGGAGGGGTGGGTCAACCGCGGGGCCGGGCCGGTCGATGCCATGGGCATCCTCGAGCGCCTGAGTTCCCTCCTGCAGCGGGAGTTCCACGCGCGGGACGAACCTCTGCTTGTGCCGACTGACGAGATGGACGTGCGCATCTGGTTCCCGGTGAAGGCCGCCTGCCCGGCTGTCGACCCCGACGCGGTGGCGATGGCACTGAGGCGGGCGAAGCTGCCGGTGCGCGTTGCCATCGGCAACGCCCGCCCCGGCCTGGAGGGCTTTCGCCGGAGTGCCCGCAGCGCCTCGCGGGCCAAGGCGGTCGCGCTGGCAGCGGGCGACGCCGCGCCCTGTGCGGTCTCCTTCGCCCAGGTGGCTCCACTGGCCCTGCTGGCCGACGAGCCTGACGAGCTGGCGGACTTCGTCGCCGACACCCTCGGCGGCCTGTCGGTGGACGATCCGTGGCGAAATTCCCTGCGCGAGACTCTGCGGGTCTTTCTTGCGACCAATCGCAGCTACGCCGCCACGGCCGAGCAGCTGACGGTGCATCGCAACACGGTTCACTACCGCGTCCAGCAGGCCGTCGAGAAGTACGGCGTTCTTGTGGAGGACAACGCGTTCGAGCTCCAGCTCGCCCTGGCCATCTGCCACTGGCACGGTGCCACCGTCCTGCGCCCGGCTGCCCAGTGAAGCGCCACGATCCCGGCATCCCCCTTGGGGTTTCCAGGCGCGTTGGGCCCTCCGGTCTGCGCTGCCTCACCACCGGCGCCGCGGTCGCATGCGGCTCAGACGAAGGCGCTTTCGCCGGTGATCGCCTTGCCGACGATGAGGGTGTTCATTTCGCGGGTCCCCTCGAAGGAGTAGATCGCCTCGGCGTCGGCGAAGAACCGCGCGACGTCGTAGTCCAGCACGATGCCGTTACCGCCGAAGATCTCCCTGCTCCACGACACGACCTCCCGCATCCGTGAGGTCACGAACGCCTTGGCGAGCGCGGAGTGCTCGTCGCGGAAGATACCGGCGTCCTGCAGACGGGCCAGCTGCACGAGCATGCCCCAGCAGGCGGTGACGTTGCCCAGGCTCTTGACCAGGAGATCCTGCACCATCTGGAACCGTGCGATCGGCCGGCCGAACTGCCGCCGCTCCTTGGCGTACTCCAGCGCCAGCTCGTAGGCGCCGATCATCACACCGAGAGCCTGCCACGCCACCCCGCTGCGGGTGGCGCGGAGGATCTCCGCCACGTCCCGGAAGGAGTTGATCCGCTGGAGGCGGTTGGCCTCCGGCACTTTGACGTCGGTCAGGGTGATCTCCGCGTTCTCCACGATCCGGAACGCGATCTTGTTCTCGATCTTGACGGGGGAGAACCCGGGGGTGCCCTTTTCCACGACGAATCCTTTGACCTTGCCGTCGTCCTCGTCGCGCGCCCAGACCACGATCAGGTCGGCGAAGGTCGCGTTGCCGATCCACTTCTTGGCGCCGTTCAGCACCCAGTTCTCGCCGTCCCACTTGGCGGTGGTGCGCATTCCGCCGGCCACGTCGGAGCCGCCGAGCGGTTCGGTCATCGCGAAGGCTCCGATCTTGTCCAGTGCGGCCATCGCGGGCAGCCAGCGGTCCTGCTGCTGCTGATCGCCGCCCCGGTAGATGCTGTACATCCCGAGACCGTTGTGCACGCCGAAGAAGGTCGCGGACGAGGCGTCGGTGCGGGTGTACTCCATCGAGAGCATGCCGATCAGGAGGTTGCTCCCGGCGGGCAGCGGGCTCCCGTACCCCTCGTAGGGCACGCCCGCGAGCCCCAGTCCGCGGAACTTGTCCACCAGTTGATGAGGGAACTCTCCCTTGGCCCAGTATTCGTTGACCAGCGGCTTGACCTCGGTGCGCATGAAGTCCCTCGCCTTGAGGAGCAGCTTGCGCTCCTCCGGCGGCAGCAGGTCCTCGTAGCTGTAGAAGTCGGCGCTGAGGGCGTCGCCGGAGCGTTCCTTCTCGGCGGCCTCGGTAAGCGGGGTGGTCATGACGTGTTCTCCTCAACGTTCCTGGATGCGTTGTCCCGGGCGGACAGCACGGCGAGCTGCTTGCGGTCGCGCTCCTGGGCGAGTTCGGCGTACGAGCGGGAGCCGTAGGAGTTCTCCACGGCTCGGATCAGCCGTTCCCTCTGCTCGGGACGCTGCTCGGGGTGGCCCAGCACGTCCCACATCGTCTGCATCGACATGCCGATGTGCTCGGCCATGTGCCGGTAGCCGCCGGGGCCTCCCCCCAGGTGGGCCCCGAGGAACGGGCCCACCGTCGCCCACCGCAGCCCGAGCGAGTTCACCACCACGGTGTCCAGCTCGTCCGGCGCGATGACACCTTGCTCGACCAGGTAGATGGCCTCGCGACTCAGCGCGTTCTGCAGGCGGTTGCCGACGAAGCCTGGAATCTCCTTGCGTTCCACCACCGGAACCCGGCCGACGAAGCGGTAGAAATCCACCGCCCGGGCCACCGAGTCCGCACCGGTGCGCTCGCCGGGCACCACTTCCACCAGCGGCACCAGGTGCGGCGGGTTGAACGGGTGACCGATCAGGATGCGCGCGGCGTCCTCGAGTTCATCGGTGAACGCCGTGGCGCAGATGGCCGAGGACGAACTCAGCAGCAAGGCGTGGGCCGGGGCCTCGTGCACCAGGGTGGTGAACAGCTCGCGTTTGAAGCCGACGTTCTCCGGACCGTTCTCCTGCACGATGTCGGCGTCCCGTACGGCGTCGGCGACGTCGGGTGCCAGGTGGACCCGGCCGGCCATGTCCCGCACGTCCAGCCCCTGCTGGGCCAGCTGGGGGGCCGACTGGGCCAGTGCTGTGTCGACTGCCTCTGCGAGGTCGGGACGCGGGTCGCTGACCCGTACGGTGAGGCCGTGGGCGGCGAACAGGGCGGTCCATGACAGGCCGATGGTTCCGGCGCCGACCACCGCCGCGGTGGTGAACGACTCAGTCATCAAAGGTCTTCTTTCTGCGTCGTCGGATTACTGCTCATCGGTTCAGCGCGCGAGGTAGTCGTGCACCGGCTTGACCGGAGCGAGCGTGAGGTCGGTGAGGATGTGACTCGCGGAGACGATCTCGCGCACCGGCAGGTCGGCCATCGGGGCGAGCACGTGGGCGAAAAGCTGGAGTCGCGCCGGGCCGGTCCAGGCACCCTTCACCACGACGTCGGTGATCTCGGTGCGTACCAGCTGCGCCACCTGCGGCGCGCCGTCGAAGCCGGGAACCATCTTCAGCATGTACGTCGGCACGGTGATCTGCGCCGTCGCCTCGTCCGGGTCCAGGTCGTGGTGCTTGTAGCCCATCGTCGCGGTCGCCACGCGCTGTGTGCCGTAGTCGAGGACGCCGACGAGGGCGCCGTGGTCCACGTACAGGGCGGGCGATCCGACCGTCTTCGGGAACGCGCCGGCCTCCCGACCGGAGGCGGTGGCCGGGAAGTTGTCCAGGTACATGGCGTGGAGGTACTCGCCCCGCTCGCCTTCATGGTGGACCTCGATGGCCTGACCGGACTCGGTGTAGGGCCCGTAGCCGGTGACATCGCCCATCCGCATGATCTCGAACCGCACCAGCGGATCGTCGATCTCCAGTGGCTCGGGTACCACGGCGCGCAGCGCTTCGGCGTCGGTGCGGTAGACGATGTTGAGGTACTCGCGGTCGGTGAACCGTGGAACGACCGGCGGGTACGCCGGATTCACCAGCGGGGTGGCGATGCGCCGGCATACGTCCTGCTGCTTCATGATCTCGTCCTTCCTGAAGCTATTTGCCCTGCCAGACCGGGGTGCGGTGCTCCGCGAACGCGGTCATGCCCTCTCGCACATCGGCGGAGGCCATGAGGCCGGCCAGCTCACGGGCCTGTGCGGCGAACGCATCGGACTCGGGTGCGCCGTCGGCGGCACGGACGACCTTCTTGACGGCGGCGAGCGCCAGCGGGGCGTTCTCCGCGAGCCGCTGCGCCCACTGCAGCGCGGCTGCGACGGCGTCGCCGGCGGGCACGACCCGGTTGGCGATGCCGAGCCGTGCGGCCCTTTCCCCGGAAATCGGCTCGCCGCTCAGCAGCAGTTCCATGGCGAGGTAGTGCGGGATCCGTTTGGGCAGCCGGATCACACCGCCACCGGCCGCGATCAGACCCCGCTTGACCTCCGGCAGGCCGAACTTCGCGTCTGCGGCCGCGACGATGAGGTCGCAGCCGAGGGCCAGTTCGAAGCCGCCGCCCATCGCCCAGCCCTCGACTGCGGCGATCAACGGCTTGGTGGTCTCGGCCTGGGTCAGGCCGCCGAACCCGCGTCCCGGGACCTCCGGTGATTCCCCGGCCAGTGCGGCCTTGAGGTCCATTCCGGCGCTGAACACGCCCTGGGCGCCGGTCAGCACACCGATCCGCAGAACGGGCTCGGCCTCCAACTCATCGAGCGCGGCGGCGAGTCCGGTGGCGACGTCCGCGTTGACCGCGTTGCGCGCGGCGGGCCGGTCGATGGTGATGAGCAGGCACGCGCCGATGGTCTCGGTGCGCACCTGAGCGGTGGGGTTCATGTGCGGCTCCTTCCTTTCAAGTCGGTGGGGGTCAGTGCCGGGTGGCGAGCTCGCGGAAGACCTCGTCGGTGTGCTGGCCGGGAAGCGGGGCGAGGCGGCGGATCGAGCCGGGGGTGGCGGAGAAGCGCACCGGGATGCCGACCGTGTGGATGGCGCCCTCGCTCGGGTGCTCGACGACATCGAGCAGATGGCCTTCCCTCACGTACGGGTCGTCGCCCGCACGGTCCAGTTCCAGCACCGGTGCCATCGGGATGCTGTACTTGGCGCAGATACGCTCCCACTCCTCGCTGGTGAAGACGGGCGAGCACTCCTCGACGAGACCCATGAGAGCGTCGATATCGGCATCGGCGATCGCCTCGCCGTTCACCCGCGGGTCCTTGGCGAGGTCGGTACGGCCTGCGGAGGCGAAGAAGTCGCGGAAGTTCTGCGGACCGTAGGGGATCACACAGGCAAGGCCGTCCCTGGTGGGCACCGCCCGATGGCCCTTGGCCATCGATAGCGGGAAACCGGTGGAGCCCACCGGAGGCTCGAAGACATGGCCCGCGAGGTGCTCCACGAGGTTGAACGCGAGGACTGTGTCGGTCATTGGGATCTCGACGTGCTGGCCGGTACCCGCCTTGCTCCGGTGAAGCAGCGCGGCGAGCACCGAGTAGACGATGGTCAGCGCCGAAACCTTGTCGCCGAGAATCGTGGGCAGGTAGACCGGCCTGCCGATTGCCCGGTTCGCCACGTCCACCAGGCCGGAGGCAGCCTGCACCGTCTCGTCGTAGGCGGCGTTGCCGGCCCGCTCGGAGTCGCTGCGGAAACCCTGCGCGTGCGCGTAGACCAGGCGCGGGTTGCGCGCGGCGATCTCGGAATATGCGAGACCGAGGCGGTCCAGCGCGCCGTGGCGCATGTTGGTGATCAGCACGTCCGCGGTGTCGATGAGCTTGAGCGCCTGCTCGCGACCGGCCTCGTCCTTCAGATTCACTGACACGCTTCGCTTGTTGCGGTTGACGTTGAGGTTCAGAGGCGTCATCCCGCGGGTGTTGCGGTACTCACCCAGCCGTATGGTGTCCGACGGTGACTCGATCTTGATCACGTCCGCGCCGAGATCGCCCAGGATCTGCGCGGCGTAGGGCCCCATCACCACAGTCGACAGGTCGATCACCCGGACTCCGTCCAGGGGGCCGGTGGTCTTCTCGGCCGTGCTGTCCATCATTACTCCTGCTCTCGCGGCACTTCATTTTGACGGTTCGTCAACGACGTTAGCGTCGAAACGGAGAGCAGGGAATGATCATGTAAAGAACAACGGCATGACCGCAGCGGTCATGCCATCGTCGTTATGGTAGAAGGGTATTGACGGCTAGCTCAGACAGAAATCGCGTCGCCGAAAATCTGCCGGGCGCTGGTGATGAGACCTTCGAGGTCTGCGCCCTCGGCTGCCCGGTCCTTACGGAACAACAGCCCGGTGACCAGGTCAGGTTGGAAGTCTGCGATTGGCATGACGACCACGTTGTCCAACCGGTAGAGGTGCATAGGGCTTTCCGGGGAAAGCATGGTCATCGAGAACGCGATGCCACTGGAGATCAATTCGGAAGTGCCAGAATAGTCGGCCATGTTGATTCGGATTCTCTTCTTGACTCCAGCGGAATGCAGTCGGGTGTCGATCTCCTCGAAGTATGCCGGCGTGGCGTCATAAGGTGTGGCCACATAAGACAGATCGACCAAATCGTCGAGTGTGACTGAATTCCGGCCGAGGAACCGGTCGGCCGGGACTGCGGCGCCAAGACGTTCCCTCATGACCTCGATGATCTCGAGCGCAGGTTCGGCGACCGGCAGTCGCGCCAGAGCGAGCGCCAGCCTGCCCTCACGGACGGCGGTCACCAGGCTCGCTGTGGTGCCGGGCCAGCGCTTGACCTCGGACATCTCGCGGCAGGCATCCTCGAGCAGACGGACGCGGCTGCGCAGGATGGGGTGCACCCCGGGCGGCATACCCATGAACACCGTGCGGCGCTGGCGCCGGACGGCCTCGCGCAGCCGCCACGGTATCGAGTTGACCCGTTCGAGAACGTCGCGCGCCATCGGCAGCAACGCAGCGCCGGCGGGCGTCAGTTCAACCCGGTGCGTGGTGCGCTCGAACAGCACTTGGTCGAGCTCGCGCTCAAGATCTTTGATCCGCTGGCTCAGCGGAGAGGGTGCCATGTGCAGCTTGCGCGCCGCCTGCGAAAAGTTGAGCTCTTCGGCGACGGCCACGAAATAGCGCAGGTGCAGCATCTCCACGCGGTAACACTACCTGCGGCCCCGCAAGGACAACTCAGGCGGCTTCGCAACCACTTGTGGTCAGCCTCTCCCCTCCATGCACGGACTCGGGTGGTTCTCAGTCGCAAGGCAGCATCGAAGCTCACCGCTCATCGGGCTCAGCCTGATCCAGATCGAGTACACCCCGGCCTGGCGGAGCGAAAACTTCCAACGCCGGCAGGGAGAAGATGCTGGCCGCGACGGAACCGACGAGGGCTCCTGAGACGGCCCCGCAGCTGTCGGCACGCGGCCATCGTGCAGGCATACCAAGGCCGGGGCGGCTCATCCCCGCTCTCCTGGAAGGGCGGGACACGATGACGAATGAGCACGGTGAAGCGTCTGCCTTTCCGGCGCCCTCTTCATCGCTGTGACCCGCCCGACTGACGGTGACGCAAGTCGAGTGGCAGAACGAGCGATCATTCTGTGGGCCAGGCCTGCAGGGCGCCAGCGGAACGGACGCTTGCAGGTCCAAGTGGTCCGACTCAATCCCGGCGCTTGGCGCCTCGCTGCCAGAGGCGTACTTGCTGGACTCCCCGCTGCAAGGCGCTGACGACTGCGTATTGTATGCGCAGATGTGTCAGTTCGGCGCCCGCGCCCCACAGCTCCCCGCAGTCCTTGTGTCTGAGGTAGTGCCCTTTGGCGACTGCGGCGGACAGGCTGGTGAAGCCGGTGCGGACGGGCGATGCCTTCTGCGGCGGTCTGCATAGTCGTCTCAGCAATGCTCACTGTGACGCTGACGTGAATCCCCAGAGCTTTCACCGGGCGGGCCGCAGCGACCATCTCTCCGCGGAGAACTTTGCCTGCGCCGCGTCGAAGATGTGCGCGTAGCCGCCCAGTCGCATCGGAATGTAGATCACCGCGACGATGATGACGATGTAGATCAGGGCGTCCTTCACGAACGCGATCAGCGCAGGGGCCCGCAGGCCAGAGGAGTAGGTGAACGCGGCGAGCACCGCGAAGGCGATGAACAGCGGCAGGTCCCGAACGAACCAATTGCTCTCGGAGGTGCCGCCGATTCCCAGCACGTCCAGCACCGACTGGATGCCGACCAGCTGCAGCGCGATGTACGGCATGGTCGCCAGGATGCCGGTAAGCGCGACTACCAGGGACAGCGCGCGCGAACCGTAGCGGCCGCGTACAAAGTCGGCCGGGGTGACGTAGCCATTCCTGTGGGAGACCGACCATAGCCGCGGGAGAAACATAAAGATCAGCGGGTAGACGATGATCGTGTACGGCACGGCGAAGAACCCCGCCGCACCTACGCCGTAAATCAGCGCCGGCACAGCGATGAAGGTATAAGCGGTGTATAGGTCGCCACCGAGGAGGAACCATGTCACCCACGTGCCGAAGCTGCGCCCGCCCAGGCCCCATTCGTCCAAGTGGCGCGCGTCGGCAGCCTTGCGCCAGCGCATAGCCAGGAACCCCATTGCGCTGACCAGTAGAAAGAAGAAGATGAATACCACGAGCGCGACGGTGTTGACACCCTGGTTCACCGCCGCTGCCCCTCTTTCAGCGCCCTACGCTGCTGCTCCTCGCGGCGTAGCAGCCGGTAGGCAATGAAAGTAAACGCGGACGGGATCGGCACCCACAGCAACTGGTACCAGTAAAAGAACGGCACGCCTCCCAGCTCCGGTGTGATCTTGGAGTATGAGGAGACCCACAGCATCGCGACGAAGGGCGCCAGAAGCAGCACAGCCGCGACGGTCGCGCCCGCGTGAGCACGCCTTCGCCCGGATGAAGACCTGGAAGACCCTCGTGACTGCCGCCCCCGAGAGCGGGCGGTGCCACCGCCGCCTTGGCCTTCGGCCTCGCCGGCGTCCCGGCCACCCCGTCCGGGCCGTGGCAACCCACCGATCAGCCGAGCAAACAACGCACCGGGTCAATACAGCGAGTAGGCGCCCCGGCGCGGTCGAACCTGCGGGGACACGACCCGACCGCGCCGAGGCGCCCCTGCCTCGTATGGGTTCAGCTTCTCGTCTCTGTGGCTTTCGCCGCCCGTCAGGCGTGCCGGTGGGTGCGCCTGTTTCCGGTGATGAGCCGGTAGAGGGCGAGCAGGATCAGGGAACCGACGATCGCCGCGACCCACGTGGAGAGGTCGAAGAAGCCGTCGATCGAGTCGACGCCGAAGATGACCTTGCCGAGCCAGCCTCCGAGAAGGCCGCCGGCGATGCCGATGAGCATGGTGATGATGATGCCGCCGGGGTCCTTGCCAGGCATCAGAAGCTTGGCGATCATTCCGGCGAGCAAGCCGATGAGTATCCAGGCGATGATGCCCATGATGATCCTCTCCCGTCTCGGGGATGTACGGCTGAGTTCAGTTATCGTCTGCGCCGGGGAACCGGGTTTAAACACAGGTTTAAACAGCGACATCCACGCCGCCAGGCTCATCCACCGCGACCGGAAACCGTGGCATGGTAACCATCGGCGGACCGAAGGTGATCGGCTTCGGCATCGCCCGCCCCTTAAATGCCGCCACCACCGGCGGCCTGACCCATCTCCGCGAGCCGCCCGCTGAGATGCCGAACCGTCAGTACACCGAACCAGCCGCCGGGGCTCTCCTGCATGCAGCTGCGGCGTCCTTGGCTGCAGGCAGGTCGCGGGGATCGATCAGCACTTCGAGCGCCGGCCGGCCGATCACTGCTCTCTCCGGGTAGCCGAGCAGATCCTGGGCCCGCCGGCTCCATCCGACCACGGTCGATCGTGTCCGACTGCACGTTCCACGGCATCTTCTGGTGCCACTACTGATGGCGTCCATGGTGGCGCCACCTGGTGTCGAACGGATGTGCCGAAGTGGCCTCGCCACGGTCATCTCAAGATCACGCCGCCCTGCCCCGCCCCTGGCCGCGAAGCCCGGCCCGGTGAAGTCCGATGACCGGCAGATGACGGGAAAAGTACAGGTGAACCGCCCTTGGTCACGGGGGGGAGTGCGCCTGCAAACGAGCACATCTGGCCCACAAGGCGTATATGTGAAGCCATTGGAAGTACAAACATGGGGCGGTAAGGCAAACCGTGCGGTGCTCCGTTCCTTCCGGACCGTGAGCGGGGTCCGGCAGCAGGAGATGCACTGTGAAAGTCCTGCAACCCACACTGGCGAAGGTGCCGTGGATGCTCGCGGCGCTGTCCCTCGTGGCTGGCGTACTGCTGGACCTTTTCGCGCCCCAGCCGTACACGGGACTCCCGCTGCTGGCCGCCGCACCGCTCGTCGCGGGCGCCACGCTCTCCTTCCGCTCCGCTCTCGCCGTCGTGTGTGTCACGTGCGTGGTCTCGGTGGCGGTGGATATCGAACGCGGACGTCCGGCGACGCCATTGTTTGTCGATCTGGCCGTGGTCGGCTTGATCGGCGTGCTGGCTCTCGCGGTCAACCGGCTCATTGTGCGGCAAGGGCGCGATCTGGCGATGGCCAGGGATGTCGCGGAGGCAGTTCAGCGGGCGGTGCTCCCGGACCCGCCGAGGGAGGTCGGGCCGCTGGCCGTGGCTGCGGGGTATACGGCGGCGCAGGCCGAGGCGCGGATCGGCGGTGATCTCTTCGCGGTGCAGGAGACGCCGTTCGGGGTGCGGATGATCATCGGAGATGTGCGGGGCAAGGGCATTGCGGCTGTCGCCGCCGTGTCGGTCGCGATCGGAGCGTTCCGTCAGGAGGCCGAGTACGCACCCACCTTGGTCACGTTGGGACAGCGGATGGACGAGGCGCTGGCCAGGGCAGCGGCCCGGAGCGGCCCGGTGATCTCCACGGAGGGCTTCACCACTGCTGTGCTCGCTGAGGTCTCCGCCGACGGCGAGGTGCTGAGCCTGGTGAACCGCGGGCATCCGCCCCCGTACCTGGTTCACGACGGACAGTTCGTACGGCTCGACCCGACCGCCCCACAGCTGCCCCTCGGGATGGGGCTGGGCGATATCACTCCTCCTGGTTCCGTGCCCGTCGATGTGGTGCGACTGCCCCCGGGGGCCTCGCTGCTACTGGTAACTGACGGTGTCACCGAGGCGCGGGACAAGCGGGGGACTTTCTATGATCCGGTCTCCTCAGGGCGCATGCGCAGGCGGTTCAGGGACCCCGATGCACTGGTGGATGCCCTCACCAAAGACGTCGGCCTCTGGACCGAGGGCGAACACGAGGACGACATGGCCATCCTGGTGGTTTCGCGGCGCCGCCCTCCCCGCGCCGCCTGATCAGGAAGCGAGCCCCCCGGCGCCGCCTCGCCCACGGCTGGGCTACGGGAACATGACTGCGAGGGCGTGCTGCAGCAGGGGCGCAGTGGTCGGCAGCTGGTTCGGTGGGCGGTGCGAGGATCCCCCCCACACAAGGTCAGCGGCCCAGGGCTTTGCGCAGCTGCTGCTTGTTCATCGAGGAGCGTCCGTCGATGTTGCGCTTCTTCGCCTCCTCATACAGCTGGTCCTTTGTCGGTCCTTGTGCGCCGCTGTGGGAACGCTCGCCGCCGCGTTGGGATGCGGACTTCTTGTCCTGAGTGGAGGTCTTGCTGGCCGTCTTCGACTCCCCCGACCTGGCCCGCTCCTTGTTGACCGTCCGCGAAGCAATCTCCTTCGCGCGCCCGGTGGAGGCGCCGCGCTTCTCGGCGCTCTCCTTGATGTGCTCGTACTGACGCTCCCGCTTGGGGCTGGAACCTGCTGGCATGACACCTCTCCTCAACCGTCGTACCTCTCAGCAGATCGAGTGATCTGACCTCACTCAGCGCCTGCCCGAGGCCGACAAAAACACACCGACGACTGCAGCAACTACTTCAGCCGAATACCGTTCCGCCCGCGACACCAGCCGGACAATCGGGCGGCAAAACGCGCCGGGATCCGGGATGGCACCTGTGCGGTACGCCGAAATACCGGCCGTACCGCCCAACTCGACCTGAGGGGCATCCTTGGCATGGTTTCTGGCCTTGCCCGCGCTCTCGGACTTGCTCGAGCAAGCGCGTGCGGTACTGACTGCCTCCTTCTTGCGGGTCCAGCCGGCCGGGCATGTCGAAGGGTGCCGCGTCGGAGAGGTGGTCGGTGCAGCCCGAAATCAGGGCCTTCGTGACGGTGATCCTGGCGTTGTGCTTCCCGACTCAGCTCGTCCGGGTGAAAGATTGCAGGTCTGAGCGGGGACTGGAGCTGTTGAAAGGCGTCCTCGGCCTTCGTGGCGTCGTACGAGGCCAGAGTGGAATCGCCTCCCGCGATGTTCTTCCTCCAGTTCTGAAGCACGACGGCGCCCGCGCTGGGCAGTCGAGGGCCTTTTGCCAGGAGGCGTTCGAGACTGCGGGAATGTGGGTCGTTTACTCTCCGGAACATGATCCTGCAAAGGAACACTGTGCGCCTGCGGCTCCGGTTGTCCTTGAACGCGAGAGCCTTCAGCCGCTCGGCGGTCAGCGGAGGTCTTGAGGTCCTTGAAGGTGATGCAGCAGTCGCAGACGCCGTTGGACGGTTCGCCGACTCTCCGTTTGAGCAACCGGAGGTGCTCCGGCAACCAGCGCGGCGCTTGCCGATGTCCGTTCGCTTCTTCAGCACAGCCACCGTGCCTCTTGAGGTGACTGTCCCGGGCGGCAATTGTTGTGCCTGCATGAAGATGCGGGGTCCGGGTAGGCGCCGCACCATCGGGAGTACCAACTTGTGCCTGGCGTAAAGGAGATGCGTGGTGCTGATGGCTCACCCTGCGGTGCTGGGAACCTGATCGAGCAGTACGAGGCCTTGAGGGCCTTGCATGCCGAGGACGGCGGCCCGGAGGGCCAGCGGCGCATGGATGACCTCGCCTACACGCTGTGCGTGTCCACCGGCACCCGCGACGTGGATGCCGCGCTGGTCGCCGCCCGCCACCGGCTGCCCTGTGCGCGCCCCGAAGACGACTCCGTCCTCGCAGACTGACATTCCGGTACTCGTACGAGCAGCGCCCGTCCCCGCCCTCCGCGGCGGGGGTGTGGGCTGTTCGCCAGGACATCTGGCCCGACCCGAAGGGCTCTGCTACGTGTAGGGGATGCCCGACATCGATACCGCAGCCCCGCATCCCGTTGTGGGACCCCAAGTTCTCGGCTGTTGCCGCCGCGGGCGCACCTGGGTGGTGACGGTCGGCGGCGACCTCGACACCAAGGCGCTGGCACCAGTGCAGAAGAAGTTCGACGAGCTCCTTGCCACAGGCGCTAAAGCGATCGTGGTTGACGCCGGGGCGGTGACCTCGGCTGACGCCGGCCTCCTCGCCCTGCTTCTTCCACTGCACCGTCAGACGGCGCTCTATCTGGCCGCCCCCTCCCCGCCTGTCCGGCAGGTTCTCAAGGCGGCTGGCGGTGACAGCGGCGTGCCGTGCGCGTCATCACTGGGCGAGGCGCTGGATGCGATCGGGACCTGACCGTCGGCCATGGACACCGGCCCTGCACCCGAAGGCAGAAAAGTCGCCTCGAGCCAACCTCCAGCCGACGAGGTGACGGCTCTGAAAGAGGAAGTGCACCAGCTTCACCAGGCGGTGCGTTCACACGCAGTGGTGGACCAGGCGATCGGCGTCCTCATGACTGCCGCGCGCACGGCCGCCGATCAGGGCTTCACCGTGCTGCGGGAAGTGTCGCAGCACACCAACATCAAACTGCGCCGCATCGCCGAACTCATCGTCACCGGGGCGATGACCGGTCAGCTCCCGCCTGGCATCCGCAGCGAGGTGGAGAAGTCCCTCGCCCGGCACCGGCCGCCACCCGGACGCTTGGGCTGACCCCGTCCCGGACCGAAGCCGCCTTGCCTTGGCCCTACTCACCAGCTGGTTCGAGTGCCCAGCGGAGACCGAGGGGAGAGCCTTCCGTCGCGCGGTCGCGGTAGCGCTGTCGAGAGCCGCAGCCGGTGCGCGCCCCGCGCGCTACTCCCGCATTGCCCCCGATGAAAGCCGCCCAGCCACGACAACGCACCCTGCGTCGGCCGCGAACGCGCCTGCTCCGATCTGGGCGACGGATCGGTAGTCGGCTGGGTGTGCCGGCTGCCGCATGGAGTGGAACCATGGCTTCCATGAGGCATTGCGCTGTCATCGTGATCGACATGATCAACACCTATGATCATCCCGATGCGGAGCTCCTCCTCCCCTCTGCAATGAAGGCTGTCCCGGCGATCGTCCGGCTGATCGAGCGTGCCCGGGAGCGCAATGTCCCGGTCATCTACGTCAACGACAACTTCGGTGAGTGGCGCTCCCATCACGGCGAGATCGTGGAGACGGCTCTCGCCGGCCGGCACGCCGACCTGGTCGAGCCGCTGAGACCTGGCGACGACTCCCTCTTCGTCGTCAAAGCGCGCCACTCGATCTTCTACGGGACCCCGCTGTCCTACCTGCTGACCCAGCTGGACGTGGAGCACATCATTCTGTGCGGACAGGTCACTGAGCAGTGCGTGCTCTACTCCGCCCTCGATGCTCACATCCGGCATCTGCAGGTGACCGTGCCGGACGACGCCGTCGCGCACATCCACGCCGATCTGGCCGACGCCGCTCTGCGGATGATGCAACGCAACATGAACGCCGACATCCGCAGCAGCGAGGACATCGAGTTGTAGGCAGGCCGCAACCCTTCACAGGCGTGAGTGGCGGATGTTGCTGGCGGCGGGGCGCAGGTGTGGCCGTACCGTCGACCATGTCCCTGGGTGAAGCACTGCACGCTGTCGACGCCTGACCTCACGCTTCAAGCAGCCTGGCCGACGCGCCGGAGTGAGGTCGAGCGGACGTGAGTGCTCAGAGCCTGGTGTCCTTCGACGGGAATCTGTACTCGGTGCCGCCTGGTCTGCCTGGCGCCCAGGCCAGGGTCTGGCACCGGCTCGGTGACTCAGCATCGCCACTGCTTGCCGGGCGGTCATTGGCCGTCACGCCGGGCGCCTCGCGGCGCTGGTCAGACGGTGCGCGTGAGGCCAGTCATGTGATCGCGCTGGAATAGGGGGTGCTGGCCGCCTTCTCCGACCGGGCTCCGTGCAAAAACTCCGCCGCCCGCCGTCGCAGGCCGCGCTTGCGTGCCGACCGGCGCCGCGGCCAGGCCCGGGACGAAGAGCGGGCCCGTCGGCTCGGGGAGAAACCACGAGCCAGGCGACCGGTGGGTGAACTGCCCACGGCCCGGCGACGGTCACGCTCATGTCGCGACTTGCGGCGCCGGATCCCGTCAGACGGCGCGCATCGTGCGTACGGGATGCGCTCGGCCTTGCCCGTGTCGCCGACGATGGCCGCGCACCAGTCGTTTGCGGTCCGGCTTCGCGTGCATCCTGGCCGCCAACGAAGGCGGAGGGATCCTCAACGTCCTGTCGGCGATGTCGTGGTTGTCCTACGCGGCCAACGCCTACAGCGCGGCAACGTCGGCCGCGTGGAGGCTCACTAACGGGCATCCGCCTCAAACGCGCTGGCCAGGGGGCCACGGTGACCGCCGAGTAACGCGCCGTAGTAATGCTGGGCGGCATCCAGTCTTGGGCCGTGCCACATAGAACCCCGCGGGGCAGGGCTGCCTTCCCGCTGGCTTGGCATCACGAAAGTCGGCGCAACCAGATCGTTGCTCTCTTCCTGCGATCGCGGGCCACGCGCGTTCGCTGCCTACCCGGCTTTCCGGATAGATCAGGGTAGAGGTGTTCCTCCTGTGGCGTTGACGACTTCTGCGGTGATGTAGCTTGCCTGAGGGGACGCGAGGAAGACGTAGGCGGGAGCCATTTCTGCCGGCTGTGCGGGACGTCCCATCGGGGACTGTTTTCCGAATTCGACCGTGTCCGGCATTGTCGCGGGGATCAGCGGCGTCCAGACCGGGCCGGGGGCGACGGCGTTGACCCGGATGCCGTCGGACGCCACCATCTGCGCCAGTCCTTGGGTGAAGGTGACGATGGCGCCTTTCGTCATCGCGTAGTCGAGTAGGTGAGGGCTGGGTTTATAGGCCTGAACGGAAGTCGAGTTGATGACACATCCTCCCTTTGGTATGTGGGGCAGCGCCATCTTCGACAGCCAGAACATGCCATACAGGTTCGTGCGCATCACCCGGTCGAACTGCTCCGTGGTAATGGCGCTGATGCCGTCAGGCTGCGACATCTGATAGGCGGCGTTGTTCACCAGGATGTCGATCCGGCCGAATTCTGCAAGCGCGCGCTCCACCAGTGCCTGGCACTGGTCCTCCTCGCGGATGTCGCATGGCAGGGCGGCCGCCTTGCGCCCCGCTTCCTCCACCAGGGCAGCTGTCTTCCTCGCTTCGTTCTCCTCCTCCGGAAGATAGGTGAACGCGACGTCCGCGCCCTCGCGTGCGTAAGCGACGGCGATCGCTCTGCCGATGCCGGAGTCGCCACCGGTCAGCACCGCCTTGCGGTCATGGAGGAGGGCGTTGCCGCGATAGCTTTCCTCGCCGTGATCAGGCTGCGGATCCATAGGTCCGGTCCACCCTGGATGATCTTGATCCTGTTGCGGAAAATCCGGTTCCGGATACTTGGTGACAGGGTCCTGAGATTCGCGATCTTGCGACATTTCGATGGCCTCCTTGCTATCGGCCTGGCACCTCACGCGTGCCCGAAAGCTCTTCTGCAAACCATCAGGTGATTCAACCCGGCCCGCTCACTGGCGGCCGCTGGCCCGGGATCAGCATTGAGATCGAGGAACACGGCAACGGGCCGTCTTGCGGCGCGCCCGCCGCCCTCGTGCGTTACCAGCGGTTTCCGGCCTGCGTCAGCTCGCGAAGTGAAAGGCTGAGAAGAGCAGTCCGGAGCCTGGCTTTCCTCACCCCGGCTTATGCACGGCCACGGCCCTGCAGGCGCGCCCGCCTCGGGGCGGTTTTCGACGCCCCCGACCGTCTGGTGGCCTGCATCGTCGGCGACGGGGAGGCCGAGACAGGGCCTCTCCCTGGGATCGCTTCAGTCGAGGAAGCCCTCGAGTGGCAGACCCTGGGCCTCGGAAGTACGTTCACCGACATGCGGCGGATTCTCATATCTGCCACGCACCCGGAGAGGCATAGCTGTGAGCGAGGACATCTGGGGCTATAAACCGAGCGCGGGATATCAGAAGGGGATCGACCTCATCGGCTACAAGGTCGAGGCCACTGATGGCAGCATCGGCAAGATCGACAAGCACTCCGAAGACGTCGGTTCCTCCCACCTCGTTGTCGACACCGGTATCTGGATCTTCGGCAAGCATGTGCTGCTGCCCGCCGGAACCATCGAGCGCATCGACACGGCCGGGGAGACGGTCTACGTCAACCGGACGAAGGATCAGATCAAAGACGCGCCCGAATTCGACGAAGCCAAGTACACCGGCGAGCCCAGCTACCTGGAGCAGTTCGCCCGGTACTACGGCCAGCCACACATGTAGGGGTGGTCACCCTGCCACGCACGGGCGGCACGCGTGCCGGTCGGTCGGTGGACAGGGCCTCGAGCAGGTCGCCGACTTGGGGGTCGGGCAGGGCACGGGCAACGTCGGCCCGGGCGACCATACCGACCAAGTCGTGGCCGTCGATGACCGGTAGTCGGCGCACTTTGTGCTGGGTCATGGTGCGCAGAATCTCGTCTGCGCCGTCGTCGGCTCCGATGGTCACCGCCTCGCCCTGGGCGAGTTCGCCGGCCTTCGTCTGCCCGGGTTCCTCACCCTCGGCCAAACCTTCACCAAGATACGGCTCAAGGCCGACTGACCGCATACGCTGAAAAGGTGCGTCTGCTACTGACCAGCGACACCCATCTGCCCACGAAGGCCAAGGAGCTGCCGGAGGAACTCCTGGACCGGATTGCCAGCGTCGACCTGGTCATACACGCCGGAGACTGGGTGGACACCGCGACCCTCAACTTGCTGGAGGCGCGGGCGAAGCGCCTGGTCGGTGTGTACGGCAACAACGACGGGGCGGACCTGCGGGCCCGGCTGCCCGAAGTGGCGCGCGTGGAACTGGAAGGGCTCCGCATCGGCGTCGTCCACGAGACCGGCCCGGCGCAGGGGCGCGAACGGCGGTGTATCGAGCGGTTTCCCGAACTGGACGTGCTGGTCTTCGGGCACAGCCACATTCCGTGGGACACGACTGCCGACGGCAGGCTGCGCCTGCTGAACCCCGGTTCACCGACCGATCGCAGGCGTCAGCCGTACTGCACGTACATGACCGCCGAAGTGGCAGCGGGTGCCGTCGGCCAGGTGCGGCTGCGTCGGCTGCCGCGGCGCTGACCGCGTCTCACTGAAGAGCCCGGAGTCCGCTCCTTTTCCATACGGGGCTCGCCGGCACGGCCGGCGGACGGCCCTTGAGGTATGCCCGCAGGCCCCAATTGCGGATGTCCGGCCCGGTGCGAGTAAACCCCTGACAGGCGACATATTTCCGGGGTCCGGTGTGCTTCTCAACGCTCCGGGTTTCAGGCCGGAGTAGTGCTTTGTAAGGGAATTTCGACGTGCATGTATCGTCCTGCACCTCTGATTCGGCTAGAGATTTCGTCCCCATCCGAGGCGGCTTTGAGAGGAGCGACATGACTGAGAACACGCCGTCCCAGGCCGAGGGAGACCGGGACGAGGACGACGCGCGCACGGGCACGCCGACCGATCGGCCCGATGTCCCAAGGATCAGACCGTCACAAGCAGAGGGTGGTCGGGATTCCGGCTCTTAGGCGGACGGATCGGGAGCCGTCGAGTCGGAAATCGCCTCCGGCCCCGGTCATACCTAGCCTGGTCGGCGGCCGCGCTCGATGACGCCGACGGCTTTACGCTGTGGCTGGAGTGCTCGTGAGGCCTGCCCGGCTCGTTCCTCCTTGCACCGGCGTAGTGGACCGTAGGTCCCGGTGAGCCCTGGTCCGAAGTCGCCGATTCCGAGATGTGGGCCGTAGGCCTCTCTTCCCGGCGCTTCCGGCCCCCCGGTGCGCCTGTGCCGCTTGGCGGCTCAGACGTCTTTGCCGCGTCCGGAGAGCGCGTCGCGCAGCCGGTCGACGAGCCCCACTCCGGGGGCGAGGAGCTTGTTGGCCGGCGGCGTGTCGGGCGCCGACGGGTGGGGACGGGTCGGTGCGATCTTCTTGGCTTTCTGAACCTTGTCCCCGAGGTCGTTCAGCATCTCGGCGGAGCAGGCCTGACGCAGCCGGGGGAACAGATTCGACTCCTCGTCGGCCACATGTTGCCTGATCTCCGTCATGAGGCCGGCGATCAGCGCGTCGAACCGGGGGTCGTCCGCGGCGCAGCCCTCAAGGTCCTTCATGGTGCGCTCGGCAGCGGCGTGGTCCCCCAGTTCCTTCTCGGCGAGTGCCTCACCGCCAGGGACATGCTCCCGCACCGCCGGATACAGGTAAGCCTCTTCAGCCACCGAATGCCGGACCAATTCCATGGTGACTTGGTCGGCGTACTGCTTCCTCCGGCTTTCGCCGGAGGGAAGCTTCTCGATATTGGTGAAGAGTTCCTCCACCTCCTGGTGGTCGGTGGTCAATTCATCGATGATGTCTCCGCCGTGTGCCATGCGGTTGCTCCTCTGTGTGAAGGGCCCTTGCGCTCTTGTGACGAAGGCCCATCCACACGACAGTGAAGCCTCTGGGGGCCGCCATCGCACGTATTCGCCCCCTGAAAGGCATGGCACCTACTCCTGTTGGGTCACGAGGCGGTGTGGCTGAAGCCACTCCGATCCCGTGAGCTACACCATTTCTCTGCGACTGGGCAAGGAGTAGTCTTCCCGCGCCCAACCCTTCCCCATGACGGATGGCCCGGACTTGCTGGCAGACATTTCCCCGCTCATAGCGGCGACCGCGCAGTGGCTCACGCGCGCGTATCCGTCGGGCGGTGGCGCGATGGATTCCGCCCTTTCCGAGATTCAGGCGCGGCAGGCCGTGACGGTCGCGGCGTGGCTGCGCTATCCGACCTCGATAGACATGGCCTTGGTCACGATGACGGGCCCGGGCGGCTCCGGACGACTCGACTGGATCACGGGCGCGGACGGCGTCGGGCTCGACGATGCGGGAGAGTACGCCTGGCGTACGTGGGTCGACGAGGTCGTGGTGAGCTGGGCGGCGTCGCTGCTCACTATCTCGGAGCTGGCCGAGGCCGCAGTGGCCGCTCTCGCCGGGTCCGAGCACATGAAGGGCGGCCCAGTCGAGTTCCGTCGTCTGGTGATGCCCGATGAGCGGGACCGCGGAGCCGCGGCGCTTCTGCGCCACCCGGATCTGCTCGGGCCGATAGCCGAGCTCCATCACAGCCAGCTCCTCGAGCGCCTGGACCGTGGCCCCGCACTGACCGGCTGACCGGCGGTGAGGACGACGCCCAGGAGGGGGAGCAGTTCGGTCTCGCCTTGGCACGCGTCGCGACTGCAGCCGCTCGCTGTCGTCCTCGATCACCACGGTCGGTGCTGAGTCTTCCCGGCGTCGACGCCGGCCCAGCATGCGCCAGTCCACAGGCCGCTTGCCGAGACGACCGATGGCAGACGGCTGAAAGCCACATCCGGCGCCCACGACGAGCGCCCACTTGCCGTGGTGACAGTGGAACGTTGCCTGATGCCGCACTACGTGAGGCTCGACGGGACGATCCCATAACGGCGCATCTTGCGGTACGTGGCGGCGCGGGATATGCCCAGATCCCGTGCGGTGCGCTGGACGTTGGAGTGGTGGCCCATCAGTCCACGCAGAGTCACTTCCAACGCCGGTTGAGGACAAGTGCGGGGGCGGGTGATGTCGCCGATGCGGCAGGGGCTGAGTGTGATGTGCTTGAGCGCGCGCCAGCGTTCCTTAGGCTCGGCGGCGGCGCGTTCGACTAGGGCTCGGACGTGCCTGATCAGGGCGTTCGTGGTCCGGGTGTCGATGTGGAGGGGCTTTCTCGGAGCGGCCCGTATCCGATGCCCGCCCGATGTAGCCTTTGTCCGCCAGGGTCGGCAGGCCCCGAGCAGCCGCCTTGCAGAGCGCCAGTGGCCTGCGAGGTCCCGGTGTCTCCCGCCAAGCGGCGCACGCAGCCACGCTCCCGGAACCAGCGCAACACCAGCAATGATCTTGTGGTGAGACCTGTCCTACCAGGGGCTTCACGACAGTTCCGACTCAGGTGCACTACGACGGGGCCATCAGTGCAGGAGTTCAGTTTCGCGGTCGTGCTTGTCACGGGCGTCATGGCGTCCGGAAAGTCCACCATCGCCCAGCTGCTGGCCGAGCGTCTCCCACGCTCGGTGCACCTGCGCGGCGACAGCTTCCGGCGGATGATCGTGTCCGGTCGCGAGGTGTTCACGCCCCAGCCGACCGCCGAGGCAAGGGCGCAGTTGCGACTGCGCTACCAGGCATCCGCTGCGGTCGCAGATCTGTACGCGCAGGGGGATGGACCGTCGTCGGGACACCCCGCGCCGCGGGCTCTGGCTGGACACGTCGAACCAGACACCCCACCAAACCGTGAATCAGATCCTCGCCGGCCTCGCCACGGCTCGCATCGTCGGCTGAGAGAGCCCAGAGCCCATCAGAAGGTCGCTGAGAAAAACCTCAATGCCTGCGGAAAAGGAGCGGATATCGCGCTTGAGGGGGCTGAGGCAGCTCGATGGCGGGACACCAAACGGGGACGAAGAGCGCTCCAGGACCCTGACCCAGCCTTCGTTCACGTAGGCGAGCCCGTCCAGGCCGGCAGCGCGGACGGCTCCCCGTCGAATGGCAGCGCCTGACCGGATTTGCTCCCACCCGATGATGTCGACACGACTAGCAACCCCATCCGCCGCGCAAACGCCAGCGAATGCAGGCCGACGGGGCCAGGCCCGTCGGCCGCGTGTGTCGGCCCGTTCCGCGCAGCTGAGCGGGGTAATCAGGAGTCTCGGCTTTTGCTGTTACTCCTGAGGGTAAATGTCCCCCGCTGCCATGGCGCTCTCCTGCTCGCTCTGCGCAAGCAGTCTGCGCGCCCTGTCCTGGAGGCGCTGACGCTCCTCAGGGTCGGTCGCCTGTTCCGCCTCCTTTTTCAGGGCATCGGCCTCCTGCCGCAGTTGACGTACGTGGCTCCCGGATTGTCCTGGACCGCTCATGGCCCCTCCTCATACGTTCGGGATGAGCGCTGGCCCCCTCAGGGAACCAGCGCCCTCGCGACTCTGCATCCCGAACGGTCTTGGGCAGGAGCCCTCGACATCTTTCATGCCGGGTTGATGTTCAGTCGGGACTGACGCGGCCACGCCACGATCCGGATTCCCCACCGCGCTGTTCGATGAGCTCCTTGAAGCGCCGTATGTCGCCGTTCACACGCCGGTCGATCATCCCGACCGCGGACGCGGCCTTCTCCGCCGCCCCTGTTGGTTCGACGTCCATCACGAGTTCCACTCGGGTGTGCGCGTCGTCGAGGCGCTGGAAGTGGACCATTCCCATCTGCTTCGTGTCGCCGCTGACCGTGCGCCAGGCGATCCGCTCCTCGAGGAGCTGGTCGACGATCTCGGTGTCGAATTCCCGCCGTACGAGCAAGGCGTTGGCGGCGGCGATGTCACCGCTGATCCACTCCGGGCTCGCGGGTCGCCGCTTCCACAGGGCGAGCATTGTCGGCAGCGGGCGCCTGCACTGCGGCCGCCGCTGGCCCCGAGTCCACCGGCCAGGCCTGCGGGATGTCGGCCGGCTGGATCAGCCGGGGGTGCACGGTGGGCACGTACCGAGCATAGGAAACGGCACGCAGGGCCTGCCCCCGCGCGTCCCGGGCAGCGGGCCCTCAGCCCCGGGCGGCGACCTGTCGGGACCGCAGGCCCACCAGCAGCGCCCCGAGCACGGCCCACAGCGCGAGGGTGATCAGCGGGCCGGCGGCGTGGGCACCGCCGAAGTAGCTGAGGTCGGCGACGGCCCGTACGGCGGCGCCGGGCGGGAGCAGCCCCGAGACGATGCGGGCCAGACCGGGCAGCAGGACGACGCCGATGGTGGCGCCGCTGGTCGAGTTGCCGACGGTGAGCAGCAGCAGGGTCGCCACCGGGACGCCGACCGGGCCCAGCCAGGTGCCGAGCAGCTTGGTGGTGAACGCTGCCGCGGCTGCCAGCAGCGCGAGCGTGCCCGCCAGGGGCAGGAACGCTGCCGGTACGGCTCCCAGGACGGGTCCGGCGATGGCGGCCGCGATGGTGCCGCAGGCTGCCGAGAAGCCCCAGATCAGCCGGAATCGGTGGCGCAGGGCCAGCACGTGGCCGAGGCCCAGGGTGTTCTGGGCGAGTACGAACCCGGCGAGGGTCACACCGAACGCCACATAGAAGCCACACAGTCCACGACTGTCGAACTTGGCCAGCGGGACGATGTCCGCGGTCTCCAGGTGCTGCCCCGCCTGGTTCGCATAGGTGGCGGCGAGCCCGGTGACGGCGTTGGTGGTGGACAGGCCGTTGGCTCCGGCCACGTCCAGCCGCAGTCCGCCGTCACCGTTGGGGCCGAGGGCTGCGACGGCGTCACGGTGAAGCACCGCTTGGCGCGCCGAGGCGGCGTCGGCTGCCTGGTGCACGTCGACGCGGTCGCCGAGCGTCTGCCGGACCTCGGTGGCGAGCTGCTGCCCGGTCACGGCCAGCGGTACGCCGTGCGGCTCGGGGTTGCGCTGGAGGCCCACATAACAGACGACGAAGGCCGATACCACGACCAGTCCGACGATCGCTGGTTGCAGCCAGGCCCGCACCGGCACCGCCCGGCGGGCGGACGATCCGGACGACACGGGTGGCGTGGACGCCGCGGGCGTCGAGGACTCGGTGGGGGCGGGTGGCGATGCCACAGGGGTCTCCTGTGCTGTCGGTGGTTCTGCGATTGCCGGGCGGAGGCCGTCGGCCTCAGACGGTGGGAGGCAGCGAAAGGCCCTGCTTGACCCGCCGGGTGATCTCATCGGCCTCAAATAGATGTCGCTAACAATCTAAACGGAGGCTAGGATAGATGGCAAGCGACATCCATCTGAGGAGAGTGATTCCGTGGGCCGCGTGTCCCAGGCGCAAGCACAGGAGAACCGGCAGCGCGTCGTAGCCACCGCCTCCCGGATGTTCCGTGAGAAAGGCACCGCGGTCAGCGTCGCCGACCTGATGAAGGCCGCCGGGCTCACCCATGGCGGGTTCTACAAGCAGTTCGCCTCCAAGGAGGACCTGGTCGATGAGGCCATCGCCCACGCCTTCGACGATCCGGCGGCACACTCGGCGGTGGCGCTCGAGGAGCACGCCGGGGAGCACGAGGCCGCCCGCCGGACGCTGATCGAGCACTACCTCTCGGTTTCGCACCGCGATCACGCCGGGGGCGGCTGCCCCGTTTCCGGATTCGCCGCCGACCTGGGGCGCGAGCCCGACCAGGCCGCCCGCGCCCGCCACGTCTACATCAACGGGGTACGGAACCTCGCCGCTCGGCTGGCAACCGGCGACGACGACGGCATGGCCCAGTTCTGCACCATGGTCGGTGCCCTCGTCCTCGCCCGCGCCACCCGGGGCAACCCGCTCTCCGAAGAACTGCTGCAGGCCGCGCGCACGGCTCTCACCGAGAGCGGCACCGGGCAGTCCGCACCGCAGCAGCGCACGGACTGACCGGGCCCGCAGGCCGGGTCCGGCCGTCAGTTCCCGGCCCGCGGCCGATGCAGCGGGGAGCAACGGGGAATCACCAAGTGAGCGGATACACCTCAACGCTCCGGCAGCTCAGCATCGGCCTCCCAGGTCAGCCCAGAAGTGCAGACGGGATCTTCCGAACTAGGGACGCGTTACCGGAGCGTTGTCGCGACCAGGAATGCTGTCGGGCATGACTGCGCCCGGTCCCGAGCACCTGAAGGTCCACTTTCACCTTGAGATAGAGGATGACTGGCCGCCGGCCGGGGTGGAGAGCCTCTGGGCCATCGACCGGGGCAACGGACGGGCCGAGCTGGTGAACACGCCCTTCTTCGTACGGGGTGTCGCCGTCGGCGATGTCGTTGAGACGTCCACTGATGAAGAGGGAGTCAGGTGGGCCGGGAAGGTGGTCCAGCCCTCGGATAACTGCACCATCCGCTTGATCGTGCTCCGCGACAGCGGCTCGGCAGCAGCCCGACAGAGCGTGCTCAATGCCTTTCATCAGTTGGGCGCTGGCGGCGAAGGCGTCGAGCAATTCGGCATGGTGTCCCTCGACATCTCGCCGGAAGCGAAGCTAGGCAAGATCAAGAAACTCCTTCAGCAGGGAGTTGATCGGGAATGGTGGCACATGGAGGAGGGCTGCATCACTGACCTCTGGCGGTCAACCGAAGCTGACTAGCACCTCATCAACACTGATCCAAGCTCAGGTCTTGGCGACCTCAGTACGGCCGCGGGACCTCGTGCGCTTCCAGCGCAGCGGCGTAGCGCGCGAGCAGCGCGTCCAGGTCGGTCAGCAGAGTGCCGGCGGTCTCCCGTGCCCCGGCCACATTGCCTTGGTCGAGGGCTTCCACCACCTCAGCAACGTCGCTGCGAAGGATGGGAAGCGAGTCACCCTGGATCAGTACACCGGGGAACTGCCGACCGGGCAGGCGCACCACAGCATTGTTCCCGCCGTCCGTGAACAGCTCAGCCTCAACACCTTCCATGAGGCCTTCCAACCTGCATCACCAGTTGACATCAACGACAGCAGACAGGAACGGCGTTGGTCGGTCGTCAGCGGCCGGACCATACGCGGTCGAGCGCTCTGTCAGGCACCGGATCGAACTCCTAGAGCGGGTGCCGCCGGGTGCGAGCTGCGGAGAGGGACTGTCTCCCGGGGCCAGTGCTGTGGGAACCAGTCGGCGGTTTTGGCGATTTCCGCTTACGTGACGTGACGAGTTCCTACGCTGGGTTGCTGGCGAGTTGAGACGAGGGTGTCAGGGGGCGAGGATGGGTGCGGAGATTGTTCAGTTCGTGGCGCAGGGGGGGCCATTTCTGACGGCGACTCTGGGGGCTTATGGCGCTGGCGTGTTGACGCGGACGGAGAGTCCTGCGGACGAGACGACGGCGAATGTGGGGCGGCGCATGCTGCAGGCGGTGTGGCGCCGCCGTGGCGAGGAGGGGCGTGCCGCGCTGGAGGCGGCGGTGCAGGACGCGGCTGACGCGCCGAAGACGAGGATGCGGCGGCTGCGTTGTGCCAGCAGATCAAGCGGGCTTTGCGGGAAGACGAGGAACTGCTGCGGGAGCTGGCGGGATTGCTGCCGGCGAGGAGCGGTCCGGTGACGCTGACCGCGTCGGGTGAGCGGACGATCGCCGTGCAGGCGATCACCACCGCGGCCACTCGTGACAACGCCACGATCCAGCCATGACCAGGGCCGACCAGCCATCGCCCGGGCAGGCGACGGCGTCGGGCCAGCGGGCAATCGCATCAGCGGGCGGCATCGGGGTGGCGATCAGCGGGGATGGCGCCCGGGTGGTTGTGTTGCCGCCGGAGGCAGTCCGCTGGGCCCAGGATGCCCCACCGGAACGCAATGCTCGTTTTGGTCGCGCTGGACGAGAGTGGCTTGGCCCCGGCCAGAAGGCGTGCCCGGCCGACGGTGATCCCCACGTGCGGCGGCCGAGCGGAGATGCCAAGGTCAGCACGAAGTCGACGACCAAAGCGCCGATGGGCAGGAACTACCGGTAGCCGAATACCCGACCGGCGGCCGCGGACGCGCCGCCGTCCTTGGAGAAGCGCGCCACCAGGGGCCGGTAGTCGGCCGTCACTAGTACGACCAGGCCGAGGGCCAGAGCCAAGGTGGGCAGCGGAGGGGACAGATCACCGAACAGGGCCCGCAAGGTGGCCTCGATGGCGTAGGCCGACGAGACCACCGAGCAGGAACCCTACGCCCTCACGACGCGGCTGCGTCGCAGCCGGACAGGGCGGCTCCGAGGGTGGTCCCATCCAGGAACCGCGCGCCAAGAGCCCGCCGCCCCTTCGACGGCATCCGGCTCAAATCCGCCTCCCAGAGCGTTACGAGCCGGGGGGAGGGGGAAGGCGTCGTTCTGGTACGCCAGTATTCGGCTGCGATCGGCCCGAGGGAAAGGCAGCATGCGGCATGGCACACGCTCCGGATGTCATCGCGGAACTGACTGCCGACCACCGTGAGGTGAGCGAGCTCTTCGCGCAGATCGAGGAGATCACGCCTGGGTCGGCGAAGCGTAAGCAGCTGCTCGACCAACTGACCATTGAGCTGGTACGGCACTCAGTAGCCGAGGAGATGCACCTCTACCCCGCAGTGCGCGAGTACCTGGAAAACGGAGATGCACTGGCGGACAAGGAGCTCGCTGACCACGGCCGGTTGGAGCAGCTGCTCAAGGGCCTTGAGGCGAGGGACGCCGACGACCTCGATTTCAACCGGCTCCTGGTGAATCTCAGGGTGGAAGTCTTCGCACATGTCAAGGATGAGGAGAATAATCTCTTCGTTCAGCTGCGCCAGGCCTGTCATCCATTTGTCCTGGAGAGCCTGGGCGAGAAGGTCCGGAACGCGAAGAAGACCGCCCCCACGCGTCCCCACCCCGGTGCTCCCACCTCTCCGCCGGCCATCAAGCTCCTGGCCCCTGGTATCGGGCTGGTCGACCGGGCCCGTGACTTCGTCACAGGCCGCGGCCTATAGCAACAGGTCTCAAGGACGGCGGCGGGGTACCGGATGTCTTCGTCGACTACTCGAACATCCGCGGGACCGGCTACCGAGAGCTGGTCGTTTCGGTCTTGTTCTCGATCACAGTGCGATACCGATTGCATTCGAGGCTATTCCCCGTGTTCGTCGCTGTTGTTCCTGGGTATGGCGATGAAGTGAGCTATGTGAACCGCGGCGGGGAGTACTCGCGTGACAGCCGGTACATCACCACCCGGATCACCACCGAGGGACGCGACGGCTTCCGTGTGGAGCCCGGCCGCTACCGGCTGGTGGTCAGCCGGGCCTGTCCGTGGGCCAGCCGGGCGGTGATCGTACGGCGGCTCCTCGGCCTGGAGTCGGCGATGTCGATGGCCATCGCCGGGCCCATCCACGACGAGCGCAGCTGGACGTTCGACCTCGACCCGGGCGGCCGCGACCCGGTGCTCGGCATCGAGCGGCTCCAGGAGGCGTACTTCGCCCGCGACCCGGGCTACGACCGGGGCATCACGGTGCCGGCGATCGTCGACGTGCCGACCGGCAAGGTGGTGACCAACGACTTCCCGCAGATCACGATCGACATGTCGCTGGAGTGGAGGCTCTACCACCGCGAGGGATCGCCGGCGCTCTACCCTCCCGCGCGGCGGTCGGAGATCGACGCGGTGAACGAGGTGGTCTACAAGGATGTGAACAACGGCGTCTACCGGGCCGGGTTCGCCGGGTCGCAGGAGTCTTACGCCGCAGCCTACGAGCGCCTTTTCGCCCGGCTCGACTGGCTCTCGAAGCGGCTGGAAGGGGTCCGCTACCTTGTCGGCGACACGATCACCGAGGCGGATGTGCGGCTGTTCACCACGCTCGTGCGCTTCGACGCCGTCTACCACGGCCACTTCAAGTGCAACCGGCAGAAGCTTTCCGAGATGCCGGTGCTGTGGGCGTACGCGCGGGACCTGTTCCAGACGCCCGGCTTCGGCGACACGGTCGACTTCGACCACATCAAGCGGCACTACTACACGGTGCACCGTGACATCAACCCGACCAGGATCGTGCCGGCCGGCCCGGACCTGACGGACTGGCTCGAGCCGCACGACCGCGCAGCGCTCGGCGGGTGGCCGTTCGGCGACGGCACGCCGCCCAAGCCGGTCGCACCCGAGGAGGCAGTGCCGGCCGACCACACACCGCCGGTTGCGTGAGCGGGCGTCTATGCTCCCGGCCACGTCCAGCGTCATGTCCACCGTCTCCATCCGGGAGCCCGGGCGCGCGAAGCCGCCGCTTGCCCGGGTGACTGTCAGGCGTCGGCGGTGGTGGCCACGACCCGTACGGTGCGCAGTTGGTTGTCCGCTGCGTCGGGCACGTTCATGCCCGCGTTGATGCCGGTGCGCAGGTATTGCAGGACCGGTGCGGTGAGCTGTTCACCCGGCAGCGCGGCGGGAATGCCGGGCGGATAGGGCGTGAGCATCTCTGCCGCTACCCGGCCCTCCGCCTTATCGAGGGGGACGTCCTCGGTGCGGGCGAAGAAGGCGTCGCGAGGCAGACTGACCTGTTCCAGCCGCAGCTCGTGCGGGTCGGGCACGGCCACGGAAGTTGTCGATCGCAGTTCATCGGCGTGGTGGGCGAGCTCGGTGAGGGCGTCGAGCAGGCGCTGTGTGGTGGCTGCGTCGTCGGCGGGGGTGATCTGCGCGCTGATACGACGGTGGTCGACCAAGTGCATGTCGACGTGGTGCCGCTCGCGCAGCCAGTCGGCGGCCTGGTAGCCGGTGGTGCCCAACGCCGCAAGGTCGATGACCACGGGCAGCGGGTCGAACTCGGCAGCCCGCCGTGGCCCGCAGAAGTCGGCGGCGGTGTTGACGTGCAGGCCGTCGATGCGCTCGATGGCGTCACGGGTCTCCGCGGCGAGTGTCAGTGTCTTCGACATCAGCCTGTGACCGTGAAGGGCCATCTGGCGGCGCCAGCCGTCAATGCCCGCGTAGAGCAGGACGGAGGGGCTCGTGGTGCCCAGGAGGTCGGCCCGGGAGGCGAGGTCGGCCGGATCGATCAGATCGCCCTGCAGATGGAAGACTCCAGGCCGCCACCCATCTTGTGAATGCGGGTGACGCAGATGTCCGCGCCGGCGTCCATCGCCCACGACGGCAGGTCGGGGTGGAACGGCAGGTGTGCGCCCCATGCTTCGTCGACGATGAGGGGCCGTGGCCGTGACCTGCGGTGGCACACATCGGCGATGGCTCGCAGGTCTGCGGCAGCTCCGTAGGGCGTCGGGCTGGTCACTAGGGCACCACGCGCGTCGGCATTTTCTGCGAAGGCCTTTTCGAAGGCGGCGGCGGACGGCGGATGGGCGAGGTGGCGTTCGACGTCCCACTCCGGCTCCACCCACACCGGCTGAATCCCGCAGAGGATCAGCCCGGAGACGACGGATTTGTGCGCGTCGCGTCCGACGAGCAGCTTCTCGTGCGGGGAGGCGACCGTGAGCATCGCCGCCTTCACCGAGAGGGAGCTGCCGCAGGTGGAGAAGAACGTGTGCTCGGCATGAACAGCGTCCGCCATCAGCCGCTCGGCCCGGTCGAGGACTCCGCCTCGCATGCGCCGGTCGTCCAGGCCCCCGATGGCCAAGACGTCCCCGCGGAATGGGGCGTCGCCAAGGATCCTGCGCACTTCGGGGTCCGCGCCGCGTGCCTGCTTGTGCCCGGGCGGGGAGAAACCGAGCTTGTCGGCCTCGTGATAACGCGCCAGTGCTTCGAGCACAGGCGCCTCATTGTGATCCACAGCCATAACGGAGCTGTTCCCCCGTGCGGCGCGACTACGCGTGCCAGCGCTGTCGCCGCGGGGGAGAGGTGCCTCTTGGAGCCTCCGGAAAGCTGGGAGCAGCGAATGAGGGCGGCGATGCCTTCCCGCCAACGGGCTATGTGCTCTTTCGGTCGGAGGCGGGGACTGCTGGACGAGTAGTTCCGATTTTTGGGGTTCGCAGGCGCGGCGAGGGTGTCCAACATCGAGTTGTGAACCCTGAGTTGGATCGGGGTACTACGTCCACTTCGATGACCGGTTGAAGACCACCACGCGATGGCTTGGTAGGCCACCACTGCTGTGAACCCGGAACTGATCAGTCTCGCGGTCTCAGCACAGAGCTGCGGTTCAAGTCGGATCACGGAGGCGTGGGGGAGGCGGCGTAGATGTCATGCCCGACGGGCCTCTCGTCCGGAGCTGTTGCGGTTCCTGGACCGCGCCTGGCGCGCTGCCCCCGTCCCCGCCGCTACCGCCGGAATGGAAGATTGAGATGAGTCCTGCGGGCGCCATGCCACTTGCTGTCCACGCCGGGGATTGCACGGCACGGTGGGGCGGCGCGTGCGAAGCCGATCAGCTGTGAACAGGCTCTCGCGGCCCTGGCAGACCACGTCGAATTCTGTACCATCTGCCGCTCTGACCGCGACCTCGGAATGCTGTGACCGGCAGTCCGTCGCAGCCTGGAGGCATGAGCCATGCGCCGATCGTCGTGTAGCGGATCTCCGTGACAGGGGGTCGATGGGGCACGGTGCGGGACGAGAGCGTGGGCCTTGCCTACTCCGACCGGGACCTGCTCGAGTACCTCCGCCCGGGCTGGTCTGCCTGACGCGGAGGAAGTCCATGCCGCCGCCATGCGCCGGTGCGCTGCGCGCGCGAAGGGCGGCAACGGGCCTTGGGTCACGGACATATTGGAGGTCCTCCTCGCCCGTCAGGAACCCGGCCGCACCTTGGGACTCGCGGGCCGCGTGACGGAGGCGTTGGAAGAACCCTGCAGCTCGCCTATCAGCTTCAGGACCGCGATCACGCGGCTGGTCCGAAAGTTGCCGTGCTCCTCGAGGACCGTGACCGCCACGCCCCCCGGGCCAGCAGCAGGCCGAGGACTATTCCGGCGGGGCCGCCGCGTACCACACAGCACGATCGCGTCCCCTCTCCTGCGGTGAAATCCCGGGATCTACACACAGGTGCATATAGCATCAAACTTGGCAAGTCCGCCGCACATGATCGCAACCTACTTCCGGGCATGAGACGTACTACGGGAGGCATGATGAGCCAGCAGCCGGTCCTTCTGCCCTACGCCGACCCGGGCTTCGTGGCGGACCCGTTCCCGCTCTACCGGCAGCTGCGCGAGGATGGCCCCGTGCGGCGCGCCGTTATCGCCGGGGGCCTGGAAGCCTGGCTGGTCACGCGGTACGAGGACGGCCTCGCAGCTCTGTCCGACCCGAGGCTGAGCAGCGACATCCGCGACGCGTCCGATCCCCGGCTCATGCGGCAGCTGCCCGCGCCGGAACGCGAGTCTTTGCTGCGCAACATGCTCCGCTCCGACCCGCCCGACCACACCCGCCTGCGCCGCCTGGTCTCGAAGGCGTTCACCGCGCGGAGGGTGGCCGAGCTGCGGCCCCGCGTCCAGGCGATCACCGAGGGACTGCTCGACGCCGTCGTGCCGACCGGTCGCGCCGACCTCGTCGAGGACTTCGCGCTGCCTCTTCCGGTCACCGTCATCAGCGAACTGCTCGGAGTACCCGTGACGGACCGTCACGACTTCGAGCGGTGGACCAACGACATGATCCTGCGCCGAGCGGAGCTGCCGGACCCGGCCGTGGTGGACGCGGCGTGGCAGCACATGCACTCGTACCTGACCAAGCTGCTCGATGCCAAACGAGCCCGGCCAGGGGACGACCTGATCAGCGCGCTGATCATCGCCCGGGACGAGGAGCAGCGGCTGGACGAGTACGAGCTGATCGCCATGTCCTTCCTGCTGCTGGCAGCCGGATACATCACCACCGTCAACCTGATCGGCGGCGGCATCGCCGCGCTGCTCGCACACACCGACCAGCTGCAGATGCTGCGGGACGATCCGGCGCTGCTGCCGGACGCGATCGAGGAGTTCCTCCGCTACGACGGACCGGTCAACCCCGGCATCGCCCGGTTCGCGCGCGAGGACGTGTCCATCGCGGGCGTGACCATCCCACGCGGCGCGACCGTGCTGATCGCCTCCGCCATCGCCGACCGCGATCCGGCGAAGTTCCCCGACCCCGACCGCCTGGACATTACCCGGCGAGACAACGCCCACCTCGCATTCGGGCACGGCATCCACTACTGCCTTGGGGCGCCGCTGGCCCGGTTGGAGGGTCAGGTCGCCATCGGCACCGCCCTGCGCCGCCTTCCTGGCCTCGCTCTGGCCGTGGCGCCCGGCGAGCTGCGCTGGCGCCCTGGCGGTCTGCGCGGCCCCGAGCGCCTGCCCGTCACCTTCACCCCAGACGGCCCGCTCCGAGATGCTCCGGCTTGATCCGGACGACAACAGCCGTCGACAATTGCCGTCGACGAAGTCCTGTTTCGCGAGACCGGTGAACGGACCCGTCCTCCCTACGGTCGGCGGGGCAGCAGCGCGACCGCGAGCAGAGGTATGGCGGCCAGAACGGCCCAGGGCACAGCGGGTGGCAGGCCGGTATCGAGCAGGGAGGCACAGACCCGCCAGCACCGGTCGCCGCTCTGTCGGCCAGGAGGGTCAGGCCGGAGACCGAGGACCGCGCGCCCTGTACGGCCCGATCTTCAACGACTCGATCGGTGGCATCACGGCCTGGCGGTACGTCTCCTTCGGCACGATGAAGGTCGGCAACATGAGCCTGATCACCGTGGTGCGGCACACCCTCCAAGAGGAGGAGACGGGGCGTCAGGAGCTCTTGTCCTCGGTCTTGGTGGCGGGGCGCAGCGCCGCTCACGGCCACACTACTCACGGATGCCTCTCGCGGAACTGGTGGAGTCAAGCACCTTCTGGGCGTGGAATGGGCTCAGCTGCACGTGTGCACGGGCTGGTCGGGACAGTGGCTGGACGCCGAACAGTACGACCACTGCCTCACGGCAGCTACCCGGTACGAGCGCCGCTCTTTCGCAGTAACTGCCAACGCGAGATTGTGAGTTGCAGCGTCGACGTCGAGGTGCCCCGCGGGCTGCGCCTGCTCGGAAAGGCGCCGGTTAGGTGGCGGGTGGACCGGTCAGGTCCTTACCGCCGCTGATCGCTGCAAGCGTGGCTTCGAGGCTGGCGAGCTCTTGCACGCTGATGAGTACTGCGGCTGGCTGTCCGTGATCGGTGATGAGGATGCGGTCATGGCCGTGGGGGCTCGGCGGACCAGCCGGATCAAGATGCTCAAGCGCCAGATGTTCGGCCAAGCAGGTTTCGCGCTGCTCCCCAAGTGAGTCCTCCTCGCGCGAATCTTGTTCATGCTCCCGTGTGGCGCTGTCCGGGCCCTTCGCCCGTGACACGAGCCACGCACGTGCGGTTTCTGGAGAGACGGAAGGCCCATGCTCCCTCAACACAGCACGGGCCTTCGCCATGTACGACCGACGCAGGCGTCAACCCAGCTTTCCTCGCTCGATGCAGAACTCGTTACCCTCCGGATCGGCCATGACGACCCAGCCCCTGCCGTCCGGCAGGGTGTGGTCCGCGAGCTGCCGGGCACCCAGCTTCAGGGCCCGCTCGACCTCCTGGGCCCGGTTGCGACCCGTAGGCTTCAGGTCGAAGTGGACGCGGTTCTTGGCCGTCTTGCCCTCCTCTACCCGTACGAACAGCAGACCTGGACCACCGTTCGAGTCCTCGATCAGTGCCTCCGGGTCACCCGGTTTGTCCTCGTCGGACACCGGGCGCCCGAGCAACGCGCTCCAGAACTGGGCGAGTTCGTACGGCCGCCGGTGCAGTCGAAGGTGATGTGGCGAATGGTGGGGTTCAACGGTCTTCTCCCTGGGGTCCGTTCACGTCGTCGCTCCGCAGGGTGTCGGACCCGCAGACCACTGTCGAACGATTACCGGTCGCCGCCTCACACAACGTGCGGTCTTCCTCCGTGAAGCGGGACGCCGGGATGCCCTGGCCCTGGAAGCGGGACGGAAACCTTCGAACGGCCCCAAACGGCGTCAGGTGATCTTCCGCCTCCACGATGCTCCCGACCGACGCCGGCATTTCCGGACGCTCCTCCATGAGCCGTGAGGAGCTCATCAAAGCCCTCTCCGGCAAAGGCGGGCGGCGTAGGTCCACCGCCTCGTGACCTGCCTCCGGTCGCCGGGAAAGACGGCGCTGTCACTGGGGGTCGGGGTCCAGGCGCTCTGCTCGTGCGGCAGCGGCATCGGCGTGGCTGCGTGCCTGTCGGGCAGCGCGGCCGGCCTCACGAGCACGGTCCCGCGCCTCACGCACTTCAGCCCCGGCGGCGCGGCGGTGCTCACGGGCCTCATCAAGCTCCCGGGTCAGCGTGGCCACACGGTCCTCCGCTTCCTGCAGTTGTGTCTCTGCCTGCTGACGCTGCGCCTCTGCATCTTCCAGCTGCGTCTCTCGGGTTTGGGCCTTCCGCTCGGTCTCCGTCTGGTCCTTGCGGGCCTGCGCGAGCTTCTTGCGCCGCTCCTCGGCCTGGCGTCGCTGCTGGCCGGCCGCCTGGGTCGTGCGGCGGGGGGTGTCGCGGCGTTGGTCGCGATCAGGGGCACGTCCGCCGTCGTCGGCCTGCGGGGTGGGTGCGCGCTGCGGCGGGGCGCCTGGCGCGGCTACGGTGAATCCGACCGGCGGGGTCAGTGGTTTGGAGAGCCGGGCCGAGGCCCACTCCTTGGCCGCCTCGGGATCGGCCAGGACCGCGAGCAGCGTCGCCTCGACCTCGTGCTCGACGCTCTCGCTGACCGTCTGACCCGCATCCGCCGCGAGCTGCCGGGCTTGGCGGGCCAGGGCTGTGACCAGGGTGTGCTGCTGTCGGCTGAGCTCCCGCAGCTGCTCGCCGTCGAGATCGCGGTGGGCCTGGCGCAGGCCCTCACCGAGCCTGATCAGCGGCTGGACGTGTTCCGGCCGCCAGCGCACGAGCAGGTTGCTTGCCCAGGCCGAGAGCGTGGGGCGGCGCAGCGCCTGGATCCGCTCGGCCAGCTTGCGGTCTCCAGCTGTGCGGGCGGCCGCCACGCGGGCGTTGCGGGCCGCGGTGAAGTCGCTGGGCCGCAGCTCGTACAGCTCGTCGGCGACACTGTCCAGGTCCACGGTCCTCCCGCTGCTCACATCCCTGTGGCAGATTTTCGCACCTTTGATCCGGGTATGCGGCGACTGTGCCGCTTGCCCCTCCGCTGGGGCCGAGCCTGGCAGCCGGCACCGTATCTGCCCCGGCCCGGCGCGATGCCCGGCGGCACGATTCTTGAGCCGAAGGGCGACGGATACCGGATGCTCGTGTTCGCGGAGGCTGGCGTGGTGTCATCTGCAGTCGCGCACGCGCGCTGCGGGGGAGGGCTCCGGGGGCTCTCCCGTCGTCCGGGCCGCTTACGGGACAGCTTGCGCCGACCCGCCGGTGCGCTGACGCACTTCCGTGCGCGCGACCGCTCATAGGCTCCTTGACGGGTCGGCTCGTCTCAGGAGGCCCATTGGCTATCGCCCCGCCGACCTGCGGATGGACGTCCGTGATCGTTCGGTCGCCCTCCGACAGGGGGTCCTCCGGCAGAAGGTGCTCCTCGGCAAGATGGTCGTCTCTTCCTCGCTGCACGCCAAACCGGCCGCCACACCGGCGTACCCGCGTTCGAGCTGGAGAGCTCGGAGCACTTCTGCCGCTGGCACCTCGTTGCGGCACAACGATTGAAGGGTCTGTCCCGCCGGGAGCAGTCGGCACGACCCTGTGGAGCAGACCGTAGGTGCCTCACACTCACCGATTCTTGGATTGCTATCGCTGCTCATACCTTGGGTCGTTTCGAGCCTCGGGCCGGTCGGCGAGCGCCTCGAGCAGTTCGGCCGGCCGGCTTGAGGCTGCTCCGGGGTAGCGGATGCCCTCGCCCTCCGGTGTGGTTTCGGTGTCCTTGCCGATCGGGTGGCGCCGGCTGGTTGCGGTGCGCAATCCGTACCGCTCGTCCCACGCCCGCGTTGGCGCGGTCAGGCCGGTGCCGAGCGGAGCGGCGGCCGCCAAATTACTCACCGGCGAGCTGCCGGACCTCGACCTGGACCGGCTCGCCGACGTCGGCCTAAGCCGGGGCATCGGCAAGTGTTCGTAGGCCCAGTCCGGTACGTAGAGCATGCTCTCAGCCCAGAGGCGATCGATGGCGTGCGGGACGAAGCACCCGGCGTCTTGCTTGTTGTACGCGCCCACTACGAGCGCTGCGCCACGCCAGCGGATGTCCTTCTCGCTACGAACGGAGGTGCGCTCATGCCTCTGGGCGGCAACGCGTGCGGATGCCGGGCGTTCCCGTTGCGCGACACACATAGCGATACAGCGGACGAGGCTGGACGGTGTAACGCGTTCGCCGGGGCTAGCACGCTCCGCCGGTTTCCGGAGTCCCTGAGCCGGATGCGATCCTCTCCAGTTGCGTGTAGGAGTCATGAATGGATGATGCACTCCATAGTCTTGACTGACTCCAGAAAAGCCGTACGGTCGAAAGACAGATTGCAACCGTCCCCCGAAAGCGCGCCCTCATGGACCGCACAGCCCCCCGAACACCTCGTCCGCGCGGAACGATCGCCGATACGGCTTCCCCCGGACCTCAGCGCTCCGCTCTGCCCCCACACCCCGCGGCCGTCGACGCGCCCCTGGCCGCGAACTGCGTGGAATCATTCGTGGCCGGGCCCTGGCCGCTGCCGTGGTCACCGACCGCGTGCGGTGTGGCGAGGATCGCGATACGTAACGTTTTGCCCCGATGGGGTGTCGGCGAGCTCGTCCCGAACGCCGAGCTGCTGGCGAGCGAGCTGGTGTGCAACGCGCTGCGTCACGCCGTCGGCCCGCTGCGCCTCACTCTCGAGCGGGTGTCCGGTCTGCGCTGCCACGTCAGCGATGGCTCTTCGGAACCTCCCTGCCCGACCGACTCCGGCCCCGAGGATGAGGACGGCCGCGGACTGGCACTCGTGGACATGCTGGCCGCACGGTGGGGCTATGAGCACGGTCCCGTGGGGAAGAGCGTGTGGTTCGAGCTGTCCGTCGACGTGGACACACCCGACCTGGACGGCCAGCACACATGGATCGGCGAGACCGACCTGCACGGCCTGGACACCTTGAAGGGCGAGGCAGCATGACGACTGCCGAGGAACCCATGGCGCTGGCCGCGACACGGCTGCGCACGGCGGGCATGCGGGTCACTGCCCAGCGCATGGCCACGCTGATGGCTGTCTGCGAGTCGCCCGGCCACCTCGACGCCGACACCCTGCGCGAGCGCGCCCAGCGAGTCACGGGCAGCCTGTCCCTCCAGGCCACCTACAACGTGCTGCGCGCCCTCACGGACGCCGGTTTGGTCCGGTGCACGCAGATTCCCGGCCATCCGTCTCGCTACGAGATCGAGCACCACGACAACCACCACCACTTCGTGTGCCGTCGCTGCGGCACCATCCGTGACGTCGAGTGCACGGTGGGTGCGGCTCCCTGCATGGAGCCACAGTTGCCGAAGGAGTACGAGACCCAGGAGGCCGCCGTGACCTTCTGGGGCTTGTGCCCCGACTGCCGGGACGGCGCGGTGGCGTCCTGATGGCGTCGGACGCCGATGGCACGAATGAGCCCCTGCCATGTGGAGGCGGGCGGTATCGGTGTCCAGCTTCACGATGCTGATCGCGTCGGTGACTGCGTGATGGTCCTGGACGTAGCACATCGCACCGTCGAGCTGCTTCAGCAGGGAGGCGAGTCCGGGGGAACCCTTGCAGCCTGACCGCCCGGGGCGGGCCACGTCATGCCGGGCCCGTATTCTTCCAGGTGTCGTGAGCGGCGTGAGCGACGTACTGGGCCGACGGCACTGTCCTCGTCACCGCGCCCCTCGGGGTGCGGTAACGCCGCGGCCCGGCGCAGAAACAACGTCCACTCCGCCTCCGTCGGCAGCCGTGTATCGGACCATGAGCAGTACGCCTGTGCGTAGTTCCATGAGACATGCACGACTGGGGCTTGCCTCGACGCTCGGCCTGTGGGGCTTGGCCCAGCTCGATCTCGCCTCCGGGAAGTGGACCGAGGCAGCCGCCACTCTCCACCGGCTCGCGCGGTGGGTTCCGGCGCGCTCTGCGCCTGCCTCCGGCCGCCGACCGCGACAATGGTGGCTCGCCCGGGCCCGTTATGGGCTGCGTGCCAACGGTGCCCGCGGGAGCTCAGCGGACCAGGACGCCCGCGAAACCGGACGGCAGGGCAACGAATCTGATCCCCCGCCAACGGCGGATCGTGCTGTTGGGGTGCGACCAACAAGGAGGTGCGGCCCGGCTGTGCCTGGGCCCACGCATCGTCGTACCGCCTGCGCCGCGTCTTCCAGCAGTTGGGCAGTCGTAGGGGCTCCGCACCGGCGTCGACGTCGACGGCGGTGGCGCTTTCTGGGAAGCCGTTGAAGCTGCGCAGGGCAGTCCAGGTCGGCCTGGCGGGCAAGGGGATGTGCGCGCGAAGACCCAATCCGGTACAGGTGAACGTGCCCTCGACGGGGCACTGTCGACGCGGTGGTTGGTGTGGAAGACGTCTAGGTCGTCGGGCTGTCTGGTCGGCGGAGCCCGCTCGCGTCGTGTTCTTCGTAGCGGTGCACTTGGCCAATCAGGCGGTGCAGCAGGCTGCGGGCAGCGGCGATGTCGGCTGAGGCGATGTCTGCGGTCAGTGCCTGATGGACCGTGCTCGCGCGGGTGGTGATTCTCTGCAGCGTGGCACGTCCGAGCGGGGTGAGGGCCAGGAGCGGCGACCCTCGGTGGTCCGGGTTGGGCTGGAAGTCAGCCAAGTCCTCGCGGACGAGATCGTTGGCGACACGCTGGACTCCTTGACGGGCGATCCCGAGGCGGCGGGCGGCCCGTGCGACGGTCAGCGGCTCCTCGGAGACCGCGCTGAGCAGCTGCCAGCGGGCCTGGGTCTGCCCCTCGGCCGCCGCAATTGCCTCTCCCGTCTTGCGAAGCAGACCAGCGGCCTCGAACACGTCTGCGACCAGGAGGGCCAGCTCTTCCGGCACGTTCACACTCTCCAATAATTGACAACATGATGACAGTCTGGAAATCTATTGTCATCTTACCGTGGGCCGGTTCCCGCCCCAAACACCCAGCATTCGGAGAAGACGATGAGCAGCGCCACCGTGATCCTGCGGGCCGCCTTGGAGCGGGCGTCCGCCGTCCGGCCGAAGGTCGGCGGTTTCCCCTACCTCGCCGAGACGCTTCGCCAGGCCGGCGTCAGCCGCTGCCGGATGGCCGTTCCCTCCAATGCCATGCTCTACCTCACCGACGCCGGGCCTGTCGCCGTCCAAGGCGAGCCGCTGTGCACCGGCATGGTCGACGTCGCGCCCCTCAACCGCGAAGCCCTTATCGCGGCGCTCCGCAGTGACCAGGCCGGGGAGACCGCATTCCCAGAGTTCGTCCAGGGCTGCTGGAAGGCCGGTGTCGTCTGGTACGACGTCGACCTGAACGCACGGACCTGCTCCTACTACGGAGCCGACGGCGCCAGCTACACCGAGACCTACCCCACCGTCGAAATCTGACAACGTCCCCGCGGCCGGACAGGGCATCGACGCCTGGAAGAAGATCATCGGCCGCAAACGGAGCATCGTCAACGACACCGTCGGCCTGCTCCTGACCGTCCTGGTCACCGCGGCGAGCGTGCAGGACTCCGTCGCCGGCAAGCACCTCATCGACCGGGTCGCCGCCGAACATCCCCGCATCCGCAGGACCTGGGCCGACGGCGGCTACCGCCAGCACCTCGTCGAGCACGCCGCCGCCCTCGGCATCGACAAGCACATCGTCCGCCGCGACCCCGCCACCAGAGGTTTCTCCGTCCTGCCCCGCCGCTGGACCGTCGAGCGCACCCTGGGCTGGCTACCAGCTGGACAAATACTCGCCGTCAGGCGTCCTTCTCCGTCGTCGGTCGCAAGCGTTCCAGCAGGGCGTAGAGCGTCGCGCTCTCGGCTGCGTCCAGGGCGTCGAGGGCGCCGTGTGTCTCCTGCATCTCTTCGCGCACGCAGCGGATGATCTCGCGGCCCGCTTCGGTTGCGACGACGTTCTTCACGCGGCGGTCTGCGGGGTCGGCTTCACGGCGGACCAGCTCGCGGGCCTCCAGGCGGTCCACGATCCCGGTGACGTTCGACGCGTCGCACACCAGCAGGGCGGCGAGGCCGCGCATCGGCAGCGGGCCGTCGAGCTGGGCGAGGACCTTGGCCTGGGTGGAGGTGAGCCCGTGGTGGGCGGCGGTGGCCGCGAAATCGCGCCACTGGGCGGTGCCGATGGCGGCGAGCAGTTCCAGCAGCTGGAGCTTGGTGGGTACCTGCGGGGCGGTGGCGCTCATGGCTGGAGCGTACTCAAGATGCTTCACATTATCAATTATTTACTTGACTACCTTAACTATTGAGGTCTACCGTCTGCCGAAGTGCTTGATGTCATCAAACATCTACGATCTGAAGCATTGAGAAGGTCCCGCCAGCCATGAGCCACGCCGCATCCGCCCCCGCCGCCGGGCAACGGAACGAGACGGTCATCGTCTTCGCCCTGAGCCTCGCCGCCATGGTCGTGTCGATGATGCAGACCCTGCCCGTCCCGATCCTGGGCCTGATCCGCAACGACCTCGGCACATCGACCGCCAACGTCAGCTGGGTGACCACCGCCACCCTGCTCTCCGCCGCCGTCTTCACCCCGCTGCTCGGCCGCTTCGGCGACCAGCACGGCAAGAAGCCCACCCTGGTGGCCGTCCTCGGCGTCATGGTCGCGGGCTCCGTCATCGCCGCGGTCGCGAGCTCGCTGCCGCTGCTGATCCTGGGCCGGGTGCTCCAAGGCGCCGCCACCGCGATCTTCCCGCTGGCCCTTTCCGTCCTGCGCGAAGAAGTCCGGCCGCAGAAGCTGCCCGGCGCCATGGCACTGGTCAGCGGCACCCTCGCGTTCGGCAGCGGGCTCGCACTCGTCGCCACCGGCCTGCTCACCTCCGGCGACGACGCCGACTACCGCAACGCCTTCTGGATGGCGACCGGCTTCGCGGTCCTCGCCCTGCTCGCCGTCGTCTTCCTGGTCCCCGCGACCCGGCACAAGACCGGCGGCCGCACCGACTTTCTCGGCGCGTTGACCCTCGGCATCGCCCTGCTGCTGCTCCTGCTGCCGATCTCCCAGGGCCACGAGTGGGGCTGGACCTCCGGCCGTACGCTGGGCAGCTTCGCCGGCGCGGCCGTCATGACCGCCGTCTGGGTGCTCATCGAGCGCAAGGTGCGCGAGCCGCTCGTCGACATGGGAATGTTCGTCCACCGCCCGGTCCTCATGGCCAACCTGGCCGGCATCCTCGTCGGCTTCGGCATGTTCGCGAACTTCCTCGGCGTCTCCTACCTCGTGCAGATGCCCAAGGCGCTCACCGGCTTCGGCTTCGACGCCTCCATCCTGCGCGCATCCGTCCAGTTCCTGCTGCCCGGCGCGATCGTCTCGCTGCTCACCTCGCCCGTCGGCGGCCGGCTGGTCCGCCACCGCGGCCCCCGGTACGTGCTCGCCATGGCCGCAGCATTCGGAGCCGTCGGCTTCGGCTGGCTTACCCTCGACCACACCCACACCGCCTCGGTGATCGGCGCCGGCCTCATCGTCGGCGCGGCCGTCAGCTTCGGCTACGCCGCCATGCCCGCCGTCATCATGGCGAGCGTTCCACACCACCAGAGCGGCATCGCCAACGGCATCAACTCGATCTCCCGCTCCACCGGCAGCGCGATCGGCAGCGCCATCGTCACCACGATCCTGGCGTCCAAGACCATCGAGCACCTGCCGGCGGGTGCACCGCCGCTGCCCGCCGAATCCGGGTTCACCCTCACCTTCGGCATCGGGGCCATCGCCTTCGCACTGGTCGCGGTGATCAGCTGGCTCGGCCTGCGCGGACAGCACGGCCCCCGGGTCGTCAAGGCGGGCAAGGCAACCGCGGGTACCTCGTCAACTCCGGCAGTGGAGACGGCCGTTGCTGATCCGGTTATGGAGCCTGCGCTCCAGGCCGATGCTGTCCCGGCCGGGGCCGGGTTCCACGGCCTGGTGCGGGACGCCGACGGCGAGGTGCTGGGCGGTGCAGCCCTGTCCCTTGTCTCGCCGGATGGGCGGCAGGTGGGCCGCACGGTCTCCCAACCCGACGGCCGGTACGCACTGGACGCCCCCACCAGTGGCCCGTACGTCCTGATCACGGCCGCTGACGGCCATCAGCCGCAGGCCGCCACGGTCATGGCGGCGGCCACCCCGGTCGCGTACGGCATCAAGCTCCCCCGCGCCACAGGACCGTCCGGTCTGCAGGTGGGGGGCACCGTACGCGCCGGCAAGGGCGGCCGCCGGCTGCCCGATGCCCGGCTGACGCTGGTGGACGCCGCCGGGAACGTGGTGCGCACCACTGTCACGGACACCGACGGTGCGTACGTCTTCACCGACCTGACCGCGGGGGAGTACTCGCTCATCGCCAGCGGCTACCCGCCCGTGGCGTCGACGCTGGCCGTCGAGGGTCGCGGTACGGACAGCTTCGACATGGCGCTGGCGCACCCCGCGGCGCAGTAGGCGGCGGTGTCCGGGAGCACAGGGCAGCTCGCCGGACAGGCGGAATGCCGTGACCGCCCGGACGGTCGACCCCTACACGCATTCAATGCGCGTTGCACGTATCTACTGATACTTACAAGGAGCACCTCATGACCCTCACTACGTCCTCCGCCTCGCGTGCGGCCGAGATCCTGTCCCGGCCCGTCGCGCTGAACGGCCTGACCGTCCCGAACCGCATCGTGATGGCGCCGATGACGCGCATGTTCTCCCCGGGCGGCGTCCCTGGTGAGGACGTGCGGTCGTACTACGCCCGTCGCGCCGCCGCGGGTGTGGGCCTGATCGTCACCGAGGGGACCTACGTCGGCCACGAGTCGGCCGGGCAGAGTGACCGTGTGCCGCGGTTCCATGGTGAGGAGCAGCTGGCGGGGTGGGCGAAGGTCGCCGAGGCCGTTCATGCGGCGGGCGGCGCGATCGTGCCGCAGCTGTGGCACATCGGCATGGTGCGCAAGCAGGGTGAGGCGCCCTACGCCGACGCCCCCGCCGTCGGCCCCTCCGGCATCCGCGTCGACGGCACCGAGAACGCCGGCCATGCGATGACCCGGCGCGACCTGGACGACGTCATCGGTGCCTTCGCCGAGGCCGCCGCGGCCGCCGAGCGCATCGGCTTCGACGGCGTCGAACTGCACGGTGCCCACGGCTACCTCCTCGACCAGTTCCTGTGGGCGGGGACGAACCGCCGTACCGACGCCTACGGCGGCGACCGGGTGGCCCGTACGAAGTTCGCGGCCGAGATCGTGGCCGCGGTCCGCGAGACCGTCTCGCCCGACTTCCCGGTGATCTTCCGCTACTCGCAGTGGAAGCAGGAAGCCTACGATGCCAGGCTCGCCGAGACCCCGGAGGAGCTGGAGGCGATCCTCACCCCGCTCGCCGCGGCCGGCGTCGACGCCTTCCACGCCTCCACTCGCCGCTACTGGCTCCCGGAGTTCGAGGGCTCGGACCTGAACCTGGCGGGCTGGACCAAGAAGCTCACCGGCAGGCCCACCATCACTGTCGGCTCGGTCAGCCTCGACGGCGACTTCATCCGCGGCTTCATGGGCGAGGGCGCCCCGGTCCGGGGCATCGACAACCTCCTCGACCGCCTGGAGCGCGACGAGTTCGACCTGGTCGCCGTCGGCCGCGCCCTGCTCCAGGACCCGCAGTGGGCGGCGAAGGTCCTGGGGGACCGGTTCGAGGAGCTGAAGCCGTACGACGCGGCAGCGCTGAAGACGCTGAGCTAGGCGTACCCGTTGGCCCCGTCGATGGGATTCCGCGTGACTTCCGTCCATCGACGCCTCGGTGGCAGACGTAGCAGCCTCGTACAACGAAGGGCACCGGTTCTCACCGGTGCCCTCCTGTCGTTCCAGTCAGGCCCGTCCCCATCCGAGCAGCTACACACTCGTCCAGGTCGAAGGTGGTCAGGACGAGGACGCGGGGCACCGGGTCGGCCGGGGCGGCCGGGGCGGCCGCGTCGGCGAGGATCTTCTCGGTGGCCGCGATGCCGCTCATGCCGGGCATCCGAATGTCCATCAGAATTACATCGGGGCAGGTCGCCGCCGCCAGCACGACAGCCTCCTCGCCGTCGTCCGACTCGCCGACGACCTCGATGCCGGGTGCCGCGTGCAGCAGCCCCACCAGTCCCGCGCGGATCAGGAACTGGTCGTCGACGACCTGCACCCTGGTCATCCCGAAGTGTCTTCTCCCTCGCGTACGGCCTGCGTGGAGGTGGGCAGGGTCATGCGCACCGCGAACCCCCTCGCTCCGCGGGCCGATGTCGACCCGCCCGGCGTAGAGCTTGGCCCGTTCTCGCATCCCGATCAGCCCGCGCCCGCCGCCGGACCGAAGCTTGTCCGGAATCACCCCCTCCGTCGTTCGTGACTGCCACTTCCAACTGCCGTCGCCCATAGTGAAGTTCCACCTCCGCGCAGGCTCCCGGTACGTGTTTGAGTACGTTGGTCAGCGCCTTCTGAACCACGCGCGGTACGCACAGAGTTCGACGCCGGGCGGGAGTGGGCGCGCCGTGCCCTCGACCCGCAGCTCGATCCGTACGCCACCGGCCCGCACGCGCTCGACCATCTCCCCGAGACGCGCGAGGCCCGGCATCGGTGTGGCCGGAACTTCGTCCTCTTCGGAGGCTCTCAACACCCAGAGCATGCGCCGGAGTTCCTCAAGCGCCTCCGCGCTGGTGCCGGAGATCGTGGCGAGCGCACCACGCGCCGTGTCCCGGTCCGAGTCGAAGACAAAACCGGCCAGTCCCGCCTGCACCGAGATCACCGACATGTGGTGGGCCACCACATCGTGAAGCTCGCGCGCGATCCTGCCGCGTTCCTCGGCCACTTCGCGGTGGGCTCGTTCGGCCTGTTCCTACGGAGTTTGCGGGCGAGTTCGGACGCGCGGCGCGCGGTGGCGCCGAAGCGCCAGAGCACGGCAGGGAAGACAAGAGCCTGGCCCACGACGGACTGCATGGAGTCGGTGTGGCTCACTACGCCCGCGTAGATCCAGATCCCGGCCATCACCGCTGCCCAAGCCACGGAGGTACGGACGGGGCGCAGCCCCCGGTAGTCGTGGGCAAGGGGCGCCGCCTGTTTCCGGACGGCGGTGCCCCGGTCGGCCTGCGGCTCCTGAGCAATGAGACGACATCGGGCGGACTGGCGATTCAGGTATACGAATCGACAGGACTTCCGGAGTACGGGACGCACGGGGTCGACGCGTAGGCACTCCGGGCCGAACTGATCCCGACGGCCTGCAGTGATCGCCGGTCGAGCCCTGACCACCTTGCCCGGCGATCAGGCTTTGTTCTCACGACCGATCATGTCTGGTGCTTAACGCCGTCGAGGGCCGGGAGCGTTGCGGCCATGGAGACGACGTCGCCCATGGGGCCAGGCGGCCGGTTCGTTCAGCCGGTGGCGGTATCTGGCCCGGCTGCGGTCCGGGAGCTGGTGCTGGCGAGCCCGTAGGATTCGGTGCCGGTCTCGAGGCCAATGGCGAGCCCACCGCAGTTCCCAGGAGCCTGCCCCTGCGGCGCAGTCCTCCGTCGAAACCGCCCAGGACCCTCCCAAGGCGAACCTCTATTCCTCCCCTCTGAGCCGTTCCATGGAGAACGGCTCATCGGCGGATCCATCAGGCTGGAACTGCCCCAGCCGGACTTGTCCCTTCGTTTCCGCCCCCTCTTCGACCACGCCGGAGCGGACAAGGCGGTGCGGCTGTGGGACTCCGCCACCCGACAGCGCACCCCGCTGAAAGGCGTGATGGTGGGTTGCCCTCGGGGTGCTCGGTCGGCTTGATGTGGCCGTCACGCTCGCGCGACCCTGGGCGGCGCTGCTGGGCTCGCCGGGGTCCTCCATGGTGTGGTGGCAGGGGGCCAGCAGCTGCTCGGCGCCGGACCTTCGGCGGCTGGCCCGACACCACAGAGGACGAGGCCCAGGACGACGACACCGACCGGCACGAGTAGCCGCTGGTGGGCGTTCCTGGAGACGTGGCGCAACGGGCATCAATGGGTGCCCGGCAGGCGGCCTGACGCGGCGTGATGCACGGCGGTCACTCCGGAGGCAGGTAGGCCGCCGAAGTGACCGCAGCGCACGGATCGTTGGCGTCAGCGGGCGAGCCGCTCCACGATCCAGTCGGCCAGCGTCTCGGTGACCTGGCTGTGCTCGGTGTTCTCGGTGTCGCACTTGAACTCGTCGAGCATGCTCTTCTCGGCGGGCAGCGACTCGATGTCCTCGTAAGGGTTCACGTTCCATGTGACCGGATCGAAGTCCAGCGCTACCGCGCTCACCGCCGGGACGAAGCACCCGCTGCGGTATTCCTGCGGGATCTCGGCCTTGAGCGCGTCGGCGATCATGCCGAAGGAGGCGAGGCCGCCGCCGGGCGCGCCGTCGAGGGCGGGTACGTGGGAGGTGTTGCCGCGGCGCACCTGGCCCAGTGCCTTCATTTCGCCGATCGGCTGGTGCTCGCCGGCGTTGGGCTGGAAGCGGGCCGTCGCGGAGGCGACCAGCGGCAGCCGCCAGTCGAACACCGTCTTGCCGGGCGGCAGGTCGCGGCCGGTGCCGGTTCCGGTGCCGTTGGCCACGCCTAGCTTGCGGGGCCGCATCGGGAACTGGCCGTACTGCTCCAGCTCCGCCAGGAACTGCTTGCGCGGTTCGCTGGTGGTGGCGACCGGGCCGGAGTACTTGGCATTTTCGACCCAGGCCCACAGCAGCTGCTGGGCTGCGGGGCTCCTGATCAGGTCGGCCTGCTTGGGTGCGTCGGGGTTGCCGGTGGGGAAGGACTCGAAGAAGTAGGCCATCTGCTGGAGCACCAGCGGGATCCACGCCCCGTTGTGGGGGGTGTCCCAGGAGATGTAGGTCTCCGTCTGGTGGTCCACGCCGTGGTGCTCCATCTCGGCGAGGGCATAGCGGGTGATCATGCCGCCCATGCTCACTCCACCCACGATCAGGGGGCTGTTGCCTTGCCGCTCCGCGATGGCCTGCTGGATGGCGCTGATCACCACACCGGCGTTCGCCTGGATGTAGGTGTGACGCTGATCGAAGCCCACCAGGACGACGTCGATGCCTGCGGCGAGCAGTTGGTCGAGGAAGCCGGGCTTGCCCTTCTTGTAGGGCGCGTTGAAGTGCTCCCACAGGCCCGGCAGATCACTGGGGCCGTAGTTGAAGCCGTCCGCGAAGATGAACGGCCGCTCAAGGCTGTTGTGCCCGTTGGCCAAGTAGACCGCCGCCGTGCCGGTCGCCACCTCGCGCCGGTACGGCCGAGTGGACCGCAGCTCCCAGATCCTTGGCTTCCGGTCCTCGGTGCGTGCCGTCCGCGCCGGGCTCGCGAACCATACGCCTGGCTCCAGCGCCCCGGCGAGTGTCGCCGACGCCTCGGCCGGGGGCTTTCCTTCATCCTGCTTCGCCGTCAACTCGACGTCGATCCTGGCTTCCTGCGCCATGACTACCGCCTCTGCTTGGGTGCTTCTCATGGACGTGCCAATGGACGTGCACAGCGGTTTGCACCGCGCCCACATGCGATTGGGCAGGGCAGTGCATTGGAGTTGCCGCCAACCGCGGCACGCACGCAGGGCTCCATCCCTGCATGGTCACTGAGTGTAACAGTTTTGTAACTCAGCGTGTCATCGGGCGGGTGTGTCGTCGGGAGTCCCGGACACCGGTTCGGTCTCGCCCGGGACTGCCGAGTCCGAACGCCGGCGTCATCGCCACCGCCCACGGAACCGTCGCCGAAATCGGCGTCACGGGCGCTGAGTGCTCCGCTCTTCTGGAAACTGTGGACGGCAGCCGTGTCGCCGTGTGCTGGCCGTCGCCGGACACCGACGACCCCGCAATGCCGGTACGAGGCGGGCAGGTCCTGGCAGTCGACCTGATCTGGCCCCGCACCGCCGACCGGTTGTGCTCACCGCGCTGAGCACGCCTGTACGCACGGGATCGCGACAGCCCGAACCCCACGGCTGGGTGTGAAGCTGCGGAGCCTGGAGAGCTTCCCCAACCTGCACGGCCTGGCCCCACATCCATCCCACCACCGGGACCGCGCGAGCAGAACCCGGCCCCCGCCGGACGACCCGAGCCCGCCCAAAAGAAGGCCCGGCCTCCTGGTTGTCCACCAGGAGGCCGGGGCTTTTCTGTTTCGGGAGCGACGGCCGCCGGCTGCGCCTCCTGTGGCGTCGAACTCACTCAGCACACCACGTCCGCCTCGAAACGGCATCTGAACCCGGCCCCGGCTTCCCCCCGGAACGGCGGAGTCAGCGGGCGTCGGCCGGCACGTGCGCCGTGCCAAGCATGAGGTTCTTCCCTCGATCAGGTGAGGACCTTGTGCCCTGCAATGTGCGGCTGAGACATGCCGGCGGCCGGAGAATTCGACCCATCGGGCAGCGCGTGCCGGGAGTTGGGCCTCGGCTGCACCAGCGGCTACATCAGGGGTGGGAGAGTTTCGGCGGCGCCGCACTTCGTGCACACCCTCGTGCCTGGCTGCCTGACCACGGTCAGCGCTTGGTCGAGGTCGAGGATGTCGCCGTCGTCCGCGTCTTCGCAGTCATGGACGTGTACCACGTTCCATCCAGGCCGGCCACGCTCACGCGGGAGCCGCTCGATTCTCCACGCTCCCGCGCCCTCCACGGCCTCCACGACGGGGGTGGCGGCTGGCACCGGCTCCAGCCGCTGCGTCGGCGCGTCGACGGCCGGCGCCAACCCCTGTGCCGGATCGTCCTCGTAGACGATGCCTTCCAGCAGGCGGACATAGTCGGCGGGCACCCAGACCATGTACTGGGCGGGCTCCACCCATTCGTCCGCCGTCGCCTGCCACGTCGGCAGGCTGACCTGGTACATCCACGCCCGCTGCGTCTGCAGCCGTGCGTGGAGGAGGCCGGTGAGCTCCTGGCCGTCGGGGAGAACCACCAGAACCGGCGGAAGCGGGGCTGTATTCATCTCACCACCACAAGACGTTGCCTCGGTCGGCGAGCCGGAGGTCACTGCTCCGACCCGTGCTTCCCCGTCTGCTCCGGGTTCAGACCCTCAACCCCGTTGCCAAGGTGGCGTTCACGACTGCTCGATGCCCGAGGAGGGCCCCCGCCCCCACCATCTCGCCGCGACGAGACTGTTCAACGACGAATTCGGCGGACGCGTCCAGAAGCGGCCGCGGCCGGCTTCCCAGCCACGTGCTTTCGTGCGGCTCGCGACGCCAGCTCATGCGCAGCGTCACCCCGGGACCCTTCGGTGTGGGGCCTGCCCCACGAGGTCGACCGAGTCCTCACGCGACACGCGGGCTCTCGCGTACCCAGCTTCGGAGCCGGCTGAGATCCAGTCACTGAAATCCGCGATCAGCCCTCGGGCCACCGAAGGACCGCCGATAGCAAGCGCGCCGGCGCGACCGTCGCCGTCGACGGCGGCCGCACCGCCATCTGAGCCTGCCTGCTCTGAGAGGAAAGACTCATGAGCAACACCGTGCACGGCCTGAGCGTTGACGCCGCCGACGCCGAGAAACTCGCCCACCCCTCTACGCGGCCTTCGGGCTCCTGCTCGCGCTGAGCCCTGCCATGGGGGCGGGGGTCGGCTTCGTCGCGCTGCACAGCGGCTCACTGCACGCCGGGTGTGAGCCATGGTGCTGGTGGTGCTCGTCGGCGGTGCGCGCCCTGAAGGCGCGATGCCGTCCTTCGGGGGGCGCGGCAGGGTTCCGGTTCAGGCGTTGTAGCCGCCGTGGGCGTCCAGCACCGCGCCCGTGACGTACGACGCGGCGGGGCTCGCCAGAAAGGCGATCGCCGCGGCGATTTCGGCGGGGTGACCCACGCGCTGCAGGGACAACGAGCTGACCATGGCCTTGAGGGTCTCGGGGTCCGGCCCTTCCATGCCGCTCTCCATCAGTCCGGCCTCCACGACGTTGGCCGTGATGTCCCGGGGCCCGAGGTCCCGTGCGACCCCCATGGTGTACCTCTCGATCCCTGACTTGGTCGCCGAGTAGTCGGCAAGGCCCGGGACACCGACCCGCGAGCCCAGCCCGGAACTCACCGTGATGATGCGGCCGCCCGCGCGCAGCACGCGGGAGGCGGCCCGGATGACGGCGATCACTCCGAGGTAGTTGGTGGCGTGCATCCGGTCCAGTGCGGCGGTGTCGGCGTCCGGGTCGTCCACCGTGCGGCCCTGCTCCACCGAGATCGCCGCGTTGTTGACGAGGATGTCCAGGCCGCCGAAGTGCGCGACCACGTCGTCGATCAGCGCCGGCGCCCGGCTCATGTCCGCCTGGTCGGACTTGAAGGCGGCGGCCTTCGCTCCCTGTCCGCGCACCTCGTCGACGACGGCCTGCGCCTGCTTCTCGGAGCTGCATAGGTGAACGCGACGTCGGCGCCCTGCTCGGCCAGCAGTCGTACGGTCGCGGCTCCCAGTCCGCGCGACCCCCCGGTGACCAGGGCGACCTTGCCCGTGAGTGGCTTGCTCATTCTTCTCACCTCGTTGATTGACTCTTCCCGATAGTCGAAACATATATGGTTACAACAGCTCATTGCAACCTTTGCTGTTACGACCGCGTCGTCGTAACATGAAGCGTTGCGGCCGGGAGGAGGGGTTCATGAGCGCCAACAGCAGATTGACCATCGCCGCCCACGCGCTGGCCTGGATCGGTCTCTACCAGCGCCAGGGCCATGAGGTCGCCACCTCCGAGCAGATCGCGACCAGCGCGAACACCAATCCCGTGGTGATCAGACGGCTGCTCGGCGAGCTGCGCAGGGCGGGGCTCGTGGAGTCCCGGCGGGGCGTGGGTGCGGGCTGGTCGCTGGCGCGCGAGCTGGGGTCGATGACCCTGCTCGACGTGTACGAGGCAGTGGAACCCGGCCCGCTGTTCGCGATGCACCGCGCCACCCCGGACCAGGGATGCGTGGTGGGTTACGGCATCCAGCCGGCGATGCAGGGCATCTACGAGGGCATCGAGGAGACCCTGAGACGCGAGCTGGCCCGCGTCACGCTCGAGGACGTACTCCGGAACGTCCTCGCGGCACCTCGCTAGCCTCCCCGTTACGCCCTGACATCACCAAGTCCCCACCCATGCCCAGGCCAACGAACAGTCCGGCGACCAATCACGCCAAAGTCCGTTATGCCACTAAGAGAGCGTTTCATCCTGAATTGGTGCGCCCCGTCAGCACCAAATGTCACTCTCGACCCGCGTGTTGTCCTTCCTGCCCGACGCTGGGTTCGTGTCCCCATGCGTATCGGGTCTTCTTGCGATGAGACAGAAGCAATGCAAGCCAAACGGATCTTTCAGCGTGGTCACGCACCCCGCCAGCCACATCGAAGTCCGACCGCCCCAGGCGCACCGCACTGACTCATCGGCGAACCGGAATCAAACAGCCCATTCAGGATGAAACGCTCTTCAAGGCGTCGTTTTTTGGGGCTGGCGGCCGTTGGACAGTTCATGGCTGATCTGGTTGAGCGGCTGGTGCCGGACGAGTTGTGGGTCCTGTTCCGGCGGGTGGTGCCGCCCACGGAGGTGAAGCGTCCCCAAGGCGGAGACCGGCGGCGGGCGGGTGACCGCGAGGTCCTGGCCGCGATCATCTTCGTGGCCACCTCAGGCTGCGTCATCCTCGACGAACTCGGTGCCCGCGGTGAGCCGGACAGGTCGCGGTGCGAGATCGACTCCGTCAGCCTCCGGGCCGCAACAGGGGGCCACTGACAGGACCGAATCCGACCGACCGCGGCACGTTGGGATCGAAGATTCACCTGCTCACGGACCGGACCGGCCTGCCGCTGTCGCTGGACATCTCCGGGGCCAACATGCACGACACCCAGGGACTTGAACCCCTCGTGCGGGGCATCCCGCCCATCCGATCCCGCCGAGGACCCCGCCGCCGAGGCCGGCCAAACTCCACGCGGACAAAGGCTACGACTACGACCACCTGCGCCGCTGGCTCCGCAAGCGCGGCATCCGGCACCGCATCGCCCGCAAGGGCATCGAGTCCTCGAAGCAAGCTGGCCGTCATCGCTGGGTCGTCGAGAGGACCGTGTCCTGGCCGGCCGGCTGCCCGACTCCACCGCCGCTACGAGCGGAAGACGGAACACTTCTCCGCCTGCGTCGGCATAGCCGCAGCACTCATCGGCTACCGTCGACTCACCAATTGAAACAACGTCCAAGCCTCCCAGATGGCCTCAGGGCCGGATCGGCTCGGGGGCCGGGAAGTTCATCACGGGCTGGCCCTTGAGCGCTTCCGACATGTAGATCTGCCAGATCTCGGACGGGAACGACGCACCGTGGATCTTGTCCTGGCCACCGGTGCCGTACATCTCGAGGAATTCGCGCTTTTTGTTCTTCTCGTTGTCGTCGAAGCGGTACATGTCGATGGCGGTCGACAGCTGCGGCGTGTAGCCGACGAACCAGGCCGACTTGTTGCCGTCGGTCGTACCGGTCTTTCCGGCGACCTGTCGACCGGGGAGCCGGGCGTTCTTGCCGGTGCCCTCCGGCTCGTCCACAACCGAGCGGAGCACATCGGTCACATTGCTCGCAACGGCGCTGGAAAAGGCTTGCTTGGTCCTGTCCTCGTGCGCGAAGACCTTCCGGCCCGCGTAGGTGACCTCCCTGACGGAAAACGGGTCACGCTGCTTGCCGTTCGCCGCGAACGTCCCATAGGCGCCGGCCATGCGGATGGCGCTGGGGGACGAAATGCCGATTGAGAAGGATGGCACGTTCGACTTGTTCAGGCCGGATTCCAGCAGACCGGCGTCGATGGCCGACTGCCTGACCGTCGGGATGCCGATGTCCATGCCCAGCTGCACGAAGGGCGAGTTGGCGGAGTGGACCATGGCTTCACGCAAGGTGATGTTCTTGAACGACTCGCCGCCGTCGTTGCTCTGCAGCCACTCCTCTCCCTTCTCGTTCGTCCAGACGGAACCGTCGTAGTTTTTGATCTTCAGCTTGTTCTCGCCGCTGTACCGGCTCTTGTCCGGGTCGACGATCTTGCGCTTGGCCTTGCCCTGCTCCGGCCCGAGCTTGGGGTCGCGCACGCCGTCCCGCATGGCGGCGGCCAGGACGAACGGCTTGAAGGCCGACCCCACCTGGGCGCCGGTCTCATCGGCGCCGTTGGTGAAGTGCTTGGTCGAGTCGTCGCCGCCGTAGATGGCGACAATCTCTCCGGTTTCCGGATTGATCGAGGCACCACCGAACTGGACGTGTGTGTCCGTGTGAGGACGCTTCTTTGGATCGATTCTCACATCTTTGATGCGGTTGACCGCGGCCGTCAGCTTCTGGATCTTCTTCTTGTCAAAGGTCGTGTGGATCTCGTAGCCGCCCAGCGCGAGTTTGTCGGCGTCGATGCCCTGGTCGTTGTTGCTGAGGAAGTTGGACTTGGCGAGGTCTACCAGATAGCCGATCTGCCCGCTGAGTTGCCCGCTCTTGGCGGCGCTTCTTGGCATCGGGAAATTCTTGTACTTGACCCGCTCCGCGGCAGGGAGGTGCCCGTCTTTGAGCATCTCGTCGAGGATCCAGTTCCAGCGCTCGGTGACACGGGCGGTGTTGGCCTCGGGCGTCGCGGCGGGATCGATGTCGACCGAACCGGCCGGGTCGAAGTGCACGGTGTCCTTCAGGAGTGAGGCCAGGAATGCACACTGCCCCGTGTTGAGGTCCTTGGCGTCGATTCCGTAGTAGGTGCGGGCCGCCGCCTGGAGACCGTACGCGTCACGTCCGTAGTACGAGGCGTTCAGATAGCCGGCCATGATCTCCGGCTTGCTCATATTGGCGCCTACCTTGACGGAGACAATCAGCTCCTTGAACTTACGGCTGAAGGTCTGCGACTGGTCGCCCAGCCGTGCGTTCTTCACATACTGCTGGGTGATCGTGGAGCCACCCTGGGTCTGCCCACCCTTGGCCATGTTCACCAGAGCCCGGCCGATACCCATCGCGTCGACGCCCGAGTCCGTCCTGAACGTCTTGTTCTCTGCCGAGATCACCGCATTCTGCATATCCTCGGGGATCTGCGAGATTGGGATAATCTGCCGGTTGATCTCGCCACCGGTGGCGGCCATCTGCGTGCCGTCCGCCCAGTAGTAGACGTTGTTCTGCGCCTCGGACGCTTTATTCGGGTCCGGGACCTCCACCATTGCGTAGGCAATGGTGGTAGCCGCCATCAGGCTGCCGATGAAGCCCAGACAGAGGCCGGTGACCAGCTTCCACGACGGCACCCAGCGCCGCCATCCGTACTTGTTGTGACGCGGATAGTCGATGCGGCGGGCTTTGCCAGGGTCTCCGTCGCGGCCGTTGCCCGAGCCCTTGCCTCCATCGCCTCCCCGGCCACCATCACTTCCGTCGTCGCCGGTGTTCGCCTCGTCGTGCAGGCCGTCACCGCCACGCTGGGTGGTACGACCGTCCTCGGCGTCTTCGCCGTTCGGATGCCGGCCCTCGTGCGAATCGGAAAAAGTCTGCGGGGTGGTGTCCCCGGAAGGGGCTGGGCAGTTGGACTGCTCGGCGGCACTGCTTGCCGCAGAGGGCTCGTCGCCCTGGGAATGCGGTGGGGGACGGTGCTCGCTCATCGAACGACAACTCCTCTGGCAGCAGGACGTCCGGAGGCGGCCGTCGCGCAACGGTCAGCTATTGCAATGCTGTTGGGCGGCAGGACATCGAAGATTATCGCGGCACAGCGTAACCGTTGGCCAAGGGGTCTGGATCTTGTTTCGAGGCGCGGGGCTTGCTCGTCGACGGGCTTCTGGCGGTTGCCGCCTGCTGTGTTCTGCTGGCGGTAGGTGGCTTCGTGTTCGGCGGACGGGACATGGCCGATCTCACCGTGCAGTCGGGCGAGGCGCGCGAGATGCACATCAGGGCCCGGTGAAAGAGCTCTACAAGGCGGGCAAGACGAGCTGCAACGGTGTTGGCACCGTTTGCAAACTCCGCATCGCCGCAGCCGTCGGCGGACAGATTCGGTAACTCCTTGCAGCACTTCCAGGGGCAGCTTCAGTATCAACCTTGGGACTATTGAGCTGCCGACGGACTTGGCGACGTCAGTACGGCCGCGGAATCTCGTGCGCTTCCAGGGCGGCGACGTAGCGTGTCAGCAGCGCGTCGAGGTCGGCCAGGAGAAGGACGGCGGTTTCCCGGGCCGAGGCCAGGTCACCCTGGTCGAAGGCTTCCACCGCTTCAGCAAGGTCGCTGCGGAGGATGGAGAGGGAGTCACCCTGGATCAGAACGCCGGGGAACCGGCGGCCCGGCAGGCGCACCAATGCGTCGTTCCCACCCTCGGTGAACAGCTCAGCTCGACACGTTCCATGGAGCCGTCCAACCTGACATCGCCATCTGACCTCAACGGCAGTAGACAGTACCGGCGTTGAGTGATCGAGAGCAGTCGGGTCTCGCTCGGCCAGGTGCTCTGCAAGGCACGAACGGCCGAACTCCTGAGGCGGGGTGTCGCGCATCCGAATCAACAGAACAAAGGGCGGGGCGCGGCAGGGCAGGCGTCAGTCGCCGAGGAGGCAGGAGCGCCAGTTCCGGCCGGTCCGGGTGATGACTCCGGCCTGTTCCATGTGGCGGAGCTGATATGCCACCGACGAGGTGCTCGACAGGCCGACGCTCCTACCGATCTCGCGGATCGTGAGGCCCTCCCCGTACTCAGCTATCCACCCCGTGATGCACCGCAGGTTGCCCATCTGCCGCCCGGTGAGGTGATCGGCCATGTGGCTCCCCTTCCTCCTGTGAACGGACCTGGCGGCGCAGCTCCACCCGGGCCGCGCGGCGATCCGCCCCGCTCGGTGTCCCAGAACGGGTGCCAGAAAAGCCCGGAGGACAACCGCATCAGGCGACGGCGCAGCGCCCAGCAGGCGGGCCCAGGTCCCGTCCGCCTCCCAGTGGGCGAACCGCTCGTACACCGTCTGTCACGGTCCATAGCGCTCCGGCAGATCACGCCACGGAGCACCAGTCCGCAGGCGCCACAGCACACCATTGATCACCTAACGGTGGTCCCGCCACGGACGCCCCGCCGGTCAACACCCGGCAACAGCGGCCCTATCTGCTCCCACGCCCCATCCGTCAACTCTCCACGACCCACTACAAGATCAATCATCAGACAGGCCCTGGTCGGTGGTTCCGTAAGCGGCCATGAACATGTCCAGCAGTCCGTCGACCGCGTCCTCGTCGATGGGGCGGGTTGACAGCAGGCTGCGGTAGTACAGAGTGCCGCACAACACTTCGGCGGCGAATTCCAGGTTCGCTTCCGCGTCCAGTTCACCGGTGTGCTGGGCGCGGGTGATCCGAGCGAGGGTGCTCTGCTCGACGGTGATCAGGAATCGTTCGTGCAGGGTCGCCCGAAGCGTGGAATCGGCCTGTGCTTCGGCAATAACTGCGCGGTAGATGGGGCCGATCGGCGGGCTGGAGAGGGCGAAGCCTGAACGTAGGAACTGTTCGCGCAAATCCCTGCGGACGTCCCCGGTGTCGCGATAGTCCAGGTCGCTGGTCCACACGCGGCTGAGTGCGTCGAGCAGCAGCGCCGCCTTGGACGGCCAGCGCCGGTAGATCGTGTGTTTTCCGACCCCGGCCCGTCGGCCGACCGCCTCGATGCTCAGGCCCGCGTAACCGACCTCCGCAGCCAGATCGAGGGTTACCCGCAGCAGCTCTTCGGTGCGCGCGGCGCCTCGGCGGCGTGGCGTCGCGGGCGTGTCGCTCATGCCCCCACTCTATCGGCACGTGGCGTGCCGTTGACAATGCCGAGGACTGCGCGCATATTCAGTCTCGATCGGCACGGTGCGTGCCGATGATGGCGTGTCGCCACACACGACCAAGATCCCGCCACATCAGATCAACAAAGGGAGATCTGTCATGAGTAGCACCGACAGCAGCACGTACGAGGGATTCACGGCCGAGGAGCGGGCCGCGATGAAGGGCCACGCCCAAGAGCTGAAGAAGGCAGCCCGCCGCAGCTCGCGCGCGGACAAGGCGGCGGAGGCGGAGCGGGAGGTGCGCGCGAAGATCGCCGAGATGCAGGACTCGGACCGGCTCATGGCCGAGCGCGTCCATGCCGTCATCACAGCCAGCGCCCCGGTCCTCGCGCCGAAGCTCTGGTACGGGATGCCTGCCTACGCGCTGGACGGCAAGGTCGTCTGCTTCTTCCAGAGCGCAGAGAAGTTCAAGGCGCGCTACGCGACGCTCGGGTTCAGCGACCAGGCGAAGCTGGACGAGGGCACGATGTGGGCGGCCGGTTTCGCCCTGACCGAGGTGACGGCCGAGGTGGAGGCGAGGATCGGTGCGCTCGTGAAGCAGGCGGTGAGCTGAGGCACGCCCGGGCCTGTGGCATATTTGCGCGCTCGGCGGCCTGGCGCTACTGATACAGCATCTGCTGCGCTTCTTCACTGACGGCGTCGAGACGCCAGGCTGAGCACAGCAGGTGTCGAATCCCGCCGACTAGCTAGGCCGTGTCTGACAAGGAGCGCCGTCCGGCTGGAGGGCGCCAGGCGGGATTTGTCAGACACGACCTAGGTGTATTGATCATGAGCGTTGTTGACACTTGCGGGTCTTGATCATGGCGAAGACCTCCGCTGTGGTGGAGGTGTCTAGGCTCCACACCACGCACGGAGGTCTTCGTGTCCCACCGTAATGCCCGGCTGACCGTCTTCGGGAGGCAGTTGAATGGTTGAACGGTGTCCGTTCCGGCCGTCAGGTCGCACGCGTGGCCGCCGAGATGGGGATCTCGCGGGCCACCGCGCACAAGCGGATGCAGTGCAAGGACCTGCCGACGCTGTGTGAAACGCACCCTGTCGCCGTACGCCTACAACAAGACCAACGGCAGCGTCGGGCACAACACAAACGTGATCACCACTGTCACCCTCTTGACCGGCCCCGCCAGACCCTGACTTCCCGGTCTTGGAATAAAGCCAGCCAGAGCGTCGTGCGGCATCCGCCAGTGACGTTGTGCTGAATCCCCCGGGCAGCCCGCTCGCCCCCTTGCTGGCTGTCCCAGCTCATCGAACCTTGACCGGTCTCACCGAACTCTGACCAAGTCTGATCATCTTGTCAGTTCCGGGTGCTCTGCTCAGAAGACCAGCTCGCCGACACCCAGCAAGTTCCCCTCACTGTCGCGGAACCAGGCGGCGCGTTCACCCCGTGCGCCCTTGCTCGGATAGTTTCCGTCGATCTCCGCGATCCCATCCCTCGTCCGGAACCCAGGCACTTCGACCTCCTCGAACACCACGCCGCGCTGCTTGAGGTCCGCCACAGCTGCCTCGATGTCGTCGACCTGCCACCCCATCTGAGTGAAGGTGCCGGGAGAGGCTCCCGTCGACATGAACAGCGCGAACTCCGCACCCCCACACCGGTACAACAGCCCTCCGGGCCGCTCATCGACGGGCTCCAGACCGAGCTGCTCGGAGTAGAAACGCCGTGCCCGGTCCAGGTCCTGCGCGGGAAGCCTGGTCGCCACACGGCCCCGGGCCAGAAGGTTCCTCTCGTCTGCGTTCATGCCTCCACTGTGCCGTGAGCAGTGGCCAGAGTGCGCGAAACCGGTGCGTAAAGCGCTCGACTGGCTCTCCCGATGCCGCAGTGGCATCCGCCACTCAAACTTCCCTACGGTCTTCCCCGGGACCGGGCGAGCCCTTCGTATGGTTGGCCCACCCAGGGGCGTCGGGTGTGGCTTTCAAACTTCTGCCGCATGTGGCTTGCCCGGATTGGCCGCCCGACGCCCACGACGACTCGGCTGCCAATTAGGAATTGCGAATGATCGCTCAGTAGGGAATCGACAGCGAGGTCGTCCGTCGGGAGGCACCAGCACCACACCGCACGGAGGCACCACATGGCCGCGATCTGGGTCGGCATCGACGCAGGCAAGACCCATCACCACTGCGTCGCGATCGACGAGAGCGGCCGCCGGCTGCTGTCGCGACGCGTCGCCAACGACGAGCCCGAACTACTCGAACTCCTCGCCGACGTCATGGCCCTGGGCGACGAGGGTGACCTGGGGCTCGACCTGGCCGACGGCGCAGCCGCCCTGGCCATCACGATCTTCCTCAACCACGACCAGCCGGTGCACTACATCTCTGGTCGGGCCATCCACCGTGCCTCCGAGAGCTACCGCGGCGAGGGCAAGACCGACGCCAAGGACGCCGCCGTCATCGCCGACCAGGTCCGTATCCGGCGTGACCTGCACCCCTTACGCACCGGCGACGAAACCGTCACCGACCTCAAGATCTCACAGGCCGCCGCATGGACTTGGTCGCCGACCGCACCCGCACCGTCAACCGCCTCCGCGGTCAGTTGACCGGTATCTTCCCCGGTCTGGAGCGGGCGCTGGACCTCACCAACACCGGCCCGCTCACCTGCTGATGGGCTATCAGACGCCGGCCGCCCTCCGCCGGAGGGGCACCACGCGGTTGGAGACGTGGCTGCGCAACCGCAAGGTCCGCAGCGGCGATCAGCTCGCCGAGACCGTGATCCAGGCCGCCGAACGCCAGCACACGCGCCTGCCCGGCGAGAAGCTCACGGCCCAGATGGTCCACACGCTGGCGAAGGAGGTGATGGCCCTCAAACAGCAGGTCGCCGAGCTCGACAAGCTCATCGAGGCCCGGTTTCGCGACCACCACACCTTCGACGTGATCACCAGCATGCCCGTCCTGGCGGCCGGGCACTTCGCGAGGTGTAGATGCAGAGATCAGGCACCCACCGTGGTGAGGTGCCGGAGAAACAACCAGGTCGCGGCTGTCCAGGGTGCGCGATTCCTAGGGGAAGCGCGCCCCCCTTCGTCCCCACAACAAGGCACTGCGGCGCCCTAGCCTCGACACCATGGACACAGACACGGACCCCGCTGCCGAGAACGCGCTGGGAGGTTTCCTCCGCGCGCGGCGTGCCCAACTGCGCCCCGAAGACACGGGACTTCCCACATCCGGCCGTCGCAGGGTGCCCGGACTGCGCCGTGAAGAGGTCGCCACGCTCGCCGGGGTGAGCACCGACTACTACATGCGCCTGGAACAGGGCCGCGAACGGCACCCGTCCCAGCAGGTACTCGAAGCCGTCGCGCGAGCTCTGCAACTGGACGACGAAGCGGTGGCCCACCTATACCGCGTGGCCACCCCGACCATGCGCCGTACGCGGCGCGCCCCCCGCGTCGAACGCGTCGCCCCGCACCTGCGGCGACTCCTCGACACCTGGAGCGACACCCCCGCCTTCGTCCTGGGCCACGCCTTGGACATCCGGGCCCGCAACCGGCTCGCCGGCGCCCTGTATGCCGGCTTCACCCACTCGGACAACCTGCTGCGCATGACGTTCCTGGACCCGACCGCGCACGGCTTCTACGGCGACTGGGACCGAGCCGCCGAATCGAGCGTGGCCACACTGCGGCGGGCGGCCGGCATCGTCCCCGAGGACCCGCGGCTGAGGGAGCTCGTCGGCGAACTGTCCATGAAGAGCGCTGACTTCCGCGTCCTGTGGGCGCGCCACGACGTGCGCGGCAAGACCCGCGAGGCCAAGCTCTTCCACCACGCCCAGGTCGGCGACCTGGAGCTCCACTACGAGGCCTTCACTGTCAACAGTGCCCCCACCCAGCAACTCATCGTCTACCAAGCAGAACCGGGCAGCACATCCGGCGACGCCCTCGCCCTGCTCGGCTCGCTCAGTGCCAGCCCCGTGCCCGCGCAGGACACCGCGATGGGCACCGACTGAGTGCGCGCTCGCGGCTCCCCGAGGACACAGCCCGGCCCGGCGTTTCCTGCCTGTGCCAGGGCTACACTCACGGCTCCCGGCCCGGGTGGACGCGAAGGAAGATGACGCCATGACCCGGAATTGTGGAGCTGGGGGAGTTCTCCGTTCGTGCCTCGGCCGGCTTAGGTTTCTGTCCGGTGGATCATGTGAACACTAGGCTGCGACGATGGACCGAGTAACCGACATGCCCGAGACTCTCGCCCAGCCTGCAGATCCGGCCCAGGCGAATGACTACGACAGCTTCGCCGAGGCGTACTCGGCGGAGAACGAGAACAACCTCGTGAACGCGTACTACGAGCGGCCCGCGATGTTAGCCCTCGCCGGAGACGTGACCGGCCGTCGGATCCTGGACGCCGGTTGCGGCTCGGGCCCCCTGTCCGCCGCACTACGCGACCGCGGTGCCGTCGTCACCGGCATCGACGCCAGCGCCGGGATGCTGGCGTTGGCAAGGCGGCGGCTCGGTGACGACGTATCCCTGCATGTGGTCGACCTGAGCGACCGCCTGCCGTTCGCCGACGGTGCGTTCGACGACGTGGTCGCGTCGCTGGTGCTGCACTACCTGGAGGACTGGGGGCCGACGCTGGCCGAGTTGCGGCGAGTACTCAGGCCCGGCGGCCGGCTGATCGCGTCGGTGGACCACCCTTTCGTGGCCTACACGATCCAGGATCCTCGGCCCGACTACTTCGCGACCACCAGCTATACCTTCGACTGGACGTTCAACGGGCAGTCCGTCCCGATGAGGTTCTGGCGCAAGCCATTGCACGCGATGACCGATGCCTTCACCACCGCCGGTTTCCGCCTTGCCGTCATCAGCGAGCCGCAGCCCGACCCGGCCGCCCGTGAGCTGTTCCCCGACGACTTCCATGACCTTTCGATCAAAACCACCTTCCTGTTCTTCGTCGTCGAGGTACCGCCGTCGGCTACCGGCTCGGACGAGTAGCCAGTCGCGGATCACGAGCGGAGCCAGAGCCGGATCGAGGCGACGATGACGGTGCCGTGGAAGGTGTAGGCGCGCTTGTCGAACCTCGTGGCCACAGCCCGGAAGTTCTTCAGGGCGTTGATTGTCCGCTCCACTTCGTTCCTGCGCGTGTAGATCCTCTTGTCGAAGCCGACGGGTGGGCCGCCCTTGCTGCTGCGGGCTTGCCGGTTGGCCCGCTGATTCTTCGGCGCGGGGATGGTGTGCTTGATCTGACGTCGTCGCAGGTAGCGACGGTTGCGGCGGGACGAGTACGCCTTATCGCCGCCGGGATGGCCGGGCCGGGTGCGCGGGTGTCCGCCCCCCGGCAGCCGGCCGACGCGGATGCGTTCCCTGACCGGGTTGAGCTGCGGGGCATCGCCCCACTGTCCCGGCGTGACCAGCAGGGCCAGTCGAGGTCGCCCTCCACGTCAGCCTGGGCGAGCAGGGCCGTGAAGACCTTCTCCCAGGTGCCGTCGGCTGCCCACTTCCGCAGCCGGTTGTGTACGCCCTTCCACGAACCGAAGCGCTCGGGAAGGTCCATCCAGGGAGTCCCGGTGCGGTACTTGAACGCGATCGCGTCGATCACCTGCTGGTGATCCCGCCACTGCCCACCCCGCTTCGGTGTCCGGTCCGGCAGCAACGGCTCGATCCGCGCCCACTGCGCATCACTCAACGACACGCCCCAAGCAACGATCCGCATCTGCCGCGGCAACGGCTCCCCGCCCTGCCGATCAGACGGGTCGCAGAACCTGATCAGGTTCTGCGGAGGCGGCTTCGGCGAACTCGGCGAAGTCCATGTTGCCGAGCGTCAAGTTCGCGTGGACTGCGTGCACTGCGGTGGGCGCGGCGCGGAACTCCCGGGGCTGCGGGGACACGATGAGCTCTTGGTAAAACGCGGGATCGAGGTCGTCCTCCTCCTCCCAGATCGTCGTCAGAGCCAGCAGGGCCCGAACCGGCGACCCCATTGTGTGGCCGTCAGCGAGGAAGACGACACTCAGGTAGTCATCCTCGCCCACCACGGAGAGAACCTCGTCAGTGTCTGCTCCAGACCAGGCAGGCGCATCGACCACATGCACCCTTGCGGGAAACTCGCCGAACGGCCCCCACGGCCGGCGCAGCTCCCCGATCACCGCATTCCACGACTCGTCGTCGCCGAAGTCCGTTCTGATGACGAGAGCGTCGAACGTGTCGCGTCCGAGGATCTCAGGCAGCACTCGTTCGAGCCTCTCTGGCATCGTCATGTGGAGGACTCTCCCATGCCGCACCGACACCCCAGCCCGCTGCCGAAGTGATCCAGAGGAAACGTCCTACCCGGCCGAGGCTGGATTGCCGAGGACCCCCGGCGGCGCGTGCCGGGCCTGCGCGGGGAGGCACCGATGACGCCGGGCGCAGCCGACCGGGCCCTGCGGCCTCATCTCGTAAGCGGCCGACCTCGCGGGCGTGGCATCGCCGGACGCCCGGACGTTCCGCCCACCGGCGGTCGGCATTCTCCTCCACTAGGTTGGGGTCATGAGCGACAGCACTCCTTTGGGAGAGTTCCTCAGAGCACGGCGCGAAGCCCTCAAGCCGCAGGATGTAGGCCTGCCGGAGCACGGCCGCAGGCGGGTACCGGGGCTGCGCCGCGAGGAAGTCGCCATGCTCGCGGGCGTGAGCTCCGACTACTACATGCGCCTGGAACAGGGCCGGGAGACCAGCCCGTCGCCCCAGGTGATCGACGCGGTCGCCGCCGCCCTCCACCTCGACGACGAGGCACTCGACCACCTGCGCAGACTTACCCGGGCGCCTCGGGAACGCCGCAGCGTTCCCGCCGGTCACGACCGGATCAGCCGCCAGCTCCTCCAGCTGCTCGACAGCTGGCCCGACACCCCCGCCTTTGTCCTGGGACCGGCCCTGGACATCCTGGCGCACAATGCCCTCGCCGCGGCCCTGCACAGCGGATTCCAGCGGTTCGACAACCTGGCCCGCATGGTCTTCCTCGACCCGGCCGCGCGTACCTTCTACCAGGACTGGGAGAAGGCCGCGAACTCCTGCGTCGCCGAAATTCGCGCGGCCTACGGATACGACCCCGCTTCCCCTCGGATCACCGAAGTCGTCTACACGCTCCGCGCGAAGAGCCCGGAATTCGCTGAATTGTGGGCACGGCACGAGGTGAAGGGCAAGACCCAGCAGGCGAAGAACCTCACACACCCCGAGGTCGGAGCTCTGGAAATCCAGTTCTCGGCCTTTACGGTCAACGATGCCCCGCACCAGCAACTCGTCGTCTACCAGGCCGAGCCTGCCAGTGCCACCGCGGCTGCCTTCGCCGAACTCCGTTCCACGGCCGACCGAGGGGAATCCGCACAAACGGTGCAGGAAGAATCCGGCCGGGCTCTCAGCGACACCTGACTTCCTACTTGCTCGCGCGCGCCCCGGCCCCTCTGCCCCCCAAGGAAACTCCCCCCGCCGCCTGCGCGAGCTGATGACACCGTCCCCTCCCCACCACTCGAAGGGGACGGCGAACGGCCCAGGCCTGGCCGGCGGTGGGACGGACGATGATCTCACTGACGTCGACTTCGGCGGGTTGGTCGATGGCGAACGCGATCGCCGCCGCGACGGACGAGGCCGGGATGACGACCCTGAGTACGCATCCTCTCGCGGCCCTCCGGGGCGGAGATGGCCTCGGCGAGTTCGGACGCGGTGACGCCGGGGGAGCCGGTGGTGACGCGGATGTCGCCGCCGGCATCCTGGCGCAGTCCCTCCGAGATGGCCCACGCCAAGCTGCTCGCCGAGCGAGGTCACCATGTGCGGCGTGCTTGGTGGCGCTGCACACGACCGCGGTCGACGAAACTCCTTCACAGTGCGGCAGCCGATGCGGCCGACCCCGGGTCCTCGTGCACGGCGATTACGCCTTCGTAATCCCGTATAGGCAGGGGTGGGCTCGGGAGGCGGTAGCGGCAGGAACGGCCGGTCTGTTCGATGAGTTGCTCGACTGCGGTGCCGCCGTCGCCCAGCGTCAGGATGCGGGTTGACGGCGCGCTCCGGGTCGGGGGTGGTGGCCGTCATCAGCGGCTGCCAGGTGTGGAGGGCGTAGAAGTCACTGTTGCGGGCCCACACTTGGTCCGGGGTGGCGGAGACGGTCACCTGCACGTGGATCTTGGTCATGGTCAGGCTCCCTGCCGGGCGCGCTCGCCGCCCTCGCGGTAGAGCACCAGGTGCTCGTGGACGAGAACCCCGTCGCGGACGTCGCCGGTGGCGGTGAAGCCCGTGTCGTCGACGTAGTCGAGGTGGTTGCCGGCGACGCTGTAGCGGCCGGTGTAGGCGCTCTGGCGGTTGCCGCGGGCCTCGTCGTAGCGGCCGTTCGGCAGCAGTTCCTGACGGATGAATCCGTCCGCGGTCACCCACATCCCGACGTACGGGTGCGGGTCGCGCGGCGTGTCGTTGCTGGTCATGGCTCTACGGTCGGCCCGGCGGCCGATGCCAACCAGGCCGCCGTCTCCCCAGGTGAGGGCTTCCTGGGTGCTGCGCACCCATCATCGCGTGCAGCTGTGCGCCCGGCAGCGGCGCCGGCCGACTGGGCCTGGCCGGTCCGGTCGGCGGGCTCTGGTGGGATTCGCAACGAGGTCGGCCACGTGGGCGGATGCGCCGCACCTGTGCCTCAAGACTCCGTGCGTACCAGCGGCACCGCGTCGGTGAAAGCCGCCTATCCTCGCGCGGCGAAGCGGTGATCGCGGGAGCCCCGGCCGGACGGGGGAGTCGGCCGGGGCAGATCGAGGGGAGGGGGACGCCCTCGCTGATCACTGACTCCAGGACTGGCGGCGACTGTTGGCGTTGGCCGGGCACGGGCCCGGAGCAGCTGCGCACCGCCCCACCGGACGCTCTCCACCCTCGGTGCTGCCGCCTTCGCGCAACGCACGGCCCGCGAGCTCCGCGCCACGGGCGAGCACGCGATCAGGCAGCCCGTCGGAGCGCTCGACCAACTCACCGGCCAGGAGCGGCCGATCGCCCGCCTGGTCGCGACCGGCGCCACACCCAAGGAAGTGGGAGCGCAGCTCTTCCTGAGCCCGCGCACCATCGATGCCCATCTGCGCAGCGTCTTCCGCGAACTGGGCCTGACCTCACGCCGGCAGCTGCACGAGCTCTCCCTCGACGAGCCCGTGAACAATCAGGGCTGAGTCCCTGGGGCATCGGGCTCGGGCGCCGGAATCAGGCAATTGTCACCGACGCGACACCCTCGCCGTATTGCGACAGCCGTGACCACAGCACCTCTCGTGGAAACGACTCGCAAGAGACCGAGGTGACCGGCCATGCCCGGAGTCATCGCAGGAACCCCGCTGAGCGGACGTACGGCCGTCGTGACCGGCGCGTCCATTGGCATCGGCGAGGTAGGCGGTGAAGGGTTCGTGCACAGCCCAGACCGATCTCAACATCACGGGCGTCATGAGCACCATCCCGCAATGAGCAGGCCATCTGGGACCGCTCCACGATCACCGCCGCACCGAGCGGCACTGACCGTGGGTGCCGCGCACCTGGGGACACGGCGGCCTGGTTCCGATTCCGGAGCACGCCGAAGCTGATGGTGCAGCAGCCGCCCGGCGCTACCAATCACCCGCACGGCTTGCAGGAGCCCACTTCGCGCATCGCACACACCAATGAACCAACGCACTCAGGAGTGAGCAATGAGCATCACCGACACGGACATCGTGGGCTGGAACTCCAAGGCCCTCGACGAGATCCTCTCGAACGACGCGGGACGTCCCGTCCTGTTCACCAACGCCCGCATCCTGACGACGGACCCGCTGATCGGGACCATGACCGGTGCCGACATCCTGTTCGTCGGCCCCCTGATCGTGGCGGTCGGCCCCTCCCTCTTCAGCGCGGCGGACGACGACAATGCCATCGTCGTCGACTCCACGGGCATGACCATCGTCCCCGCCGTCGTCGACACCGTCGCGCTGGCCGACGGCCGGGGCCACCGCTCGGAGTACGCCGCGACGCTGACCCCGGGCACCACCAGCGACCTGCTGGTGGTGCCCGACGAACTCGCCGCCGACGTACCGAGCGCAGTGGCCACGCTCATGTCCCAGCCGGAGCAGGTCCGCGCACTGGTCGCGGCCGGCAAGCCCGTCCTGTGGGCCGGCACCGACGCCCCCGGCCGGGCCACTGCCCCCGAGGCGGGCATCCCGGCCTCACCGGACCTGACCGGCAGCCCGCGGGTCGGCGTCTGGATCGACCAGGAGGACTTCCTGCACCAGGAGCTCACCGCCGACGGCCGCTATGACGAGACCCGGGGCGGCCGCCCGCACGCCTACCAGGGCAGGTACTGGATCGACGGCGACCGCATCGACTACCTGGACGACCTCGGCTTCTGGGCCGTCGGAGAGTTCCGGGGCGACGAACTGCACCACGTCGGCTACATCATGCACCTGGGTTGATCCCTTGTGCGGCCCCGGAATCGCGTGCCGGGGCACGTCCTGAGCCTGGGTGCGCGACACCTGGGGAAACGACGGCGTGGTTAGCCGCAGCGGAGCGGCCGAGGCCGGTGGTCCAGCAGCTTCGACCGCCCCTGACGGCACACCAGTCCGGCCTCACCGGCACATGGAAAGAAGACCCCTCATGAACGTCAACGACACGACCAGCGCTGCCGTCCTCGAACAGCTCCGGCGTCAGCCGGCCGACCGGCGGCGCATCCTTTTCAGCGGCGCGACCATCGTCACCATGAACCGGGACCTCGGCGTCATCGACTGCGGCGACCTGCTCGTCGAGGGCGACACGATCACCGCGGTCGGCCCCGACCTCAGCGCGGGCGACGCCGTCGTCGTCGATGCCACCGGAACCGTCATCACTCCCGGCTTCGTCGACACCCACCGGCACGCCTGGGAGGCCCAGCTGCGGCGGATCATGCCGGACGTCGACGACCTCGGCGGCTACGTCATGGCCACCCTGGCCGGCTACGCCACGGTCTACCGGCCCGAGGACATGTACATCGGCACCAGACTGGCCGCCCTGACCGCGATCGACAGCGGCATCACGACCATGCTCGACTTCTCCCACAACTCCCGCACCGGCGAGCACTCCGACGCCGCCATCCAGGCCCTCCTGGACACCGGCATCCGCGGCGTGCACGCCTCCATGGGCCCGCACTTCGGCGACTGGGACCGGCAGTGGCCCGGCGACCTGACCCGGCTCAAGGAGCAGTACTTCAGCAGCGACGATCAGCTGCTGACGCTGCGCCTGGCCGCCCTGGCCACCGACGAGATCGCGGGCCCCACTCTCGCGTACGGGCAGGAACTCGCCGGTGTTGCAGAGCACTTGGGGATCGGTGTGAGCGTGGACGCCGTCTTCGGCACGTCGTCCTCCGAGGCCGTGCGGCGCTGGGCCAAGGACGGCATCCTCGGCCCCGATGTCACCCTCATCCACTCCACCGGACTGACCGCCGACGCGTGGAAGGCGATGGGGGAGTCCGGGACCACCGTGGCGCTGGCCCCCACCTCCGACGCGCAGATCGGCCTGGAGACCGCGATCCCCGCCGTCGACGAGGCCCTGTCCGTCGGCATCCGCCCCGGCTTGAGCATAGATGTCGAAGTCGCCCTGGCCAGCGACATGTTCACGCAGATGCGGGCACTGCACGCCATTCAGCGAATGCGTGCGGTCAACGCCGTCTACGGCACCGACCAGCAGCAGCCCTCCCGGATCACCACGTACGACGTCCTGGACTTCGCCACCCTCCAAGGCGCCTGCACCAACGGCCTCGGGGGCGTCACCGGCTCCCTCACCCCGGGCAAGAAGGCCGACCTGCTGGTCATCCAGTCCGAGGACCTCAACAACATGCCGCTCAACGACCCGATCGGCACCATTGTGCTGGGCTCCGACGCCCGCAACATCAGCGCCGTCCTCGTCAACGGCGAACCCCGCAAGTGGAACGGCCAGGTCCTCGACGTCGACCTGCCCGCCCTGCGCAGCGAGGTGCACGCCTCGCGCGAGTACGTGCTGAACACCCCCGCCGCCTGAGCATTCCCCTTCATCGTCCCCCGGCCGTTCCTCCCGCGGCCGGGGGCGCCCACCGCGGCCCCCTGATTTCCGGGCGGCCGACGAACCCCGGGGCTGCGGGCCACACGGTCCGTTGCGCAAGCGTGGTGCCGCGCACCCAGGAAACAAAGGGCCTGTATCCACATCGCGTCGCCCGTGAACCTGGCATTGGGCCCCGTTGCGCCCCGCACCCGCAGAAAGCCGCTTCGCCCAACACTGGCCGCCGCCAATCGCGGCGGCGCCGTCGACCCCTCATGCCGCTCCCCAAGACGGGGTCGGCCGACCAGATGTACGCCGTCCTGGCTCTGCTGCACCCGATGGCCACCTCGTTCGGCGCCGCACCGGGGCCGGCCACCTGGACCGCGACGGCGTTCGGCTTCGCCTACGCTGTCGGATTCCTCCTCGCCGGCCCGCTGTCGGACCGCTTTGGGGGCGCGCCGTGATCAACGCCGGGCTGGTGGCCGCCACCGCAGCCACCGCGGGGACTTCTTGCCCGGAACTACTGGGACACCCCCTCGCCGGAGTGAACCCGGCGAGGGCTCGGCCACGCGTGTGACTTCGAGCGCGTTCCAGCTCGTAGCTTGGAAGCATGGCAACTCCTCAGCACAGGATCGGGTCAGGCTTCGGAGCCGAGAGCACCACGGAGGAGGTCCTGCGCGGGATCGACCTGACCGGAAAGCTCGCGATCGTCACCGGCGGCTACTCGGGCCTTGGATTGGAGACGACGCGGGCGCTCGCCGGCGCCGGCGCCCATGTTGTGGTGCCCGCCCGGCGCCGCGCGGCCGCTCAGGAGGCAGTCGCCGGCATCGACAGCGTGGAGGTCGACGAGCTGGATCTCTCCGACCTCGCAAGTGTCCGCGGTTTCGCCGAACGCTTCATCGCCTCAGGCCGCAGCGTCGACTTGTTGATCAACAACGCCGGGATCATGGCCTGCCCGGAGACACGAGTCGGACCGGGCTGGGAGGCGCAGTTCGCGACCAATCATCTCGGCCACTACGCGCTCGTCAACCGGCTTTGGTCGGCGATCGCGCGGGGTGGGGCGCGAGTTGTCACGGTGTCCTCCAACGGCCACCAGTTCTCGGGAATCCACTGGGACGACGTGCAGTTCGAGCACGGCTACGACAAGTGGCAGGCATACGGGCAGGCGAAGACTGCCAACGCGCTGTTCGCCGTACAGCTCGATGCGCTCGGCCGGGACGCCGGTGTACGAGCGTTTTCGGTGCACCCCGGCGCCATTGCCACCCAGCTGGCGCGCCACGTGCCCAGGGAGGAGATGCTCGCTGCCGGCTGGATCGACGAGGACGGCAACCCGGCGAAAGCCGAGTTCAAGACCCCCGACCAGGGTGCGGCGACGCAAGTGTGGGCGGCGACCTCCCCGCAGCTGGCAGGCATGGGCGGCGTCTACTGCGAGGACTGCGACATCGCGGAGCCCGCAGGCGAGGGTGAGCTCAGCGGGGGCGTACGCGCCTACGCGACGGACCCCGGGCAGGCGGCGCGGCTGTGGAAGTTCTCGGCCGAGCTCACAGGTGTCGACGCGTTCGCGGCAACCGTCTGAGAGGTTCCGTCCGCATCCACGATTTGAGCCGCTGGTTGGCGTCGTTGCTGGTGTTGGTGGTGCTCCGAATGGATTCACCCGGGACGACTCCGGGGGCGTTGGTGATCCAACCGCCGGAGACCGCCGTCTGGCCGGCTGGACAGACAGCCCGGGTCGCAACAGAGCTGTGCGCTGGCACCGAGACGACCGGACCTTGTGCTTCAGTGGCGCCCCGGGAGGTTCACCCGGGCGGCATCATGCCAGTTGCTCCCGCAGCCAGGACTGTTCCGCGCGGCTGGTGGCGCGGGCGATGAGGAGCATGCCGCGGCGGTACGGGTCATCGGTGTCCTCGGCGCATCGCGGGCGGTTGCCGTCGTGGAAGAAGCTCGCGGGCTGTTCCAGGAACTCCAGCCTCCGGCGCAGCACTGCGTGCTGGTCGGCGGTGTCGGGGAGCTGAGAAAGGAAGGCCAGGATGGTGAAGTATCTGGAGCTGTCGCTGATGTCCGGGTCGTCGGGTTCCCGGAGCCGGCGCAGCAACTCGGTGCGGCCGGCAGGGGTCAGGCTCAGGGTGTGCCGCTGGGCGGCCGAGGCACCGGGCTCAGTGTGCCGGTCCAGCAGCCCGGCTTTGACCAGGCGGTTGATCGCCGGGTAGAGACTGCCGTCGCTGACCGGGCGGGCATGGCCGGACAAGTGCGCAATGAGGGGGCGCAGTTGGTATCCGTGCAGCGGGCCGTCGGCCAGGAATCCCAGGATGGCGAGTTCGAGCATGCTGCTACTCTCGCACATCGAAACGAGGTATCTCGAATCGAGATAGGGGATGGGGATGGCATATTCCGAGGCATGGGTCACCGCGCGGGCGCGTGACGCCTACGAGCACGGCCGGGCATCGTTCGATGTGCGGCCAGAACGCTCCGCGCTGCTCGTCATCGACATGCAGGACGAATTCACCCGCCCCAGTTGGAGCCCCTACTGGGTGCCGGCGGCAACCCGGATGGCGCCCAGACTGCGCCAACTGGTCGAGGAATGCCGGGCCGCCTCCGTCCCGGTCATCTGGACCATCTTCGACGACACGCACCTCGGCCTGGACCGGCCGCACGCCTTGCGCTACCTGCCGCACGCAGACACCGACTGGCGCCGGCCGGGCCCCGCCGAAGTGTGGGCCCCGATGGGCTACCGCGCCGACGAGGCTCTGATCCGCAAGCCCTCCTACGGCGCGTTCTACGACACCCCGCTCGACACGATGCTCCGCAACCTCGGCCGCGACACGGTCATCGTCACCGGCACCCTCACCAACTACTGCTGCGGCATCACGGCCCGACAGGCATACGAACGCGGCTACAAAGTCGTGTTCGGAGCCGACGTCACGGCGACCGACGACGAGTCCCGGCAGGAACCCGAACTCGCCGTCCTGCGCAAAGGCTTTGCACGGGTGCTGACCGCCGAGGAGATCACTCACCAGCTGATCGGACGCACCTCCGGCACCGGGAACGAGGACTGGGCGAACGTAACCTGACGCGGCACCAGCCACGCGCTGCGCCCAGGGTGTCGTGGCGTGATCACGCGGCTTGCCCAAGCGGGAGCGCTGTCGACGCCGCCGTCTCAGCCTGCGGCGCTGTCCTGTGCTCGGGCCGCCCTGGTGCTGGCTGGCGAGCACAACCTCGATGTCGAGCCGCTTCGCCAGCCACTCGGCAAGACTGGACGCCGCTCGATCTGGCAACAGGTCCACCGGTCGTCGGCTCTCGACATCGACCAGCACGGTGCCGTAGACGCGCCCCTTGCGCGTCGCGTACTCATCGACTCCGACTACCCGCGGGGACGGTGCCTCCGGCTCAGGCAACGCGTCGAGCAGCCGCAACACCGTGCTGCGGCTGACGGACACCCCGAAGACCCGGGCCATCCGGGCTCCAGCCCGGCCGGCGAGCGCAAGACCGTGGTCTTGATCGTGTTCTGCTTGCGCTTTCCGGAGACGAAGGCGGCCCGTCCGGCCTTCGGCCGACGGACCTGGGTCTCGGTGCCGTCGAGGCGCAGTGTGACGTTTTCGGCCTCGGCGTAGGCGAACACGTCGCCCAGGGTGCGCAGGCACAGGCCTGGTCGTTGCGGGACGGCACACCCGCGTTCGGCCAGCAGCGGCCTGATCTCGCCGATTGCCCGGCCGATCACGGAGGACCAGACCTGATAGATCACGCCGATGGCCTCGTGGGTCAAATCGGTGCGCAAGTGGACCAGGGCGACCAGCAGTCGGTCGGTGAACAGCACTCGTATTTTGGCCCAGCGCCGGCCTGGCGCCTCCGGTCGCCGCGGCGCCGCCGGCGGCGCCCGGACTCCCATCGCGCCTCCCACCGCGGCGCGAGTGCGGTGACAAGCTCACCAAGGTGTCCCCGTGACAGCCCGCAGAAGGCGTAACGGGACATGGCCACGCGGGCCTGACCAAGGTTCACATCTCGACAACCTAGTGGGCCACCAGTACGTCACCGCCTGCGTGAAGACGCGGTCAGGCGGGCTGCCACAGCTCGACCCGATTGCCCTCAGGATCGGTGACCCAGCCGAATCGACCGACACCCTCCATGTCCTGCGTCTCTTCAGCCACGTCCGCTCCCTTGGCGCGCAATTGCGCGAGCATCGCATCCAGATCGCGGACCCGGAAGTTGAGCATGGTCTGCTGGGCGTGGGACCCGAAGTAGTCGGTCTCGGACTCGAACGTCGCGAACACGGTCAGCCCGGCTCCCTGACGCCACAGGCCGTTCTCATCGGCGTCCAGACCTAGGCAATCGCGATACCACGCACCCAGGGCCGCCGGGTCGGCGGCCCGCATGAAGTATCCACCGATTCCCAGCACACGTTCCATGCCGCTATCTTGCCAGGACGGCGATCGGGCGTGGTGGCACCACACCATCACCCGCTTCACACCCCCATCTCAATCGCGGGGGAACTCGTTAGGGCTCGCAGAGAATCAACATGCGGGTTTGATCTTCCTCGGGGGCTGGCTGCCGTACTTGTCGAGGTGGGCAGCCACGTCCGTCGGGGTGCG
>NZ_JBEZKA010000030.1:0-40442 GCF_040651435.1 Streptomyces sp. NPDC048479
CCGGCATCACCCCGCACACCACCCACGTCCGCTCCGGCGAAGCCGAACTCAACCGCATCACCGGCGCCCAGCCCCCCTCCGGCATCCCCATCACCGTCACCGCACCCGTCACGGAGCGCCCCAAGCGCGGCGCCTCGTCGTCCCGCAGCCGGCGCAGCCGCCCCGCCCAGACCCGCCGCTCCCCCGCTGCATCCCAGGGGCAGACGGGCACCTCACAACGCCAGTCCTCGTTCAGAAGCGCCGCATGAAATCACAGCCCTGGCAGTCGCGCTCGGCCCATTGATCCACCGAACACGAAAGGTGTCCCTTGACGCTGATTCTCACGCAGCCACGGCAGACGGCCCGCATCGAGCTGACTGCCGCCGACGCCATGACTACACCCGGACCGCAGGTCGGCGATGACATGATCGTCGACGTCGCCCTGTCCGTCCTCATCGGCGCCGGCGTGGGGCACCTGATCGTCCGCGGGGAGGACGATCGCTGTGCCGGTCTGGTCTCCCGGGCCCAGCTCACCGCGTACCGCAGTGGCTCCTGGTACGCCGAGGACACGCGGTTGCGGGACATCGTCCACGACCGGGGACCGTTCACCCTGTCAGAGACGTCGCTGACCGAAGCGGAATACGCCATGCGGGCCCGAGAACTCGGCGTCTCGCCCGTGGTCGACGAGGACGGGTACATCCTCGGCGTCCTCGCCCTCGCACACTGATATTCCCCGGCCGGCCGGCTGGCCGTGTCCGCTCTTCCCTCCAACCCTGTTGAGGCACTATGCGCTGCGTCATCGCCCGCTTCCCCTTCGACCTGGTCAAGAGTGACGTGCAGCAATCGATGAAGGGCATCAAGCCCGAACCCGTCACGGGTGAGTCCGTGACCATCGGCCGCCGCACGTTCCCCGTCAAGCAGGTGGGCGAAGTGATCACCGGACAGGATCGCCGCGATTTCACCGCCGGTGAAGTAACCAGGGCTCTCACCCGCCTCGGCTTCACCTGCCACACCGCCCCCGCGCTCGTCCATCCGCCCGTCCTCACCCCGCTGCAAACGGCGTCGGCACAGCTCGGGGCAGCGGCGCACATATGACTGAGACCGGACAGCACTGAGGGCTCCGACCGGCCACCGCGCGGAGCCCTCTTCTCGCCGGCCTCCACGACGGCTTCGTCCGGACAGCACGCTCAGTGGCCCGCGAGGAGCTTCACGCCCACGACCCCTACGCCGATCGCAGTGTCCAAGAGGCCTGAAGTGAGCGCGCTCAGCGGGCCGTTGCCCATCCGCAGGCCGGTCCGCCAGCCCCACAGGAACAGGGACGCCACCTCCACCCCGGCGCTGGTCAGCAGCGCGGTGCCCAGATCCATCGCGCCCAGCGCCGACATGCCGATCAGCGCCAGTGGCCCCACGGCGCTCAGCAGCAACGGACTGGAGACATGCAACCCCGTCCGGATTTCTGCCCGGCTCGCGCCGCGCCCGGTCACGGCACGGTGCGCCTGCTCGTCGGCGACCAGCGTGGCCAGCCATACCCCGAGCGCTGTCACCGCCACGGTGAGCGCCGCCTCGGTGTGGTCGGACTCCTCTGCCTCGGCAAGGGTCACCACGACGGCGGCCAGGGTGATGGTCGCGTAGATCCGCTCCTTCAGCCGTGCGGCCGCGATGTCACCGGCGCGGGCGGCGGTGGCAGCGTTCTGCTGGGGGGCGACCGGTCGCGGTTTCGGGTCCGGTCTCGTCATGCCGACCCGGATTCGGGCACGCTGACCGCAGCGTCGGCCAGGATCAGGGTCATGCGCGCGCCCTTCCGCCGTGAAGCCACGTGCCCGAAGTACCGCTTCAGTGACAAACGGTAACCGACCGGACACGGCGCAGACCTGTCCACGAGCGTGCGGGTGTCGGGCACGGGTCCGTGTGCGGTGCCGCCGACCCGCGAGGCCTCACCGGATCACTCGACCGGCCAGGTATGTGCAGGTGCGTTGAGGTGCATGTAGTCGATGTACTGCTGTGTCATCCGCCGCAACGCTTCATGGCGCCCCACGTGGGTGGAGTCGTCGATGTGGTGGAACATCTCCTGCTGCCACACCGCGCCGTTGCGTCCGGTGACGCACCGCTGTTCGATGATCCCCAGCAGCGGTTCCCGCCACGCCGCGTCCATGCCCCAGCGCTCCAGCCCCTGGTGCGCCAGCGGAAGAAGACGCCGCAGTACCAGTTCGGACACCGGCACCTCACCCATCCCGGGCCAGTACAGACGCGCGTCCATCCCCCGCCGCGCCGCGGCGTGCAAGTTGTCCTCGGCTGCCGAGAACGACATCCGCGACCAGACCGGCCGTTCCTCGTCGACCAGGCCGCGCGTCAGCCCGTAGTAGAAGGCGCCGTTCGCGAGCACATCGGCAACCGTGGGACCAGCGGGGAGCACCCTGTTCTCCACCCGCAAATGCGGTTTGTCATGGGCGACGGCGTAGACCGGGCGGTTCCAGCGGTAGATCGTGCCGTTCTGCAGAGTGAGCTCGGCCAGTTGAGGCGCGTCTCCGCCGTCCAGTGTCTCCTTCGGATCCTCCTCGTCGCACAAGGGCAGCAGGGCGGGGAAGTAGCGCAGGTTTTCTTCGAAAAGGTCGAAGACGCTGTTGATCCACCGCTCTCCGAACCACACCCGGGGTCTCACCCCCTGCACCTTGATCTCTTCCGATCGGGTGTCGGTGGCCTGCTCGAAGAGCGGGATACGCGTCTCGTGCCAGAGCTCCTTGCCGAAGAGGAACGGCGAGTTCGCAGCCAGGGCTACCTGCACCCCCGCGATCGCTTGCGCCGCGTTCCAGTAGTCGGCGAAATCGTCCGGCGAGACCTGTAGATGGAACTGGGTACTCGTGCATGCCGCCTCGGGCGTGATGGTGTCCGCGTACGTCCGCAACCGGTCCACCCCGTCCACGTCGATCCGCAGATCCTCACCCCGAGCCGCGAACACCTGCTCGTTCAGCAGCCGGTACCGCGGGTCCTCCGACAGTCCCGCCTCACTCACATCCGACTGCCGAAGCGTCGGCAGGATGCCCACCATGATCAGATGCGCGCCGACCGCCGCGGCCCGCTCCTCTGCGTGGTTGAGGGCGTCCCGGATCTCCTTCTCCCACGCATCGGGACCACCGGCCGTCAGTGTCCGCGGTGGGATGTTGATCTCCAGATTGAACCGGCCCAGCTCAGTCGCCCAGGCCGCATCCGCGATCGCCTCGAGCACCTCCGTGTTACGCATGACCGGCTCGCCGCTCGCGTTCACCAGATTCAGCTCGATCTCCAGACCCACCTGCGGCCGCTCGAACTCGAATCGTGCCTCACGCAGCATCTGCTCGAACGCGTCGAGGCACTCCTGCATCTTGATCCGGTAACGGCGGCGGTCCTCACGGGTGAACACCATCGCCGGGACATCTCGACCCATCGGCCCTCCCGAGTCCCCTCGGCAGACACCCCCGCTCCGCTCCAAGCGTCCCACTCCCCCGCCGCCCGGACCAGCCAAGACGGGCCCGTAGGCCACCCGTATGCCCCGTGACGTGCACCGTGACCGCACGTAGGGCTGCGGACACAAGGAGTCCCCCTGCGCGACGAGGTGCCGTACGTGTCGAGCCATGGTCATCATGGAATTGCCCGGCCGCAGGAGCGCGGGGCAGGAAGGGAAACGCGATGGAGCTGTTCCCGCCAATGCCGCTCGCGGAGTGGCAGGAAACCAAAGAAACTCTGCACCGATTCGCGCAAGTCGTCGGCAAGATCCGTCTCGCCGCGAGCGCCCGCCGCAACCACTGGTGGAACGTTCCGTTCCATCTCACCGGACGCGGCGTCACCACACGTCCGATGCGAGAGGTCGACGGTCATTCGGTTTTCACGATCGACTTCGACTTCGTCGACCATCAACTGGTCCTCGCGACCTTGGACGGCAGAGCGATGTCCGTCCCGCTCCTGGGCCAGTCGGTGGCGTCCTTCCACAACAGCACCCTTGAGGCACTGGCCGCACTGGGCGTCCGGGTGAGCATCAACATTCCCCGGCCGTTCGACCTGCCCGATGCCGATCGGCCGTTCGCCGAGGACACTGAGCATGCGGCCTACGATCCCGTGCTCGCCAACCGCTACTGGCAGGTACTCAGCCAGGTGGCGTTGGTGCTGGAGGAATTCGCAGCCGGCTTTTCGGGAAAGGTCAGCCCCGTACACCATTTCTGGCACACCTTCGATGTCGCCCACAGCCGGTTCTCGGGGCGTCACATGGACCAGCCGCCGCAGGTCGATCCCGTATCACGGGAGGCGTACTCCCGGGAGCTGATCAGCTTCGGATTCTGGTTCGGTGACGATGCGTTCGCCGCGCCCGCTTTCTACTCCTACACCGCGCCCGAGCCTGCGGAACTGACCGGGGAGCCGCTCACGCCCGCTTCGGCACATTGGGTTGCTCGCAATACTGGCCACCTGGCCGTGCTGCCGTACGACTCGGCCCGCGCCGAGAGCGATCCTCGCGCCGTTGTGCTCGCCTTCTACGAAAGCGCGTACCAGGCCGGAGCCCGACGGGCCGGCTGGGACATCGCCGGCTCCGCAGCACCGGGCGGTATTACGGACCCTCAACTGCCGGTCCCAGGTCTGTGAAGGCCAGGGGGTGACCGCTCGGAGGCCCTCGAAGCACGGCAGTGTCCGGAGCCCTCAACAGCAACGTCACCGCAGGCGTTGCTGCCAGTCCGCGGGGACCTTGCCCTGCGGGCCCGGGGTCGGCTGGGAGGCCGGGTGCGAGGCAGGCGGGAGCAGCTGCGGGCCCTCGTAGTACTGATCGGTCTCAGTGTTCCAGAACCAGTTCTCTCCCGGCTCGAAGCTGGTCAGGAAGGCGTGCCCCGCCTGGCGTGCATGCTTCGTACCGTGTTGCGAGGGGGATGAATCGCAGCATCCGATGTGCCCGCACGCGGCGCAGCGGCGCAGGTGAAACCACCATCCCGGTCCGTCGCCTGCCAGGCAGTCCGCGCAGCCGTCGCCGCTCGGAGTCGCTGTTGGATCGATGCCCGGAATCCGGTCGTGTGCCATGTGACATGCCTCTCTGGTGAGGCTGAGCAGGCGTCCTTGGGGACCTGTTCCGTGTGCTGAGATCAGCAACCTGCCTTCTTGCATCGTAACCGGCCGGGCAGCAGTGAGCGCTTCCATCGCCGCTGCCACGCACGACGCCCGGCCATTCAACGGTCCCGCACAGGTTCTCAGGGCGCTGTGCCGGGCTCCCCCGCACCATGGTGGACCCGGCACGGCGTGACATCCGCCGTGCCGAGTCCCGGGCGTCAGCCGCACCTACGGCCGCTGTTGATGCAGCCCACTGCCTTCCTCATCAGCGATGCGGACATCACGTTGATGAAGTCACCGTGGTCCGTCACTGGCTTGTGCAACTGCTCGGGGAAGCTGTCGACGGCGAACAACGAGCCGGGCGCAATGTTGTACGTGATCCGCTGGACCAGCTGAGGGATGGCCCGGAATCCCTGGGGGCAGGCGCCGTTGGGGCCGGCGAAGGCCACATGCGTGCGGTGATTCGCGCTGTCGGTGTTGCTGCCGTCCCAGCAGCTCTGGAATTTGAACGTACGCACCACGTTGCTGCCCCGCGGGCACAGCGGGTACTTGTCCTTCAGTTGCCGGTTCTCGAAGCCGGTGCAGCTCCAGGAGGCGTTGGCGTTGGTTGTTCCGTTGGTGAACGCCTTGGCATCGCCGGTGATGATGCGCAGGAACGTGGGCATCGCGGTGACCTTGCTGACAGGGCTGCCGCGGAAGGTGAGTTGCGCCGAAGCCGGCTGGAGAATGCGTCCGACGTTGCCGTCCTTCCCTCCACCGGGGAGGTTGGCGTCGCCCTCGTTCTTCCCGTTGCGCAGCCGCAGGACCGGCCAGTAGTGGGTGGAGCGGTCACCGTTGGTGCACGTCGTGCCGGCGGCGGCGAGGTCGTCATTGGTGGCGAAGGCGTCCGTCTCAAGATTCCCGACATAGTCGTGCATGTGGTGGGCACCGTTGCTCACACCCGGAGCGACGATGACGTTGTCGGGGTTGAAGTGCTTGTTCTCGTTGCGCCCGCAGCGCGACTGGAACGTACCGCGGGAGGCGTTCGACTGCAGACGGGGATTGACGGCATTGGGTCGTACCTTGCGAATGTCTACGAAGTCCGACCTTTGGGGACCGGTCTGCGCCGGGCTGCCGACGGGCGGAGCGGAGGCACCCGCGGCAGGGGGGTTCGCAGCTGCAGCGACGGAGGGCGACGCGGAGGCGGAAGCGGGGGCCACCTCGTCCCGCTTGACCGTGCAGGACGCCAGCGAGTCCAGTTGCTCCGGCCGGTTCGACACCCGGTCGATCTCGGCGGCGATGCGGTCCAGTGTGAGGCGGCGCTGGGACGACAGGGGGTCCAGCACTCGCGTGCGCACCCACTTCTGGTCAGCCTTCCCGCCGGCCGCGGCGAGTTGCCCATAGGCATCCGCGACCTGACTGTCCAGCTGCGCCAGCTCGTTGTCCACGGTGGGCCGCGCCTGCTGCGGCACTTGCGACAAACGGACGGCGACGTCCGGACAATTGATGGTCATCGCAGCCGCCGCGGCCCACTGCGGGCGCGCGGATCCCCGCGCGGCCTCGGCGTTGTTGTCGGTCATCAGGAGAGCTCCGCCCCCCACCGCCATTGCTGCCACCGCGGCGACCGTCATGCCGATCCATCTGGACCGCTTGTGTCTCTGCCCGTACCTCACAGGCTCGCCCCTCTTTGGTTGCTATGTCACACCGGGGACTTCATGCCCCTCGGCCGAGTCGAACCGTGCCGTGCCCTCACCCGCTCGGGCGCAAGACACAGCACAACGCAGTGAGATACGGAAACCAGGGCTGTTCTACTCAGTACGGGAAAAAGAAGTCACCGCCCCCGGCCCTCGCGGATTGACGCCCCCCACCACTGAGCTGAGCCAGTCCGCGTGGATCCCTGTCATCCCATGGTGCCGCCGCAGGTCAGGTCCTCCGCCCAAACGGCCCCGCGCGGACACTAAGCGGCTACAGGGCCTGGATACATGCCTTGGCGACGAGCACATCCTGTTCGGCGGTACCACCAGAGACACCCACAGCACCGATGGTCCGCCCGTCCGGAGAGACGACGGGCAATCCGCCGCCGAAGGAAACGATGCCTCCATTGCTCCACTCGATGCCATGGACCGGCCCGCCCGGTTGCGAGACCTCGCCCAGGGCAGCGCTGGGCATGCCACCGGGGATCCGGAACGGCCGCCGCACGTGGAACTGCGGTACCGCACCGGCCCTCGAAGACCTTGACTCGGTTACGGGGCGGCACCTTCACGGACTTCACTCAGATTCCGTGCGTAGGAAATTCCTGCGCGTCCGCCCAGCAGGACCTCTCCAGTGGGTTCGAATCCTGTACGGGCCAGCACGGCTCGCGAACCGGCGTTGTCGAGTGTCGTCGAGGCCCGCAGCGTGGTCAGACCGTACTCCGCGGCGGCAAGGGCGCATATCTGACGGACGGAGGTCGTAGCCAGGCCTTGACGGGCGGCCTTCTCGGCGATCCGGTACCCGAGCTCGGCAGAACCGCCCTCCACATCGATCAGGTTGACCCGTCCCAGCACCTCGCCACCGCTGCCCACCAGTACGTGGAAGAAGTGCAGCCCAGCGGCCTGCTCGGCGAGCAAGTCGCTGTGCCGTGTGTCGAAATGGGTGAAGTAGTCGTCGCCACGGTCCGGAATCGAGGCGGCGAAGTAGGCCCGATTCTCCTGCTCGAACGCGAGCAGGGCTGGGGCGTGGTCGAAGCGAAGAAGTTGAAGTTCGGGCATGGGAGAACATTACGCATCCCCGCACCTGGGGATGGATCTGCCCCGCTCGGTGTCCCGAGTGGCGACAACCGTCAGCGTCACGGGCGTAGATGAGCCAGTAGCCCGTCCCCGACCAGTTAGGTGTGGCGTCTCAGGACGTTGGTTCCACGAAGTCCTCGAACACGAGTTGCTGCGGGTAGGAATCGATAGCGGCTCCGGTGGCTGGTTGAAGGAGACGCGGGGTCGCCGCGGCCGTCGCGGTCGCCCTGAGCTCGGAGGAGAACGACAGTCGCCGATCTTGTCGACGGGCAGGCGAAGAGGTAGGTCTCCTTGCTGACAACGGCCCCCTTGTCGAGCGAGGGCGTGCACTCGTCGTCCACACCGTCGCTGGGCACGCAGTCCGACCCGACCACGGACAGACGGTTGCAACACGTGGGCGGTGTCGCCGTCACGTACGAGTGCGCGCAGCGAGCGGTAAGGCAATGGCCGCAGGTGCTGATCACGCTCGGGATTCCACTGAACGCGGGCGTGGGCACACCGCAGTTGGCGCTTCCAGGCGGCGCGGCCGGCATGCAGTCTCGCCCGTATTCGGAGAGGCAGCCGTGTCGCAGTGTTGCTCATGGCATTCGGTGAACCCGTTCAGGTATGACCTGGTCAGGGGTCAGTCATCGGTCAGGGCCGCGACGCTCTCAACCTCGTAGTCAGCCGGGTTTGCCGGCCGCCCGCAATGGGCAGCCAGTGCCGACACGCGTAGCGAGTTCGGCCCGCAGGGTGAGGAGTTCGGCCATGCGTGCGTCGATGACCTGGATCTTCTCCTCGAACAGCGCGGACAACGCTTCCGCGGCGTCCGGCGCCTGGCTCAGCTCCTCGCCGTGCCGCGCGATCTCCGCCAGCGAGAATCCGAGTGTCTGCGCAGTCCGGACATACTCCAGCCAGGCCACTGCCTCGGGCGGGAAGTCACGGTAACCATTGGCCAGCCGCCGGCCCGTGACGAGGCCGACCTTCTCGTAGAACCGGATGGTGTCCCTGGTCATGCCCGCCTGCGCGGCCAACTCTCCGATACGCATGACCCTCCGTCGAATGATGGGCTTGACCTTGGAGCGTACTCCACTGTTTACCGTGAGGCGTCGCTGTCGTGAGACCACCAGGAGCCTCATTGTGATCCGTCTCTTCGCCCCCGCACGCCCCACCTATCTTCGCGTCGTACGCGCGAGCGCCTGGTACGACCTCGTCGTCACGGCGGGATTCGCGACGCCGTGGACGTACGCGCTGCTGCACGACGCGCTGTCATCGTTGGGCAACACACTCGGGCTGGGCGTCCTGCCCGAACTCGACCCGATGCAGACCCTGTACGCGAATCTGATGGGTTCGGTCGTGGTCGTCTGGGCCGTCCTGCGTATCGTCAGGCCGCTGCCGGTGCACGGACTGCTCGACGGCATCGCGCGCACACTGTTCGCGGCATGGCAGGCGTACGCGATCGCCCACGGCGCCCCGCAGCTGCTGTGGCTGTTCTTCAGCATGGAGGTGGCGTTCGGCCTCGTCCAGCTTGTGCCGTGGTGGCGGAACCGGCACACGAACCTGTTGGACCACGAAGCCGGCCCGACCGATAGGCACCCGCTCAGCACGGCGAGTCAGCGAGGCCCGGCTTGAGGCACATGCACCGGCACCCCTCGCACGTGCTCCTGCTCGATGACTGTGCCGATGGACTACCGATGAACCGGCTCGTCACTGGGACCCGACCAGGAGACCCATGTCATTCGATCACGCTGCCAGGCAGGGGGAAATCGGTTGTGGCGAGCCGCGGGCAGGCCGAGCGTCGGCCGGGTCCAGGTGCTGCGGGAATCCGGCCACCTGCTGGTGCGCGGGCTGCCCGCACAGCACACACGGCAGCGGAGACGGGAGGTGTCGAGTTTGTCGGGCTCCGCACCTGGCGTGCTGGTGTCGGCCGTCTCCTGTACCGCAGGTACCTCTTCCGGCAGGCGCGCCCGGGCATGATCTCCACGCCGCCGACCGTTGCCGTGCCGTCGAGGTGCCGATAGGCACCGTCGGCGGCGTCAGTAGCGCTCGACCGTCGACGCCCCACCGTATTCGGAGCCGGACAGACCAAGCGTCGCGTCGTAGGCGTTCTTGTGATCGCCATTGCTGTCGTGCGCCTCGATGGCGTCCGAAACCGCTTCGCGCAGCGCCTTGTCATCCTTGTTCATGCCGACGCCGTAGGGCTCCTCGGTGAACGGGCTGCCGACGACCCTCAGCTTGTCCGGGCGCTGGGCGGCGTAGCCCATGAGGATGGCGTCGTCCGTGGTGACGGCATCGACCTCTTTGCCGATCAGTTTGTCGACGCACTCGTTGTACTTGGATGTCTCGACGGTCTTGGTGTTGTAATCGGGCTTCTTTATCTCCCGGAGCGCGGTGGAGCCCTTGACCGAGCAGACCGTCTTGCCCTGCAGAGAAAACGGCCCACTGATCGTCCTGTCGTCCTTGCGGACCAGAAGGTCGGCGCCCGCCGTGTAGTACGGGCCGGCGAATCCCACTCGCTTCTTGCGCTCGTCGTTGATCGTGTACGTGCCGATGTACAGGTCGACCTCGCCGTTGGAGATGGCGGCCTCGCGGTTCTTGGTGTCGACCGTTTTGAACTCGATCTTTTCAGGGGAGAAACCGAGGTCGGCGGCGACCATCTTCGCGATCTCGATGTCGAAGCCGGACCGCTGGCCGTTCGCGTCCTGGAAGCCGAGGTACGGCTGGTCGTTCTTGGCGCCGATGACGAGCTTGCCGGCCCGCTGGGCCTTCCGCAGGGTCGGGGAGTCGATCTTGACGTCCTTGGCGACCTCGTACGTGGGCAGCCTTGGCTTGTCCCAGCCGCCCGAGCTGGCGGTGGGCTTGTCAGCAGCATTGCCGGACTCGCCATCACAGGCGGTTGCAGTGAGGGCGACCGCAAGCACAGCGATCGCCGCGGCTGCGGCGGACGTGCAGGGCTTCATGGTGAAACATCCTTATATCAACAGGTTCGGCAGATTCGGCGGTTGGAGACAGGGGCGTCGCCGCATGGAGTCACGCGTCAGGGGTGCAGAATCTTCGCAGGAGGTCCATGCTCGGTTGCTGCGTGGGTTGTCGCGGAACTCATGCGGTGAAGCCGCTTCGACGATCTTCCCGTCGGCAACGAACACGACCCGTTTCGCGGCGGATCATGCGAAGCCCATCTCGTACCGAAGGCCAGGCCGACGACAGCGCACAGCCGGGCCCGCTGCTCGCTCTCCGGGGCAGCGGCTTCCCGCCGATCGAAACCAGGCCGACCCGCAGCAAGGACGGCGCCCCCGGCCACCGAAGTGCCCGTCATTCGGCTCTTTGCTCCGTCCTCGTCGTTGGGCAGGACAATAGGGACAGGGCGGTCTCGCCGTCACTAGATCTGAGCAAAACTTGAGCATCACGGTCCGGCTACGCATATCTCCAGTCCGTGCGCGGTGAGCGGACCCTTGTTGACGGATCACCGTCATAATGCTCGGATGACTGCCGCCTCCTCCCCTCCCTCTTCTGCGTCGGTACAGCGCGCCCGCGTCGTCATCGTGGGCGCAGGACCTGCCGGTCTCACAGTCGCCAACATCCTGCGAGCCGCCTCCGTCGACTGCGTACTGCTGGAAACGGAGAGCAGAGAGTTCATCGAACAGCGGCCCCGCGCGGGCTTCATCGAGGAGTGGGCGGTACGCGCCCTTGAACAGCGCGGGCTGGCCAACCGGCTACTGGAACATGCACAGGCGCACAGCGAGTGCGAATTCCGTTTCGCGGGTGAGCGCCACCGGTTCCGGTACGGCGAGCTGTCCGGGCACCGTCATTTCGTCTACCCACAGCCACTGTTGGTGACAGATCTGGTGCGCGAGTACGCGGACGACGGGGCCGGCGACGTCCGCTTCGGCGTACGCGATGTGGAACTGCACGCCATCGACACAGATCAGCCGTCGGTGTCCTATACGGACCCGGAGACGGGCGAGCGCCGGCGCATCGACTGCGATGTCATCGCCGGCTGCGACGGCGCACGCGGCGTGACGCGCACCTGCTTGCCGCCGGAACACACCACCGTCGCCCGGCACGACTACGGTGTCGGCTGGCTGGCTCTCCTCGCGGAGGCGCCGCCGTCCTCCGACTGTGTCGTCTTCGGCATCCATCCGCGCGGCTTCGCCGCCCATATGGCTCGCAGCCCCCAGGTCACCCGCTACTACCTCGAATGCCCGCCCGGCGACGACCCGGAGAACTGGCCGCACGAGCGGGTGTGGTCCGAGCTCCGCGACCGGCTGTCGGCGGATGGGGCCCGGCCGCTCGCCGAGGGACGGCTGATCGAGAAGCGGGTGCTGGACATGCACAACTACGTCGTGGAGCCGATGGCATACGGACGGCTGTATCTGGCCGGCGACTCGGCCCACCTTGCGGCACCGATCGCTGCGAAGGGCATGAACCTCGCGCTGCACGATGCGCTGCTGCTCGGCGACGCGCTCGTCGCGTACTGCGGCATGGGCGACGACAGGGGTCTGAGCGACTACTCGGCGGCCTGTCTGCGGCGCGTGTGGCAGTACCAGGAGTTCTCGCAGTGGCTCTCCGACGTGCTGCACGGGGCCTCGTCGGGCGACCCCTTCCGGGCGGGCTCCGCGGCTGCCCGGCTGCGACGGATCCTCGGCTCGCCCGCCGCCGCGGCCGCTTTCGCCGAGTTGTACATCGGCAAGGACACCGATTACTGACCTGGACCGGCGGCTGGGCCGGCTGCCTCTCGTACTCGAAGTCGCCCTTTACCCGAAGTTGTCCTTCGCCACAGCTGGCTCAGCGCACACAGCTTCTTCCACCAGCAGCCGTACGGCGGCCGCGATCGACTCCGCGTCGATTCCGGACGCGTGCAGTTGCTCCTCCGGCTCAGCCGAAGCGGGCATGTTCTGGACGGCGAGCCGTACCAGTCGCGGTACCGGGCGGCCGTCCGAGAAGACTCCCGCCACCGCGTCGCCGAGGCCGCCCTCGTGGCGATGGTCCTCCACCGTCAGCAGACAGCCGGTCTCGTCGGCCGCCTTCTGGAGCGTCTCCGCATCGACGGGCTTGACGGAGTAGAGATCGACGACGCGCACGCCGATGTTCTCCCGGTCCAGCAGCTCGGCTGCCGCGAGCGCCTCATGGACCGTCACTCCGGCGGCGACGACAGTGACACGGTCCCGCTCCCCCGAGCGGAGCACCTTGGAACCGCCCACAGGGAACTCCTCGTCCGGACCGTAGACGACCGGCATCTCGCCCCTGCTGGTGCGCAGATAGCTCACATTCGGCAGGTCTGCCATGGCCTCGACGAGCCGGGCCGTCTGGTTGCCGTCGCACGGGTAGAGCACCGTGCTGCCGTGCACGGCACGGAACATCGCCAGGTCCTCAAGACCCATCTGGGACGGCCCGTCCTGGCCGATCGCGACCCCCGCGTGCGAGCCGACGAGATTGATCGAGGCGCGGCTGACGGCTGCCATCCGTACGAAGTCATGGGCGCGGGTCAGGAACGCCGCGAACGAGGAGGCGTACGGGACGTATCCCCGTGCCTGCATCCCCACAGCCGCCGCGACGAGCTGCTGCTCGGCGATGTAGCACTCGAAGAAGCGGCTCGGATGTGCCTTCGCGAAGTATTCGGTACGCGTCGAGTCGCTGACCTCCCCGTCGAGCGCGACGATGTCTCCGCGCACCGAGCCGAGTGCGGCGAGCGCCTGTCCGTACGCCGTGCGGGTGGCGACCGAGTCGCCGATGTCGAAGCGCGGCATCGGAAGGTGCACGCCGCGGGCGCCGTGCAGCACCCGTCCCGCGGGCGGGGACTGGACCTCCACCCGGATGAAGCGCGGCCCGCCGAGTTCCTCGATGGCCGCGTCCGCGTCCGGCAGCGGTTTGCCGTGCATGCCCTCCCGGTCCTCGACGGTGGAGACGCCGCGTCCCTTGTGGGTCCGGGCGATGATCGCGGTGGGCCGCCGGAAGGTGGAGCGGGCTTCCGCCAGCGCCGCGTCGACGGCGGCGACATCGTGCCCGTCGATCTCGATGGTGTGCCAGCCGAAGGCCTCCAGCCGCCGCGCGTAGGCGTCGAGGTCCCACTCGTGGCGGGTGGGCCCGCGCTGGCCGAGCCGGTTCACATCGATGAGCAGCGTCAGATTGTCGAGACGCTCGTACGCCGCGTGCTCGACGGCCTCCCAAACGGAACCCTCGGCCATCTCGCTGTCGCCCGACAGCACCCACACCCGGTAGGGGATCTGGTCGAGTTTCTTGCCCGCCAGCGCCATGCCGACGCCGATCGGCAGACCCTGCCCGAGGGACCCGGTGGCTACGTCCACCCAGGGCAGCCGGGGCGTCGGATGCCCTTCGAGGCGGCTGTCGAGACGCCGGAAGGTGAGGAGCTCCTCATCGTCGACGACGCCCGCCGCCCGGTAGAGGGCGTACAGAAGTGGCGACGCATGCCCCTTGGAGAAGATCAGCCGGTCGTTGCCGGGGTGCTCCGGCCGGTCGAAGTCGTAGCGCAGATGGTTGGCCAGCAGGACGCCGGCCAGGTCCGCGGCGGACATGGAGGACGTCGGATGCCCGGAACCGGCCGCGTCCGCGGCGCGGACGGCGTCCACGCGCAATTGCTGGCCCAGTTCAGTCAGTAGTTCGGTTCGCATGTCACTCCTCCTTGACGGTGGGATCCGGGACCCAGGACCCGGGCGAATCCGTACCGGGACCGCCGTGCGCGGGGCCCGTCATGCGTTGGCAGGGGAAAAGGAGGGCTACCGGGCGGGGACCGCCGTCCGCGCCAGGAGCTGATGATTCCTCCTCATTTATCCCATGGCCGTTCGGTCGATTCGTCGAGTCCCCTGCCCGGACACAGCCAAACCTGCCGTTCCACGTCGAGGCATGGGGCGGGCGACTTCGGGTACCGCTGGGTCAGCGTGCATCTCACTGCCGCAGAGATCGACGATGCCGCCCGCGCGCGTCGTGACTTGCAGGCTCGTGAGGCATCCGGCGCGCAGGAGGCGGAGCGAGCGCGCCCTCGCGGCTCGCGCGTACCTCGCCTCCGGGGCACGATGAGGAACGAACCGTTTTCCCCTTTACTCCCCGTGACGTGCTAAGAACCATTCGACCGGGACACCGAGTGTGATGGACAAGGAAACGAGAGCGGCCAAGTCCGCAGCAGCTGCAACCTCGAGCGCCGCCGCTTTCGGCGCGCCCTGCTGGGTCAGCCTCATGGCCCGTGACCTGGAGGCTGCCCAAGATTTCTACGGAGCGGTCCTGGGGTGGCGCTTTCGCAAGGGCAGACTGGGCGACCAGTTCAGCGTCGCCTTCCACCAGAGCACACCGGTCGCCGGCATCGGGGCCCTGGCACCTCAGCTGCAGATCGCCGTCGCGTGGACTCCGTACTTCGCTGTCACCGATACGGATGAGGCAGCAGCACGTATCCGGGAGCGCAGCGGCACGGTCGCGGTCGGTCCGCTCACCTTCTCGCTGGGGCGCGGAGCCCTGGCTTCCGACCGGGACGGCGCCGTTTTCGGCATCTGGGACGGCGAGCTCATCCCCGACTGGCACAGCTGGCGCAAGCGCACGCCCACCTGGCTGAGGCTGCGGACCCGGAACGCATTCGAGGCCGCCATCTTCTACGGTGAAGTGCTCGAGTGGGCGTGCGAGCGCCCTGGCAGCTGTGAGGTCAGCTACGAGGAGAACGAGGTCGTCCTGCACAGCGACGGGCACGTTCTCGCGCGCCTCAGCTCGGGGGCGGAAGATGCAGTGCCGGATCCCATGATCCAGCCCCGGTGGCACATCCACTTCCCGGTCAAGGACGTGGACGCCACCGCCGATGCTGCCGTCAAGAACGGCGGCTTCGTGCTGGTCCGGCGGTCCACACCTCATGGACCTGAGACGACGCTGTGCGATGCCGACGGCGCCCTTTTCACGGTCACCAGCCGTCAGTTCCTCGAGTGACGTTCCCCGGCTGATCTACGCCAAGTACTGATCTACGCCAAGTGCGCGTGGTCGCCGAAGCGCCACGTCTTTGCACGGGCGGCCCCACTCCGGGGCCGCCCGCACACACTTACCGGCCTCCGCCCGGCCGGGAAGCGCCGCCTTGCGCCCTGACAGCAGCTACGACCGGCGCGACACGGCGTCCACGATTTCCCGCGCGCTGCCGTACGCCCCGTCCGCCGGCAGGCCGTTCACCAGATCGATCAGTCGGTCCGGGGCGTGGCGCTCGCTCAGAGTGTGCACCAGGTCCCGGCGCTTCGCCGGGAAAGCCGCGCGGCCCAGGTGACGGGCCAGCTCAACCCTCAAGTGTTCATCGGCTCCCAGCGAGCCCACCGCAGGCACCGGGCCCGACGCGATGTCCGGGTCGTCATCGGCGCCCGGCTCCGGGTCGTGCCATTCCTCTACCCGAGTGGGGTGTCCTGAACGGAGCAGTCCCTGCAATTCGTGCTTCATCTCGTCATCCTTGCGGACACTGAGGCGGTCGCTGCCTCGCTGCATGTCTCCTCCTCGCTCATGGGGACTGTGCACGTACCCGATCCGTCCTCCCTGACACAGGCGATGGAGGAGCGGAATGCACAGTTCCAGCATGCGGCTCCGGTGCAGCAAGTTTCCATACGGTTCAGCCGGGCACGTGCGCTTCCTCGAACACCGGACGCCGCACAGCAGGCGAAGGCGTGGATGAATCGGGTGCGCGTACCGACCGGCCCGCGACGCCCACGACCCGCTCGTTCGAGGTGATGGTCCCGGTCAACGGGCCGCACTGCGCCTCGATCGCTTGTCACGCACCCATCGGCGTGCGGCGGCGAGCTGAGGGTGCCGTTCGCGCTGTTCGCGTGCGCTGCGGTCCAGCTCTTCCATCAGGCGCTTGGAGCGTTGGGCGATGTCCAGCTCTGCCAGGATCCGGTCGATCTCCGTGAGCAGTGCGCCAAGAAGCTGCCAGTGGCGCGGGTGCCGCTGAACGCCCTCAAGCAGCAGCTCCGCCGCCCTCTCGCGGGCCGCGGCGGCCGCGGCGAGTTCGCCGGCCAGCCGGGACTCCGCGGCATCGGCGCTCTCGCTCACCTGCGTGGTCACCAGTACGGCGAAGCTGACGAGGGCGTCGGCGACATGGGCCAGCAGCTCCTCGAGGGCGACCCCCTCCTCCGGCGGGAACAGATCCTCCTCACCGCGCGCCTTGGCGAGGTCGGTCATCGTGCGGGCAAGTACCCGCAGAACCACCGCACAGATCTCCAGGGTGTCGAGCCCGGTGCGCAGCACCACTCGGCGCAGCAGTCCTTCCTTCACCCGCGGATTCAGCCGAAGGCTGTCCTCGGCCTGGCGCAGCGCTCCGTCGACGTCGGCAATGTCGTGGTCGAGGCGGCGTGCTTCATGGAGCCGGGCGGCGGCGCGCTCCACCGTGGTGTGGCTGCTCAGTTCCTCCCCGATGCGCAGAAGCAGCCGGCGCATCCGTCGGGCCAGGTCCTGGATGGAATCACCGGCCGGCCCCACCCAGACGGGGGGCACAAGCAGAACGTTGAACAGGAGGCCCACCCCCGCGCCGATCAGTGTCTCCAGCACACGGTCCCATGCGGTGTACGCAATCCGGCTCACGCCGAGCACGAGCATCGCGCTGATCGCGACCTCCGGGACGAACTCACCGACGCGCACCAGGCGCCCCACCACCAGGGAAGCCAGGATGATCAGTCCCAGGCTCCACCACGTCAGGCCGACGAGAGCGCTGAAGCCGCTGGCGATCAGAACACCGGCGATCACGGAGTTCACTCGGCGGATGCCGGTGGTGAGAGTGGAGTAGAGAGTCACCTGGACTACGAGGAGCGCGGTGAGGGGAGCGGTGAGAGGAGCGGGTTCGCTGGTCAGCCACAGGGCAGCGACGTAGGCGAGAGTCGCGGCCGCCGTCGAACGCAACGTCTGGACGACGGTGGCTTCCCTGCGCCGGCTGACGAACTCGACAATCGGCTCTCTTACTGGGTTGAGAAGATCAGGCACCCCTTGGTCCTTCCCGCGCTCGAGCGGGCCAGACGTAGTCCAGCTGTCCGGCCCGCCGCCGCGGTCAGCGTTTCCTCGGCGCCGCGCGTTTCTCGGCGGGCCCGTGCTTCGGCCGGCCTCGCGCGACGTAGCGTTCCGCAGCGAGCACGGCTTCTCTGGCCGTGCGCTCTCCCATCAGTACACACAGGGTGTAGGCGGTGTCCTCGAAGCGCATGCGCGCTTCACCGTCGTGGGGGGCAGCCAGATAGAGGTGCTCATGTGCCCGGTAGCGGGCCATCAGTCCGGCGATGACAGCGAGGTCAGGCATCAACATCAGTGCCCTCCTTGAGTGAAAGCACCAGCGGGTGCGCACCCAGCGGTCAGTCCGGGCCAGTGTTACCCGGGGCAGCAACAACCGCCATTCGCGTGACTACCCTCAGTGAAAGCCCCAGGCCAGAGGCGGAGCTGGACCCGCTCAGGTTTCGCTACTGGAGCTGCGCGAGGGGGCTGCCTTCGAGCTGCTCCAGGAGAGCAGCAGGACCCTCGTAGACGGCTGACGCGCCGGCTTCCTCGAGCTCGGCGCGGGAGATGCCACCGCAGAGAAGACCCAGGCACGTCACATGCGCCTGGGTCGCGGCCTCCATGTCCCACCGTGAGTCGCCGACGAACACCGCGCGCTCGGCGGGCGCCCCGGCCAGTTTCAGGGCATGCTCAACCGGATCGGGAGCGGGCTTTCCCCTCTCCACGTCGTCGGCACTGGCCGTCGCGCTGATGGCGTCGTCGGCGTCGATGGCCCGTCGCAGCGCGGTGAGTTCCGCGCCCCCGGCGGAGGTGACCAGGACGACCGTCCAGCCATGGTCGGCCAGGGCCCGCAGCAGGTCCCCCGCCTTCTCCTGCGGCGGCAGCCGGTCGGAGTACGTCCCGTACAGCGCCTTGTGCGCCTTGCTGATGACGTCGTCCCGGCCGGTGTCCCGGCCCTCCCCGAGCAGATGCGCGATCAGGTCACCGCTGGGCAGTCCGAGCGCCCGATGGATGTCGTGCATCGCCACCCGGTGCCCGGCCTGCCGGAAGGCTTCCCACCACGCCGTCACATGGAGGTGATTGGTGTCGGCAAGTGTGCCGTCGACGTCGAAGAGAGCCGCACGTTGCATAGGGCAGGTTCCTTCTACCGGTATCCGGTCGTGCCTCTCGTCCGGACGGATGAATGTTGAGTTCAGTCCGCGACGAGGGCCCGGACGCTGCAGTCCGCGACGAGCGCTCGGATGCTCTCGAAGCGGCAATGTCTGATCTCTCACCTCTATCAGGCATTGGCAACTGTCGCCGTCCGAAAGGCACGGCCATGCTCCGGACCCGCTCCCATCACCTGGGGAGCAACGGCCCCAGCGGCCCCAGGTCGATATTGAGGTCTTCGGGCTCCAGTCCGAACCTCTCCCTCAGGACGTCCATCCGGTCCTCCAACAGCATCAGAGTGAGCCCGATCCGCTCCTCCTGGTCCTCCGTCAGGTCCCCCACGTCCACGCGGCGCAGTGCCTGCCGCTCCATGAGCTGGCGCAGCAGCTCCACCACCGTCAGAACCAGCTTCGCCAGATCGCGTTCGACAGTGTCGGGGTCCAGGTCGACCCTGCGCCTGCCGCTCATCCGGGCTCCTCCCAAGGGGATGCGACTCGGGCGTTCACCGAGCTGACCAGCGCCTTGAGGTCGATGCGTACGAGATCGACGTCGGCGATCCGAAGGGTGACGTCGCCTGCGATCACGACACCGCCCGCGAGCAGTCTGTCGAGCAGGTCGACCAGCGCGATTTCGCGATGGGCCAGCGGCGCCGGGGCAGTCATCGGTCCCCCACCTCGCCCGTGAAGGAGTACGGGGCCCACGGGCCGGTCAGCTCAACCCGTATGCCCGGCTCGTGCGGTCGCAGCTCGTCCAGGTTCTCGACGAAGACCGCGCTCTCCTCGCACGGAACGAGATAGGCCGCGTTGAGGACATTGTGGCCGGCTGCCCCGGAGAGCTGTGCCTGCTGCGGGCGGTGCAGCCTCTCCGCCTCCGCATGACGGGACAGCTTCTCGTGCAGTCGCCGCGACACCGCGTCGGCGCGCTCCCAGATTCCTTCGTCGGCGCGGCGCTCCTGAAGGCGCCTGCGCAGGTAGTCGCGGCCGGTCGATGCGGGGGCGGGGGCGGGCGCGGGGGACGCTGCTGCGGGTTCCGGCGTTTCCGCGTACACCTTGACGCCCCATTCGACGCGCCCGTCGAGCCTCTCCAAGGTGCGGACGAACCGGTCGTGGCCCGCGTCGAGCAGTCGTCGCACGCCGTCTTCGTCCCGGCATACGGTGGCGAGCCGCAGCGGCAGCGGACAGCTCAGCGACGTGAGCGCCGCGATCACGGCCTGGTGGGCGTGGGCGGTCTCGGTCAACCAGTCGAGTTCCTCGAGATGGGCGCGGAGCGGGATCTCATTGAAGTCGTCGGCGGACACCGCGGATACGACGGCGACCAGGTCGCCGTGGTGCAGTACGTACGGCCGTGTGTCCGCGACCCCGCGGAGACCTTCGGCCAATGGCCCGTCGAATGGGCGGGTCACGGCGTACACATAGCGCAGCTCATTCATGCCGACTCCTTGCGCTCCTCACTGGTTCGATGAGCCGATTCCAGTTCCGCGATGCGGCGCTGCAATCGCTCGTTCTCCTCGGCCAGTTCGCGGCGGCGGGCACCGGAGGAGAGCGCCGGGTCGTCCTCCCACCAGTCGATCCCCATTTCCTTGGCCTTGTCGACGGAGGCGACGATCAGGCGGAGTTTGACCGTCAGCAGCTCGATGTCCAGAAGATTGATGCGGATGTCGCCCGCGATGACGATTCCCTTGTCGAGCACGCGCTCCAGGATGTCGGCGAGATTCGCGCCGCCGGAACCGCCGTAGGGGTCTGGGAGCCTGCTTGCGGTGGTCATCGGCGCCCGCGGTTTCCGGTCCCGGCGTACTCGGCCTCGTCTTCCACCTCGGCCTCGTCCTCATCCAGGCCCTGGTCCTCGTCGTCGGCCTCGGCCTCGTCCTCGTCCTCGTATTCGTACTCGTCTTCCGGTTCTTCCTCCGCTTCGTCGTCCTCGTACACGATCTGCTCGTCCCGCTCGTCCCGCTCGTCCCGCTCGTCCTGCTCATCCGCTGCGGCGTCATCGTCGCGGCGCACCACTTCGCCGTCCCGGATCTCGCCGCGCCACCCGTCTTCTGCCTCACCGCGCATTGAAATATGGCGGGCGAAGTTCTTGAGATCGAGCCGGGCGCGCCGGCCCTGGGCGCGCCAGAGGTTGCCTGTCCTCTCGAACAGCCCCTTGGGGTAGTACTCCAGGACAAGCAGCACCCGGGTCAGGTTCTCGCCCAGTGGATGGAAGGTGACGACACCGTTCGCACTTCCCTTGGCTCCTTGCGACGTCCACTGGATGCGGGTGTCCGGTATCTGCTCGGTGACGTGGGCCTGCCAGCTACGGCTCGACCAGAAGATCTTCAACTGCCAGTCCGATGTGGCGTCGTCGGCGGTGCTCACGCTCTTGACGCCCCTGGTGAACGTGGAGAAGTCCTGGAAGAGTGACCACTGGTCGTAGGCCTCGCGCACCGGGACTCCGACATCGACGGACTCCATGATGACGACGGGCTTACTCCCTCCCCTGGCCTTCTTCCGCTTTCCGCCGAAGCCCTTGAGGGTCTGGGTGACATTTTCCTTGATCCGCGAGGCCCCCAGTTCGACTGCGCTGCGGAGCGGGCCCTTGCCCTGGGCGGCCTTGCGGCCGCCTTCCACAGCCAGCTTGGCGAGGCCGGGACTGCGGCCCTCCGCGATGTCGTTGAGCTTGACCGTGGTACGGCCGAGGGTTCGGCCGACCGAAGTCATCTTCTGCTGGGCCTGCACGGCCAGATAACTCAGCAGCTCCTCTTTCAGTTTCTGGGCAGCGGGGTTGTCCGCGCTCAGCAGGCTCAGTTTCTCAGCCATGGCTCCGGCCTCCCCTCGAGGTGGCCTTCTTGGCAGCCGCCTTCTTTGTGGTGCGCCGGCCGGTCCCGGTCGCCTTCTTGGCGGGGCTCCTGCGCGTGGGCGTCGCCTTCTGCGCCGTCTTCTGCGCCGTCTTCTTCGTCCGCTTTCCCGACGTGCCTCGTTCCTGCGGCTCCTTCTCCTCGTCCTCCTCCAGGTCCTCATCGCCCTCGGCCTTGTCCTCACCGAGCACGTCGGAGGCAGCGCCGTCGATTCGGTCCTGCACATTCAACGTCCGCTCGTGCAAGCGATCGGCGATCCCTTCGAGCTGCCGGTTGACCAGCGCCCCGGTGGCCGCCCTGCCCACCCCGCGCAGGTCCTCGCGCAGTTGGTCGCCTATCTCCTTGAACTGCGGGTTGTTCTGCAGCTGTTGACTGACGAGGTCGCCGAGTGCCCTCGGGTTCAACTGCAGCCGCTTGCCGGCCACCATCGTGCCGATGGCGAACGCCAGCTTCGCCTTTCTCGTGCGCCCGAGCACATACCCGGCGCCCACGGCGAGTCCCATCACCAGACGGTTGTTCAGCTTGTTCATTGCTTCTGCTCCCTGTTCTGCATGATCTGCAGCCGCTCCAGGAGTTCGTCCTCGCGGCGGTCGAACTCGGCCTCGTCGATGTCGCCCGCATCAAGTTGCTCCGCGAGACGGGCAAGTTCGGCCTGGACGGCCGACGGGTCGTAGTACTGCCGCTCCGCCTCGTCCACCACCTGTTGCAGCACCCAGACGGTGCCGCGCACGGGTGCGACGGGCAGCAGCAACAGCTCTCCGAGCAGCCCCATCTCTCACTCCACGAAGCTGTACGGAGGGAGGGGTCCGGTCACGGTCAGCGCCAGGTGCGACTGTTGCCGGCGCAGCTCGTCGACGGCATTCAGGAAGTCGGCACCGTGTTCGCGGATCACGAGGAAGGAGAGATTCATCAGCCATCCGGTGCTCTGCGGCCCGGCGCTCACCTCCTCGGCCGATCCTTCGAGCGTCGCCCGCACCAGATCGGCGTCCCGGGTCTCGCGCAGCTGCACGGCGGCCGCAATGCGCTCGCCGAGCTGCATCTTCTGGTCGTGCGAAGCGCCCTGGGCGGTCCGGCCTGCCTCGGCCATGGCCCGTAGCCCGGGATCGTCGGCGAGCACCCGGTGCAGGACAGCCTCTTCGTCGTGCGTGGCCTTGACGTTGTACTCGGTCTTGCCGTCGAGTGCGCTCAGCCGGTCGAGATAGTGGTCCTCACGTTCCGCGAGCACGGCTGTCAGTGTCTCGTCGTCCGGCGAGATACCACCGAAGCGCAGGGGCAGTACGGTGCCCTCCTCGCCCGCTTCGCGCAGCACGTTCTGGTGCGCCAACAAGTCGCGCCGCTTGGGCTTCAGGTCTTCGGGTGCATCGCTGACCAGAGCCACGAGCCTGCCCTGCCTCAGGATGCGTACAGGCCGCGGCGGGTCGCCCACTCCGGTCGCCATTTCCGGGAGGCTCGGGTGCGAACTCCGTGCGATGCCGTAGACGTACGTACTCACTCCGTCTCCTCCTTCTTGCTGCGGGACGTCGTGCGCCTGGTGCGCGGCCTGGATTCGGCCTTCTCCTTCTCGTCGTCACGGCCCTGCCGGAACGAGTCCGAGATCTTCTCCGCGGCACCTTCCAGCACGCCCTTGGACTTACCGCGCGCTCCGGACTCCGTGATCTCGCCGACCAGATCGGGCAGACCCGGGTCCTTGCGCGGCCCGGCCTCGAGGTCGAGCCGGTTGCATGCCTCCGCGAAACGCAGATACGTGTCGACGCTGGCGACCACGATCCGGACATCGATCTTCAGGATCTCGATTCCTACGAGAGAGACCCGTACGAAAGCGTCAATGACCAGCCCACGGTCGAGTACGAGTTCCAGGACGTCGTAGAGGCCACTGCTGCCTCCACCCCTGCTCTGCTGTGCCGGCACAACGGTCATCGATACCAGTCCTCCTTTGTCGGTTTGGTCGGTCGCGCGGCGGACCTGCTACTTGGGGTCGGCCCTGCCGCGCTCGTAGCGGCGGACGCGTCGGTAGCCGGTCAGCTCGCCCTGGGCGTCGAGGGTCACCTCGTACGTCGCGAGGAGGCTTGTCGTCGTGGGGACGCGGGCCAGTTCGAGCACCTCGACCTCCAGCGACCAGCCGTCCTCCGTCTGGACGAACGACGAGACCGATTCGGCCTCCATGCCGGTGAGCTCCGTCAACTGGCCACGCGCCTGACGCAGCAGCTCCATCGGGCCCGGCCTGTCCGCCGCACTCTCGTTCTTCTTCGGTGTGTTCTCTGATGAATTCGCCATGGCTCCTCCTTTCTGCGAGTAACACGAACGCGCGATTTCAAACACCAACTTGCGAGGAGTGGCGTCGAGTTGGTCATTCCGGACATGTACGGAGGTTTGCCGAGACAGGAGGGGGAACCCGGAGAGGAGGTCCCAGGAAAGGAGAGGCCATGGAGCTCATCGCCGTGCTCGTTCCGATAGCGATGCTGGGCATCGTCCTCGCGCTCGGCCGCTATGAAGAACTGATGCTGCCGCCTCAGGAGGAGGTGAACGTCGAGTACGCGACCGGCCGCCACATGCAGCCGCTCGGCGTGCCCTCGCTTCCGGAAGGCGCGACAGTGGAGGGAGCAGTCGGCGGCCGTCCGGGACGCGGGTAGTTCCCCGCGCCCGGCTCCGCGGTCGCCGTCGCGGTGCGAAGGAGCTGAGATGCACCCTGTGGAGGCGCTGGAACGGATCGCGTTTCTGCTGGAGCGCTCCCTCGCGGAGACCTACCGGGTCCGCGCCTTTCGTACCGCCTCCGCCGTGCTGGCCCAGATGTCCGACGCCGAAATCCGCCGGCGCGCGAAGGAGGGGTCACTCGAAGCCGTCAAGGGCATCGGCCCGAAGACAGCGGGTGTCGTACGGGAGGCGCTGGCCGGAGACGTACCGCTCTACCTTCAGCGACTGGAGGACGAGGCGTCCAAGCCGCTTGCCGATGGCGGGACCAAGCTGCGCTCCCTGCTGCGCGGCGACTGCCATCTGCATTCGGACTGGTCGGACGGCGGCAGCCCCATCGAGGCGATGGGGCGGGCGGCGATCGCCCTGGGCCACGAGTGGGCCGCCCTCACCGATCACTCTCCCCGGCTGACCGTCGCGAGTGGGCTGTCCGCCGAGCGGCTGCGTGAGCAGTTGGAGGTAGTGGCGGAGCTCAACAGTCAGTGGTCCCCCTTCCGGCTGCTGACCGGCATCGAGTGCGACATCCTGTCGGACGGCTCGCTCGACCAGGAGCCGGAGCTGCTGGATCAGCTGGATCTCGTGGTCGTCTCGGTCCACTCCGAGCTGCGTATGGAGTCGGCGGCCATGACACGGCGCCTGGTCAAGGCTGTTCAGAACCCCTTGGCCGATGTGTTGGGCCACTGCACGGGCCGACTGGTCGCCGGCAAAAAACGGCCCGAGTCGCAGTTCGACGCGGACGAGGTCTTCGCGGCCTGCGCGGCCCACGGCACGGCCGTGGAGATCAACAGCAGGCCCGAGCGACGGGATCCCCCCAAGCGTCTGCTGCGCCAAGCGGTGGCTGCCGGAACCTGCTTCGCCATCGACACGGACGCACACGCCCCGGGGCAGCTCGACTGGCAGATCATCGGCTGCGCCCGGGCCGAGGAGTGCGAGGTGCCCGCGGAACGAGTGATCAACACCTGGAGGGCGGCGGACCTGCTCGACTGGACCGAATCCCGCGTGCGCCCGACCTCGTGACCGGAAGCCGTTCGACTACCTGCTTCGACTACTTGCGGGCCGGTGCTCGACGCGGGCATACGGATCGGATCCTAGCCCTCGACGCCGGTAGCGCTGTGGGGAGTTCCGACGGGCTTGGACTCCGGCGAGCCGCGCTGGCGAAGATAGACGGAGAGAATCACCATCGAGGCGACCGCCAGCAGCTCCGACTGCCAGTTCTGCAGGGTACGGTCCCAGAAGTCCGCCGACTTGACGTACTGGGACCAGCTCATCGGCGGCCGCAACCCGCGCAGTCGCTCCTCGTTGTGGGCGGCCGCGCCGGCGATGGACTGGGCGAGCCACGACAGCACGAACACGGAGCCCATGACGGTACCCAGCGAGCTGGAGTACAGGGCCTGGCGCAAGCGCCCGCCGGACGCCCACCGGGGCGAGTCCGGCTCGGCGAACACACCGACCTTCTGGTCCCTGTCCGACTCCGGTCCCGCCTCGTCGAGCTTCTTGGATTCCGGCGAACCTCGCTGGAGCAGCCAGACCGTGCCGAAGATGTAAAGGGAGAACTGGAGATACTCCGACTGCCAATTCTCCGTCACGTCCACGGCGAAATCGGAAGTGGTGAGGTAGGCGCCGAGGCCGATGGGGTGGAGGCTGTCGGCGACCAGTTGGTCGTTGAAGCTGGCGTGGCCGGCGAAGGCCTGTCCCGCCAGGGCAAGGAGGAAGCCCCCGCCGAAGACCAGCGTGAGGCCGTGCTCCTTGAGGACGCGGCGTACGGAAGTCACCGATGTGTCGCCCCCACCACGATGAAGTAGGCCAGGCCGCAGTAGACGACCGCCAGGCACAGGCCGAACAGTGTCCGTGTCATGTCGTCATCCCCCCTTGACGATGCACTTGTACGGCTGCCCGGCACGAGGGGAGCAGCCGGCAGCCGTGACCTTCCAGCCGTCCGGGAACACGGACAGGAACACTGTGTCGCCGTTGAGAACCACACGCGCCTGCCGGCCGTACACATTCACCAGTCGGACCGCGCCCGCCTTCGGCGGCGGCGCGTCGGCCACAGCCGCCGGGCAGTCCGCCTCTGCCGTGTCCTCGAGCTCCTCGACTGTTCCTGGGGCAAGGGCGGCGCAGGCCTGTACGCCGTCGCCTTCACGCAGGCTGGTCTCGAACCGCTCAACAGCGCGGGAGGCCGCCTGCTCCCGCCCGGTGACCGCGGCGCAGCCGGTCAGTGCCGTCATAGCCACCGTGAACGACAGGAGACGGCACAGAATCGGGCACGGCACGCTTCCTCCACTGCCGTCGGGATGTCGCAGACCGACCATGCCCGGCACACAGCCACGGGTCTCGCCCACCCCCTCCGACACGCACGTCATTCACCCGGCTGCGCCCCGATCGCAGGTGAGATCAGCCGCCGAGACCTCCGCTGCCGAAGGGCCCGCCGGAGTCGTGCGGCCGCTCGGGTGGCACGGGCCTTGAGCCCATATTTCCGTAGCCCCTGAGCTCGTGAGGCGCGAGGCGTACGCCTCCTTCCGCGAACTCGTCGGGTTCCCGGCGGCTCTCGACATGGGCCCGATGAACGGGCCGCCGCGGCTGCTCGTCCGGTCGCGGTGGAGGGTCGCGCCTGCTGCGCGCGCCCCACCACCAGACCAGTCCGACGAGCAGCACGAGGAGAGCGAGGGCGAGGGCGACGAGGACGAAGCTGACGCCTGCGAGTGCCCCAGTACCGGCGCCGAACTCGGTGAGCCCGTCGCCGGCCGGGTGACTGAAAGTAACCATGATGACCGGGTACCCCAACTGAGCGCCGTACTGCCAAAACCGGAAAATTCGCCCGGCCTCCGCGGCCCGCCCGGAGAGACATCCGTGGTCGCTTGCAATAAGTGATCGCGCGGACGCTGCACGTGAGCGAAACGAGACAGGATATTCTGCCCGTGATGCCCCTATTCGACCGGGACGCTGAGTGCGATGGACAAGGAACCGAGACGGGCCGATAGGACGTCGAGCCACGATGTCTACGGCGCGCCCTGCTGGATCACTCTGCTGGCGCGCGACCTGTCACAAGCGCAGGCCTTCTACGGCGCGGTACTCGGATGGCGATTCCGGCGCGCCAAACTCGGGGACCAGTTCAGTATCGCCATGCTCGAGGGCATGCCGGTTGCCGGCCTCGGCACGCCCGACCCCGCACTGCGGGCACCGGCCGGCTGGACGCCGTATTTCGCGGTCGCCGACGCGGACGAGACCGCGGCGCGGATACTGGAGCGCTGCGCCACGGTCGCAGTGGGCCCGCTGACCTTTCCCGTCGGCCGTGGCGCGCTGGCCGCGGACCGGGACGGAGCCGTCTTCGGCATCTGGGAAGGACAGCTCGTCTCGGACTGGCTGAGCTGGCGCAAGAACGCGCCGGCCTGGCTGCGTCTGCGGACACGGGACGCGTTCGATGCCGCGATCTTCTACGGGCAGGTCCTCGACTGGGCATGCGAACGGCCCGGCTGCTGCGAGGTCGAGTACGAGAAGGAAGAAGTCGTACTGCGCCACGACGGGCACATCGTGGCCCGTCTGAGCTCCGGCGCGGTCGAAACCGCACCGGACCCCATGATCCGGCCGCGCTGGCACGTCCACTTCCCCGTCGCCGATGTGACCGCCACTGCCGAGGCGGTACGCCGTAACGGAGGCATGGTTCTCGGACAGCGCGACACTCCCGATGGCCAGGCAGCGACCGTGTGCGACACCGAGGGCGCCCCCTTCACGGTCACCAGCCGCACATTCCCCGACTGAGCCACCACCCTGCCCACCGCGCCGAGTCCTGGCGGCGGCCATCGCGGCGAGGAAGGGCTGCGCGAGCACGGCCAGGGTGATGTGCCGGGCGCAGCCCGAGGTGGTTTCGTTGCCCGGTTGGTGACGCTCCCGCAGTTCGGTGTCAGGGACTCGTGCACCCCGAACCTGCCCCGAAGCGTCGCGGTTGGGGCAGCATGCGGAGGGGACCGGTGCCCAGGGCCGCTTCCGGCTTCGGCCGGATCGTCGTTCCGGGCACGGGCCGGAGCTGCCAGCGCGTGCTGATGGCGGCGAGAGCCAGGGTCGCCTCGGCCAGGCCGAAGGCGTCACCGATGCATTTGCGGCTGCCGGCGCCGAAAGGCACCATCGCGCCATGCGGCACTGATGCTGCCCGTTCAGGAAGCCAGCGATCGGGGTCGAAGCGACCGGGATCGGGGAAGAGATCGGGATTGCGGCCGAGGACGTAGGGGCTGTACAGGACGATCGCGCCCGGCTTCAGCTGCTCCCCAGCGAGTTCAGTCTGGACGGTGGCTGTCCGGCTGAGCAGCCAGGCCGGCGGGTAGAGACGAAGGGTTTCGGTGACGACGCGTCGGGCGTAGTCCAGGGCGGGCAGGTCGGCGAAGGCCGGCAGTCGTCCAGCGAGGATGCGGTCGGCTTCGTCGTGCAACTGCTTCTCGACCTCGGGGTGTCGGCTCAGCAGGTGGAGGGCCCATGCCAGGACGCTCGCGGTGGTCTCGGTGCCGGCGATCAGCAGGGTCATGACCTGGTCGCGGATGTCGTCATCGGTGAAGCCCTCACCGCTCTCCTCGTCCCGGGCGCCGACCAGAATCGACAGCAGGTCTCCGTTGTCCGCCCCCGAGCGCCGGCAGCCCTGGATCGTCTCGTCGATGACTGCACGCAGCCTCCTGCGTGCCTCCTTGAAGCGCCTGTTCTCGGGGGTGGGAAGTCTCTCCAGGAGACCGACCGGCGAGGTCATCCGCCGGTAGATGCCCCGGAGGATGACGGGGAGACAATGCTGTACGTCGGCAACGGCACGACCTCCGATCGTGGTGGAGAACAACGTTCGCGTGGTGACCCGGACCGTCAGGGCATGCAGCGTGGCGCCGAGGTCGATGGCACGGCCTTCCTCCCATGAGCCGAGCATGGACTCGATCTCTTCGCACATCACTGCGGCGTAGGAAGCCGTGCGGCTGGAGTGAAAGGCAGGCTGCACCAGCCGGCGCTGCAACCGGTGCTCCGCCCAGGCCGAGGTGAACAGGCCGTTTCCCACGAGGGGTCGGACCTTGTCGAACAGCGGGCCGCCCTTGTCGTAGGTGCGCGGGTCCAGCAGCACCTGCCGTACGAGCTCGGGGCGGCAGGCCAGATAGGCGCGCTGGGGGCCGAGACGGATCTCGACCAGGTCGCCGTGCGCGGGCAGGGCAGCCAGGAACTCCAGCGGACGGCGCCGCAGAGGGATCGCATGGCCGAGAACGGGGAGCCGGCCGGGAGCGTTGCCTTTCGTCGGCGGCACAGCCATGCCGGTTGTCGACAGGCGTGTGCTCGGCCGTATGCGTGCAGTCTCTGCCACTCTTCAGCTCCTCGTCATGGACGGTGTCGCTGCCCGCGACCCGCTGCTCTCAACATTGGTATCCGTATCGGTGTTGGGCCGTGCCCGGAATCGGGCGACGGGTGCGGTGAGGCTGATCCAGCCCGAGGTGGAGCCGTCCCAGACATAGCCGTCGCCGAAGTAGCGAGGCGTGAGGTACTCGAACTCCGCACTGCCACCGATCAGGTGGTCCAGGCCGTTCAGATAGGCACGGATGTCCGCGCGCGTTCCGTGAGGACCGTTCAACATCCGGTCCCGAGCCACGATGTAGGCGTTCTCGTGATGACCGACCAGCTCATGAAGCCGGTCGACGCACTGCTGCAGACCCAGTCCCCCACGCTCGATCAGCACGCGAACCACCGTCATCTTGTCGCCCTGAGCGTGCTCCTTGCGCCACGAGAGCAGGTCGTTGACGATGATCATCTGCCGCATACAGTGCTTGTGCACGTCCGCGAGCAGCCGATCGAGTCCGGTCATGTCGACGCCCGCCGCATATTCGGTCATCAACCGGATGAAGTCGCAGCCGAAACTCTCCAGACGCACGGTCATACAGGTCTCGTAGTCCGGCACCCGCTCCGTCAGCTTGAACCGGATCTCGGTGACGCACCCATGCAGAAACGCTTCGAGAGCACCGGCGAACCGTCGTTTCTGACCGGGAGAGAGCCCAGGGCTGATACGACGCCACAGCTCCTTGCCCGCTACGCCGTAGGGAAAGTCCTCTCTCCCGCCGCAGTCACCGTGGAAGTCGTCCATGATCTCGGCGAACGCATCGCGGGCACTGGCCTCATCGGCTCCCAGCGCCGAACGGTCCGAGACGAAGCTGTCTATGACGGTGACGTACTGGTACCAGTCCGCGACATCGAGCGCCCGCTGCTCATCCGCGTACGGCACGGTCAGTGGCCCGTACAGTCCGTTGCGCTGGCGCAGGTAGCGCAGCAGGTCTTCCTCGCTCGCGAAGCAGTCGCCGAGCCGGCTGCGCACCCAGCCGTTCGACCGGAACTCGATCTGCGCTGCCTTGGGGTGGTAGGCCACCGGCAGCAGGCGAGGCAGCTCGGGCAGGAAGAATTCGGTCATGACGTCCTCACGGAAGCGGAAGCGGCGTGGGCGAGTTGACGCAAGGTTTCGACGGGGCCGCCTCCGCGAAAGGGGCGTGGTCGAGGGCTTTCACGTACAGCTCGACATCGGTGCGAGCCGCCATGGTGTGGCCCTTCGCACCTGCCACAGCAGCACGCATGGCTCCCCTCCGAGGGAGCGAGACGAGGAAGCAACAGCGAGCAAGTCAGAGCGGGGATCAGGCGCTCCCCCGTCCGTTCGCCCTGGATGCTTCACCTCTCGACGCACAGGGAAACCGACGATGCTGCCCCTGGCGCACCATGCCCCCACGATGTGGTGCACGGCACGGCGCGCGCGGGCTACCGTGCGCCGTTGACTACGCGGGTGGTGCTCCGCTAAGCGGCTCATGCCGCACCACACTCAAGCGGCGAGGCCTCAGCCCCGCCGCGACCAGCTCGTCGCGCGCCCGTGCCGCAACACCCCCGGCCCCGCACTGACCGGCCAGATCCACACCACGGTGCAGAGGCTCGGCCGCTTGCGAGAGAAGCCCGGCACGGCGCAAAGCTGTGCCGAGCTCGACCAGAGCGCCCGCGAGTTCGTACGACGACGGCGACAACTCCAGCGTAGTGACGGCACGCCGCAGCAGAGCAATTCCCTCGGGCCCGTCCGTCATCCGGGCGAGCACAGACAGCGCCTTCCCCACTGCCGTGGCCGTACCGAAGCGCTCGGCGCGGCGCAGTGCCTCCTGCGCCAGATCCAGCGCCCGCCCAGCATCCGTCGTCCGGGTAGCCAGCGCGAGTTGGGGCAGCCACGGGCACCAGGCCGGATTACGCATTCCACGCAGGTCGAGGCGACGGCCCACCGAGGACAGCCCTTCAGCGGCCTCCTTGTCCATACCCCGGGCCAACAGCAGTTCGCCGTGGACAGTCTCGGCGTCGGGAAGCGTCACGGCCGACGGGAACGGCTTGCCGAACCGGCGGGCGACCGCCAGCTCCTGGGCAGCCGCGGTCTCTCCGCGGGCCATCAGGATTTCGATCAAGGTGGCCATCGCGTACCACTGCGCATGAATGCCCGCGGGCCCCAGGCGGTCCGCGAGTTGCAGCCCGGCGCGTACAAAGTCCTCGGCACCGGTGAGCTGACCTTTCCAGAACCGGATGTAACCGAGCAGGCTGTAACCGAGCGAGAGATGCACCCCGCGCCAGCCCTGCTGTTCGTACTCCGCGATGGCTCCCGCGTACAGATGCTCGGCCCGGTCCGGGCGGTCGCAGTACAAGAAGGTGAGGGCCACCAGCGACGGGACTTCGAAGCCCCACCTCTCGTCCGTCCAGCTCATCCCGCCGGAACCCAGCGCCCGCTCCGCGAACTCCACCGCGGTTGCCGCCGGTTCGCCGCGCACCATCGCATCCCATGCGCGCAACCCGTAGAGGTAGCGCTCGGTCTGGCTCTCGCCGGACAGCCGCTGCGTGAGGTGGCTGAGCCGACGGGACAGAGCCGGGGCTTCCCGGTCGTCGGCGGTGAACGCGGACATCCTGAAGTGCTCCATGAGCATGCGAAGGCGTTCTCGCGAGTCCGTGGCCGTACGGAATTCCTCCATCGCCAGGTCCGCCGCCTCCGTGAGCCGGTCGCAATGCGACAGCGCCCGCCCGAGACGGATCACGATGCTCTGCCGCAGTGCCGGCTGCAGATCAGGCTCCTCCAGCGCAGCCCGCAAATGGTTGACCGTCACCGCCGGATCGTGCAGGAGCGCCGGGGAACCGAGTTCGTGCAGCACCGTGGCCCGCAGTCCCGCGGGCGGAGGCTCGCGCAGGGCGCGGCTCAGGCAGCGCCGGGCAGCGTCGGGAGCGCCGCGGCGCACATACTCCCGGGCCGCGTCGCGTAGCTGCTCCGCCACCCAGACATCCCCCTCCGGCTGTGTCTCCAGCAGATGTCGGGCCGCCGCAGCCGGACCCTTGCCCGCCTCCACGAGCTCCCAGGCGGCCTTGCCGTGCAGTGCCACCCGCATCGCGGGCGGGATGGCCCGATAGACCGCCGTCGCGATCAGCGGATGGACGAACTCCGGCTTCATGCCGTACGTCAGAATGCGCTCGGTCCGCAGCGTGTCCGTCGCTTGCGCGGCCTCGGCCGGTCCCTGCGCCGCCAGCGCCGCAGCCATGCCGAAGGTCGCCTCCGAGCCAAGGACGGCAACAGCCCAGGCCAGCCGCACCGCGAGCGTGCCCAGCTGCTCCAGCCGCTCCGCCAGGCCGCCGCCCCTGGTCTCGGCAGCAAGGTCCCGCAACGCGCAGGCGTTCTCCCTCCCGGGGACCAGCTGGCCGTCGCGTACCTTCGCCGCCAGCTCGACCGTCTCGAAGGGATTGCCGCCGGTGACCAGCCAGGCTTCACGGCAGAAGTCGTCGTCGGCCTCGGTGCCCAGCGCCTCGCGCATCAGATGGGCGACCGCGGCCGGCGTCAACGGCGCCAGGTCGAGCGGACCCACCCGGTTCCGCTCGACCATGTCGCTGAACGTCGTGGCTTCATCGGTCATTTCCTCCGCGCGGTACGCGACGACCAGAAGTACGGGCAGTTCCTCGACCCGTACGGCAAAGGAGGTCAGCCAGGCCAGGGATTCGGCGTCCGCCCAGTGCGCGTCGTCGACGACCAGGACCAATGGGCCGCGCTGTACCGACACATGCGTGACCACCCAATCCAGACCGTCCCGCACACCTTGAGGATCCGGCACCACGCCTTCCACGGCGGGACTCAAGCCGACACAAGGGCCTACGATGCCGTACCAGTCGCCCAGCAGCTCCCGGCGCTCGCTCTCGGAGTACGAGGCCAGCAGCGGCTGGAGCAACTGCCGCACCACATGGAAGGCCAGACTCCGCTCCTGCTCGCCGCCCTTCGCGAAGAGCCCTGTGCACTCCCGCTCGGGCGCAAGGCGACGCACCTCCTCCAAGAGGGTCGTCTTGCCTGCTCCGGCCGGTCCTGTGAAGGCCAGCAAGCCACCGCGCCGTGCTGAGGGAATCACCTCACCCGTCGTCGAACGGCCGCTCACGGCATCCAACGCCGCCTTGACAATGACCAGTTCGGCATCTCGCTCAAGGGCTCTCGGCACGATCCGTATGTCCCCCTCGCGCTGCTCCTCGTTCGGTGCTGGACCCACGGCTCGCTGCGTGTCCGACCAATCCGTGGCCACCCGTTCCCCTCCTGGCACGACGAGCATGCCCGTCGGCGATCCCGCCCTTGACGTAGCGTATCCCCGGGATCACCGTCAGCGAGAGGGCGGCGGGGCAGAAACATCCTCATGAGTGGACACGCCATGACGATGTCCCGCTCCGCCGGCGCGTTGACACTCCGTGAATGCGGCGGTGTGGTGGTCAGCCGGGCCAGGTTCCGGTCAGACGGTGCACGGCACTGGCGCCGCCGCGGTCGACCGCCGCCTTGACCGCGGCGAAGATCGCACCCTGCAGGCCGGCGGCGATCAGAACTTCCCGCCAGCTGCGATCTCTGTCGGTGGCGTCGGGAGCATCCTCGTCGTGGCCGGTGGCCTTCCATACCTGCTTGAAGACCGCGCCGGCGAGAGCACCGCTCGTGGCGCCCAGCACCAGGCCGACCGGCTTGTAGGCAACCTTGGACGCTTTCATCAGCTCTTCCTCCTGCGCCGGGCGAGGACGATGACGGCCAGGGCGGCTGCACCGGCGATGAGCAGGTTGCGGTTGCCACGCGCGACCCGCACCGTCCGGGCGACCTTGTCGCGCACCGGCTCCGGGGTGTTGTCCTGGATCTTCTCTCCGAAGGCGTGGGCAGTCTCGGCCAGTTGCTGCTTGGCATACGCGGCCTTGTCGCGTACCGCCTCCGGAGTCTTGTCCTGCGCAACGTGGAGGGAGTGGGCAGTCTTGTCCTGCGCACTGTGGAGAGCGTGGGCTGCCTTGTCCTGCACCTCGCTCTTGACCCTCGCCGCCTTCTGCTGTGCCTGGGCCTTGATGTCGGCCTTGGCGGCAAGCGCCTCGACTGTCCGACCGAGTTCCTCGCGGGTTCCCTGCGCCTGCTCGCGCAGTGCTTCAGGGGTGCGTGTGGCGTCGTTGTTCCGGGACTTGTCCGTCATCGGTGTGCCCTCTCCTTGATCTCGGCGACGTCGTCCTTGACGCCCTCGATGGCTTGCTCGGGGCTGGGCGGGGCGGCCAGGCTGATCTGCTTCCTGCCCACGGCGGCAAGCACGCCGGCCACCGCGAGGAGGACGGCGGTCACGGCCAGCGCCGAGATCCACAGCGGCCAGATCAGGTCCAGAGCCACGATCGCGGTGGCCGCTAGGGCCTGCAGGGCGATGAAACCGATGACGCCGGCTCCGCCGTACAGGCGGCCACCCCTCCCGAACCGTTTGCCCTTCTGCTGCATCTCCGCCTGCGCCAGTCGCAGCTCCTGCCGCATCAACCGGGATATCTGCTCCGATGCCTGCTTGACCAGGTCGCGCACGGATTCCTCGGAGTCCTGGCGCGGCGGGTGGTCCGGTGACCTGTTCATCGTCGTGACCCTCCGTTCGGTTCGTGCACGGCTTGATCTCCACGGCGAGTACCCGAGCCCGGTCGGCCCATTCGTCCGACCACCGCCGCAACTGAGGGAGTCGCAGCAGAGTGCGGAGCAGCGGCCGGGGGCGCGGTGCACGGGGGCGAGTCAGCGGTCGCCCATCTCCTTGCGTTCCTCATCGGTCCACGTGCGGGTGTCCCGCGGCTCCACGTAGGGCTCTTCCTCCTTGGGGTGGCCGCCGATGATCGCGCGTTCGCGGACCATCTCCGCGTCGAATTCCAGGCCGAGCAGGATCGCCAGATTCGTGATCCACAACCAGACCAGGAAGATGATCACTCCGGCCAGGGTCCCGTAGGTCTTGTTGTAGGAGGCAAAGTTCCCCACGTACAACGCAAAGCCCGCCGAGGCGATCATCCAGATCACCAGAGCCAGGAAACTCCCCGGAGTGATCCACTTGAATCCGCGACCCTTGGCGTTCGGTGACGCCCAGTACAGGATCGCGATCATGATGGTGACCAGCACCACCAGCACCGGCCACTTGGCAATCGACCACACCGTCAGCGCCGTGTCCCCGATCCCCAGCGCCGTACCGACCTCCCGGGCCACACCGCCGGTGAACACCACGATCAACGCACTGACGCAGGCAAGGGTCATCAGCACCAGGGTGACGCCCAGCCGGACCGGCAGCACCTTCCACACCGGGCGGCCCTCAGGCACGTCATAGACGGCATTGGAACTGCGAATGAACGCCGCCACGTACCCCGACGCCGACCACAGCGCGACCAGCAGACCGACAATCGCCACCACCGAACCGGTGCCACCGTTGCCCTGGAGCTGTTCGATCGCATTCGAGACGACATCCCGCGCCGGGCCGGGAGTCATCTTCTTGATGTTGTCCAGAACCCTTTTGGTCGCCGACTCACCGGCGATGCCAAGCAGCGAGACGAGGACCAGCAGCGCAGGGAAGAGCGCCAGCACCCCGTAGTAGGTCAGCGCCGCAGCACGGTCAGCCAGCTCATCGTCCTTGAACTCCGCCACCGTCCGCTTCAGCACCGCCCGCCACGACTTTTTCTGCATCGCTGTCGGATCATCCGGAGCGTCACGCTCCACCTGCGGATCCGGCCCGGGCCGGCCGCCGTCCGGCTCCGAATCCGTCCCACGAGCCGCACGCCGGTGCTCGCCATCCTGCCGACGTTGCTCATCCCGCTTGGCCTGCCACATTGGTGCCATACCGTGCGGGTGACCGCAAATCACTGTCCTGAAACTGGCGCCTGGTGCCTTATCCCTGGTGCCTGGGCGCGCGCCCCCCGTGGGCGCCCGTAGCGTGCTGGCATGACAGCGTCACTTCGCCTGGAGAAGGTCACTCCCGACAACGTTCTTGCCGCATGCCGGTTGGCGGTCCGCCCCGACCAGGAGCATTTCGTGGCTCCGGTCGCGCGGTCGCTGGCCGAGGCGTACGTGCAACCCGATATCGCCTGGCCCCGGCTGATCTTCGATGGCGAGCAGCTCGTGGGCTTTGTGATGGCCTTCTTCGAGGTCCGTTTCAACCCGGACGATCCGAACGACCGGCCACGCTCCGGACTGTGGCGGCTGGCCATCGCCGCCGGTGAACAGGGGCGGGGGTACGGCCGCTTTGCGGTGAAGTCCGTGTGCGAGGAGATTCGCCGACGCGGACAGATGCGGGCGACGGTGACCTGGAAGCCGGGCGAGAACGGACCCGAGCAGTTCTATCTGCGGCTCGGTTTCCTCCCGACCGGAGAGAAGAGCGAGGACGAACTCGTCGGCGAGCTGGATCTGACCGGGGCCTGAGCACACCGGCCCGTAGCCCCGGCATGATCCACCGGAAACACTCTCGACGAAGCGGGACCGCGTCAGGTGCGCATTCAGCTGCGCGGAAGAAGGGTACCGAGTGGTCCGAGGTCGAGGTTGAGGTCTTCGGGACGCAGCCCGTGCTGGTCGCAGAGTTCGGTCATGCGTTGCTCGAGCAGCATGAGTGTTGTACCGATCTCGTCGACCTGTTTGTCAGTGAGATCGCCCAGTTCAACACGGCGAATCGCCTGACGTTCCATCAGCTGTCTGAGGAGCTCCACCACGGTCAGGACAAGCGCGACGAGGTCATGTCCCATCTGGTCCCGGTCCAGGTCGAGTCGACTGGCCGTCATAGGGGGCCTCCATCCGCCCAGGGTGCGGGAACTCGCTCGTTGACGGACGACAGCAGTGCGTGCAGGGACAGCCGCACCAGTGGAACGTCGGCGATCGCGATGACCAAATCGCCGCTGATGACCACGCCAGTGGCCAGAAGACGGTCCAGGAGGTCGACGAGCGGAACTCCGATGGGGCCCGACAGGGGCCCCGGAGCATCCCAGGGCACCACCTCGTGCGTCATGGCTTACACCTCGCCGACGAAGGAGTACGGCACCCAGGGCCCTGAAACTTCGATCTGCGCCCCGGTCCGCTGCTGCAGCGCCTGGGCCAGGCGGCCGAGTTCATGAACCCGGTGCTCGGCCACCAGGTAGGTGGCGTTGAGGATCTGAATACGCCGATTACCCGCCGGCTCCTGGCCGTGGGACCGCAGCCGGCGGAACGCGGTTGCAAGGGCCTGGAGTTCGGCATCAACTTCGTCGGCGATGCGCAACGTCTCTTCTTGGTGGCGTTCGCGCCGTTGCTGAATACCTCGCTTGCGATCCAGGTAGGCAAGTCCGGTGCCGGGGGCCGGGGGGGCGGACACAGCTGGTGGGGTGGTAGGGCGCGCGGTGTCCGTCGGGGTGCTGGGGGCGTACACCTTCACTCCCCATTCGGCGTGATTCTCGATGCGTTTCAGAACAGCGTGGAAACGGTCCGCTTCGCTCGCCAGAGCTTTCCGTGCGCTCGCGTCGCTGAGGTACAGAGTGGCCAGCGGAAGGGGAACCGTAGGGCCGCCGACGGAAACGGCGGAAACCACTTCATGGTGAGCGCGTGCACATCGCTCGAGCTCATCGCGGTCCGAGAGGCGTTCCTGCCAAGCCTCGTCGATGAAGTCAGCAGCGGGCACGTGCTGGACGACAGCGGTGAGCGTCCCGAACGGCAGACTTCGCACGGGCGCTTCGCCCGAGAGGCCGGGCAGCCCCGTCACCGTGGCCGGCTCCAGGCTCCGGCAGACAGCGAAGACGTAGGTGGCGACGGCGGAGTCGGGGGCCTGCTCCTTCATGCGCCTCGTTTCTCCTTGGTCCGTTGCAGGGACGAGGTGTCGTCGTACCCCTTCGATTCCAGCGCCTCCAGGCGATCACGCAGCTGGCGATTCTCGTCCTGCAAGGCGCTGCGGGACGCGCGGGAGCTCAGTGCCGGGTCCGTCTCCCACCAGTCGATGCCGGCCTTCTTCGCCGTGTCCACGGATGCCACGAACAGACGGAGCCGGATGGTCAGGAGCTCGATGTCGAGAAGGTCGATCTTGATATCACCGGCGATGACGATCCCCTTGTCGAGGACGCGCTCAAGAATGTCAGCGAGGTTGGTGGCCTGGGGCCCGCCGACGGGTTGGGAGCCTTGTCTGAAGTCAACGTCGGTCACGTCGCCGCCTCATTCCTCTCTCCTCGTCGTCAGGTTCCTCTTCCTCTTCCTCTTCCTCCTCCCACTCACCGTCCTCGTCTTCCTCGTCTCCCTCGTCTCCCTCGTCTCCCTCGTCTTCCTCGTCTCCCTCGTCTCCCTCGTCTCCCTCGTCTCCCTCGTCTCCCTCGCCTTCCTCCGTGTCCTCGGCCTCTTCATCAGCTGCTTCTTCGTCCTCCATGGCCTCTTCATGGGACACCACAACCTCGCCGTCACGGATTTCGCCGCGCCAGCCTTCGGGCTCCTCGTCGGTGAGGGTGACGTACCGCTGGAAGTGTTTGAAGTCCAGTCGCAATCGGCGACCCTGCGCGCGCCACAGGTTGCCGGTCTTCTCGAAGAACCCGGATGGGTAGTACTCCACGACCAGGACGATGCGGGTCAGAGTCGGCCCCAGCTCATGAAAACTGACGGCTCCGCGGGTGGTGCCCTTGGCACCCTCGGACGTCCATACAATGCGGTCGTCGGGAATCTGCTCTTGTACGGTCGCTTTGAAGCTCCGCGAGGAAGGCCCGACCTTGACCTTCCAGTCACTGGACATCTCGTCCTCCATCGAGACGTCGCGGACCCCCTTGGTGAAACTGCTGAACTGGTCGTACTGCGTCCAGTGGTCGTAGGCCGTGCGTAGAGGCACTCCCACATCAAGGACTTCGATGATGTTCATGGACTTGCCGCTGCCGGCCTTGCGCTTCCCTTTGCCTCCGCCAAAGGCTTCTTTGGCTTTGTCCACGACGTTGTCCTTGACGCCTTTTGCCTTCTCGGTGACAAAGGCTTTCAGCGGTGACTCTCCCTGCAGGACGGAGCCGACCGCAGGCATGAGGGACCCGCCGTTCTCGGCGACGTCGGTGAGCCGATCTGTAACACCGGTGAGCTTGTCGCCTGCCTTCTCAGCAAGTTGCCGCATCTGTGCGCTGAGGAAGTTCGACAGCTCTTCGCGGAGACGGTCGATACCCGACTCTTCTGCCTCGGGCTCGTCTCTTTTCGTCCTGGCCATGGTTGGCTACCTCCGGCGATCGGCGCGGTTGGTTGTCTTCTTGGCGGCGCGCCGCGACGACGTCGTCTTCTTGGCCGCGCTCTTCTTGGCCGGGGCGGTCTTCTTGGCCGCGGCCTTCTTGGCGGGAGCCTTCTTGGCCGGGGCGGTCTTCTTCGCCGCGGCCTTCTTGGCGGGAGCCTTCTTGGCCGGGGCCGCCTTCTTCGCCGCAGCCTTCTTCGCAGGAGCCTTCTTGGCCGGGGCGGTCTTCTTCGCCGCAGCCTTCTTGGCGGGAGCCTTCTTGGCCGGGGCCGCCTTCTTCGCCGCAGCCTTCTTCGCAGGAGCCTTCTTGGCAGGAGCCGCCTTCTTCGCCGCAGCCTTCTTGGCCGGGGCCGCCTTCCTGCCTGCGGCCCTCGTGGAGCGCCCTCGGGGCGTCCGCGTTCGTGCGGATTGAGACCGCTTTGCTGCCGCTTCTCGAGAGCTGCGGCGCCGTCGCGGACTTACCTCCTCGGGCTCTTCCTCTTCCTCCTCGGGCTCTTCCTCTTCCTCCTCGGGCTCTTCCTCTTCCTCCTCGGGCTCTTCCTCTTCCTCCTCGGGCTCTTCCTCTTCCTCCTCGGGCTC
>NZ_JBEZKA010000030.1:40538-78249 GCF_040651435.1 Streptomyces sp. NPDC048479
GCTCTTCCTCTTCCTCGTCCTCGTACTCTTCCGGCTCTTCCTCTTCCGGCTCTTCCTCTTCCTCGTCCTCACCCGCGCCGAGGCGGGCTGTACGGTCACTGATCGCGTCGGCCAACGAACTCATCCCTCGGTTCGCTGTAGCTGTCAACGCCTTACGGCCGGCGTCGAGGACCTCCCCCTTCAATTGCCCCTGCAGCTCGGCGAATTGTGGGATCTCACCCAGCCTGCGCATCCCTTCAGCGGCAAGCTCACGCGGTTCGAGGCCGAATCGCCTGCCCGCGAGGTAAGTCGCCACCGTGAGGGCCAGTCGGCCCTTCTTGGTACGGCCCAGTAGGTAGCCGCCCACGACTGAGACGGCGAGGGCCAACTTGGTTTGCTCGTCCATGAGTGAGTCACCTTCGTTCATTCGGCGCGCAGAACGCTTCATGGAGTCGGTCGAGCAGCCTTTCCTCTTCCCGTTCGAACTCCTCCTGACTGATGTCTCCGTCTTCGAGCTCCTGGTTCAGCGCCACCAGTTGAGCGCGCAGTACGGCGGGGTCATGCAGCTCGCGCTCGGCGGCTTCATTGACTTTCTCCGCTACCCAGATCACTCCACGGACCGGCGCGAGAGGGAGTGTGAGCAATCCCGTGATGAGTCCCATGTCATGCTCCGGCCGGTACGGGAGGGCAGTCGTCGGCGACGAAGCTGTAGCAGGGCAGCGGGCCCGCAATGCGAAGCTCAACTCGTTCACGGTGCGCATCAGCAAACCGCTCCGCCGTCGTTCGGAAGTCGTCGCTGTCGCTCCGGTTGACGAGGAACGACACGTTGAGAGCGCATCCGTGAACCTCCGGCCCCGCTGCCACCGCGCGAGCCATGGGAGTGAGCTCGCGCACCAGGCGCTGACCGGCCTCGGCTGCCCTGCGGGACAGCGCCACAGCCACGGCTTCACCCAGCCGGAGCGTGGCGTCGTATCCGGGACGGCGACGGACGTCCTCGCGCAGACGCCGGATGTTCTTGTCCTCGGCCACGAGGGCGGCCAACCCGTTCTGGGCCGGAAGTGCCTTGATGTTCACCTCGACCCCGCCGTCGAGCTGCTCCAACGCCGCGATGTGGCGCGTCTCGGCGACGGCCAGTTGCTTGCGCACCATCTCCTCGTCCGGTGCAACCATTCCAAAGCGCATGGGCAGCACCGGTCCGCCGTCAGCCAGGCGCATCAGGAGATCCTGGTGTGCCAGCAGATCGCGACGGCGTGCCCGCAGCTGCGGGGGCGCATCGCTGACGACGGCGGTGACAGGCCCCTGCCGGACCACTCTCAAGGAAGCAGGCGGGCTGCCCACGCCGGTAGCGTCCATCGGCAGCGGCTTTCCGGTCCGGATGATCGCGTAGACGTACACACCATTGTTCGTCACCGGTCATGCCTCCACACGTCGGCGTCGACGGGCCCCGCTGCCGGCAGGCGCGCGTCGACGCGGCCGCTCCTGCTGCTCCTCGTCGGCCTCGTCGGACTCTTCGGAGTCATCGTCGTCACGGCCTCCGACCGCCTTGCGCACGGTGTCACCCACGGATTCCGCGGCCTTCCTCACCTTGCGCTTGCCGACGGACTTGGCCGCACCGCCACCGAACAGCTCCGGGACGGTGGTGCTGCGCGAGTCGCGCTCGAGGTCCAGTCGGTTGCACGCTTCGGCGAACCGCAGATAGGTGTCGACGCTGGCGACGACGATGCGCGCGTCGATCTTGAGGATCTCGATGCCTACCAGGGAGACCCGGACGAACACGTCGATAACCATGCCCCGGTCCAGGATGAGTTCCAGCACGTCGTACAACGTGCCGGCGCGCGGTGGGCACGCAACCTCGTCGGAGTAGACGGTGGTGGGCATGGGTGGGTCCTCTCAGCTGGTCGGGTAGCGCAGATCACTCGTCGGCGGAGCCCCTTCGATAGCGGCGGACCCTGCAGTACTCCATGAGCTCGCCGCCCTGATCGAGTTGCACCTCGTACGAGGCGAGCAAGCTCGTTGTGTCCGGAATTCGAGCCACCTCAAGGACGTCAACCACGACGCACCATCCGTCGTCCGTACGTCGTACTGCCGACACGCCCTCTATGGAATGGCTGATCAGCCCCTCCAGCCGCTGGCAGGCATCGCGGGCAGCTTGCTCCGGCCCCCGAGGGGAGGAGGCTCGCCCGCCCGACGTCTTTGCCGAGGGCCGCTCCCGCGTTCGCCGTTGCTCTGCCATAGGAACAAGTCTCATCGCTGACAGGAACGGCGCATCTTGTGCTGAGCCGTCGGCGTGGCCGCTGCGCCCCGTGCGTGCACCGGAGGCCTGCCACGCGGCGGCAGGGTCGGGCTACGACGGAATGCTTTGACCTGCGCTTTCTTCTGATTCCGGTTGCGGGAATCCCGTGATGAATCGCGGGGATTCCCAGACTCCCGGTGCCTGGGGAAGCAGCGCCGGATCGGTTAGTTCCACTCAGGCGTCAGTGGGGGCCGTGGGCAGACTTTGAGTGCATTCGGAATCATGCGGGCCATCCGCATGCCGCAGCCGCGAACGCCTGCCGCAGCACAGCGAGGCACTCATCACCTGGGCGTGTCGATCACCCTTATGACCCGCTGCCTGACCTTTCGGGAAGTGCACGCCCAGTCACAGTGGACACGAGCCTTGCGGCATGCGGAACGACGGGCCGCGTGACCAGGCTGGTTGGGCGCATGCTGTTGCTCTCTTGGGCCAGGAGACGGTACCTGGTTGGGGCTGACGGTGTTGCCCTGGCCGGTGCGCTGCGATCACGGCCAGTTCTTGCGGAGTGACAGGATTCTGATCACGCGGTCCTGGACAGGTGGTGCTCGCGGGCGATCTCGGTCACGGTGATGGTCTGCAGCAGCACATTGAGCCCCACGCGGTCGGGGTAGCTGAGCCAGGCGTCGTGCGCCTGGCCGAAGGTTGCGGCGGTGGTGGCGCGGGTTGCCCGGCAGCGCGCTGCTCGCTGCCGGGCCTGGGCGTGGAAGCCGTCAGCCGCAGCGGCGGCCGGTGTTGATGCAGCTCACGGCCTGTTTCATCAGCGCATCCGGCATGGCGTTGATGAAGTCACCGTGGTCGGTGACGGGCTTGTGGAGCGACTCGGGGAAGCTGTCGATCGCGAATCCGGTGGAGCCGGCGAGGCCGTTGTAGGTGACGCGCTGCACGAGTTGCGGGATCGGCCGGAACCCGGCGGGGCACGTGCCCCGGGCGTCGGCGAAGGCGACGTGGGAGCGGTGGTTGGCGCTGTCGGTGTTCTTGCCGTCCCAGCAGCTCTGGAACTTGGACACCCGCATCAGCTTGCTGCCCTGCGGGCAGATCGGGTACTTGTCCTTCAGCTCGACGCGATTCTCCAAGCCGGTGCAGGTGAACCGGGCGTTTGCGTTGGCTCCGCCGTTCGCGTTGGCCTTGGCGTCACCCGTGATGATGCGAAGGAACCGCGGCATGGCCGTCACCTTGGACCGGGGGTTGCCGACGAACTGCAACGAGACGGTCGCGGGGGTGAGGATCGCGCCGATGTTGCCCTCGGCGCCTCCGCCCTGTTTGTCGGCGTCCGACTCCTGGACGCCGCTGCGGTCCCGCAGCACGGGCCAGTAGTACGTGGACCGGTCGCCGTTGGTGCAGGTCGTCCGTGAGGCGGCCAGCGACTCGTTGGTGGTGAATCCGTCGACGCCGACCGCGCCCACGTAGTCGTGGGTGTGGTGGGCGCCGTTGGTCACCCCGGGAGCCACGATGACATTGTCGGAGTTGAACTGCCCCTGGGCGTTCACACCGCACCTCGACCGGAATGTGCCCGTGGAGGCGGAACGGCCGGCCCGCGCCTTCTGGACGTTCGGCGGGAAGGTGGTGATGTCGACGAAGTCCTCGGGCGACGGCCCGCCCGCGGGTGGCTGCCCGGCCCCCGGCGCGCCGGCAGGGGACTGTCCCGCCCCCTGCTGCTGGTCGCCCTGAGCCTTCGCCCCGGCAGTTCCCCCGTCCTCGACGGTGCAGAGCGAAAGGCTCTGCAGGTTCTGCGGACGCGCGCTTCCGGCCCGCTCGACGGCGATCTCGATCCGCTCCAGAGCGGCCGAGCGTTTGGACCACAACGGTCCGAGGACGGAACGGGAGGACGCGCCCTTGCCGGAGGCCAGCCGGGCGTCGGCCGCCGCGATGTCCTGCCGCATGAGGCTCAGGTCCCGACGCACCTCGGCACGAGCCTGCGCGGGAACGTCCGGCAGCCGCTCCACCGCCGACGGACAGACGACCGATGCGGCCCGCTGTCCGCCGGGGCTGCTGGCATTGGCCCCGGCGTTGACGACCGCAAGGCCGCCGCCTCCCAGCACCAGGCCGGCCACCGCGAGGAGCGCCTTTCGCCTGGTGCGGTTCATCTTGTGCCGCTGATTCATGGAGTGTGCTCGCTTTCTGCTGGTTCCGACCGCACGTCCGGATCAAGTCCCTGACGGCGGGCCCCCGTTGGCGGCACACTCTGGCAGCGCATCAGTCCCGTCCACCCCGTGAGTCCCAGGGGTGTCACAGTCTCGTAAGACCTGGGGGCGTGCCCTTCGGATCTTGCCGGGGCCCGCGAACGACAGCTGATGCCGGGAGAGCACCTGTGCGTGAACCATCCCGGACAGCCCACCGAGGATGGACTCCTCCGAGAGGGAGATCCCACTGTCGTCCTGCAGGACTGATCCGGCGAGTGCCATCGCCGTTGGTCACCGATTGCGCGATGGCCCCGAGGCGCCCGCCTGTGTCGCCGAAGGTGGCGGTGGTGAGTCTGCCGCTGTGCAGCAAGTGGTCGAGCGTGGGTTCGCACAGGGTGTCGGATCCAGGAGCGGTTGCCGCCTTGACAGCCGAGGAGCAGAGTGGTTTGGAGATCTTTAGGCGAATCGGGAGGTCACCGTGATCGCTCTGGGCGTCATTCTGCTCGTCATCGGGTTCGTGGCCGGTATCAGCATTCTTTGGACCATTGGGATCATCCTGGTCGTGATCGGGGCAATCTTTTGGATCTTGGGGTCGGTCGGGCATGCGGTCGGCGGGCGGCGACACTACTGGTAGAGGACCTCGCTTACGGGGGCGCTCGCGTAGTCCCCGTAAGCGCGGGCATCTGACAGCGAATACGGCCGTGCACGCGTGGCCGCAGCCACGGCGTTCACCTCCCAGGAGGCAAGCTCCTGGGAGGTATTCCGCACCCCGTGGCGGGTCGGCCACGGCCCCGCTCGCTCGCGCCGGTTCGCCGCGGCGAACGGGCCCCTCACCTGCTCGGTCCCGGCTCTGTGGCGGCGATCAACGCAGTCAACAGCTCACCCGGCGCCGCCGATACGGAGCCACAATGACGCGGGCCTCCTCCTCCCGTCGTGCGGCACCGTTTCCCCGCGGTTGCACGCGTTCCACGGCTACAACCCCATCGAGCGTCCGTCGACGCGGACATCGTCATCCCGGACGCGAACACGCCCGTACGTGACTACGCAAGGAGGAACGTCGTGGACGAACGATCGCACCTGCTCGGCATCTACCTCAACGACCATGTTGCGGGCTCTTTCGCCGGCACCGATCTGGCCCGTCGGATGGCGAAGACCCACGAGGATCCGGCAGTCTCTTCGGCCTTGGGGCCCATTGCGGCGGAGATTGCTCAGGACCGTTCGGCTCTGCTGGAGATCATGAGCAGGCTCGACCTCCCGGTCCGCCGTCACAAGGTCGTTGCGGGCTGGCTGTCCGAAAAGGCCGCTCGCCTCAAAACCAATGGCCGTCTTGTGCGTCGTTCGCCGCTCAGCTCCCTGCTGGAGCTGGAGATGCTGCGACTGGGCGTGGAGGGCAAGGCGGCGGCATGGAAAACGCTGCGGCTGCTGGCTGACAACGAGCCGCGGTTGGAGTCGCAGAGGCTGGACACCCTCCTCGAGCGTGCGGGGCGTCAGCTGCGGACGCTCGAGGAGCTGCGCCTCCAGCAGGCGGGAACCACATTCCGGCACGCATGACATGCCTTCTTGGTGCTGCGCGCGACAGTTGCGTGAAGCTCAGGCATTCGCAGGGGGCCGGTGGCAGGGACCGCCACGGGGGACCGTCGAGGTGCACTTCTACGCCGAACACGAGCCGACCGGCCGTCCACGAACATTGCGGCAAGGCGCCCCCAGCCTCGGTGGCTCAGCCGAGCATGGCGGTATCCGGCCTCCCCGCCGAGCCCGCCGTGCCGTCTCGGCCCGCGTGCACGGGCAGGTGGTAGACGGCGAAGGCGCGTCCGATCACCGGCTGGGCGACATTGCGCACGCGCACCCCGCCGCTGGTCATCCCATGCTCGCTGCCCAGGTGCGCATGGCCGTGAACAGCAAGGTCGGCTCCGGCTTCGTCCACGGCCTCGGCCAGCAGGTAGCTGCCCAGGAAGGGAAAGATCTCCGGCGGCTCGCCGGCAAGGGTGTCCGGGACGGGTGCGAAATGCGTCAGCGCGATCCGTACGGCGCAGTCGCGCTTCTTGAGCTCCTCCAGAGACCGTCGAAGGCCGTCAGCGCAAAGCCTGCTGCGACGCATGAACGCTTTCATCTCGGGCTCACCGAACTCGCCGCCGCTGCGTCCGGCGAACCCGCCGCCGAAACCCTTCGTACCGGCGACCCCCACCCGCACGCCGCCGACGTCCAGCACGGCGCCCTCGCTCTCCAGAACTGTCACTCCGGCCCCACCGAGCAGCGCCGTCACCTCGGCCTGCTGGTCGTTGTTGTAGTCGTGGTTGCCGAGAACCGCCACCACCGGCACGTCCAGGCCGGCCACCTCCCGGGCGACCACCTCGGCCTCGTCGACCGTCCCGTGCCGGGTCAGATCACCGGCGAGCAGTAGTACGTCGGCGCACTCGCCCAGAGTGTCGAAGGCCGGCCGGAGCGTCCCCGCACTGTCGGGTCCCATATGGATGTCGCCGACTGCCGCTACTCGGATCACGAGAGCTCCTCAGGATGGTCGGGTGCGGTCGTGGACACCACCACCAAGTCCTCCCGCAACGAGAGCCCCTGGAGGACCTCTCGTGCGACACGCAGTATCTCGTCGCGGCACGTGGGGCTCGAGACCGCGCCGGACAGCAGGACGGTGTCGCCGCGCAACTCGATCCGTACACCCATCTCCGCGGTCGGCCCGCTCGCCAGCCGGTCCCTCAGGTGTGCGATGCGGTACTCGGCGGTGTCGCCATGAGTCATGGCTTTGCCTCCCGCTTTTGGATGATCTCCAGACGCTCGAGGAGGTAGAGAAACGCCTCGGGCATCGGCGAATCCCGGTGCTCGCTGCGCACTCGGTCCCAGTCGATCTTCTCGCGGAGGCCCCGGGCGATGGGGAGTACGGCTCCGAAGTCACAGTGATGCTCGGAGAAGGCTGCGAGCAGACTACTGACGAGGTCGGTGGGCGACAGCACAGGCATGCGCACCGAGTCCACCGGCAGGGTCTCGGCCCGGTCGAGCAGCTCTGGAGTCACCGGCTGTTGTGCCAGCTCGAAGATCAGGTCGATTTCCTCACCATGGCTGCGGGCCTTGATCAGCCAGTCCTCCGGCGGGGTCCGCACCTCGACCTCAGCGTTCTCCAGCGCCTCGGTCACCACGGCCGCGTCTTCCCGCAGAATGCAGAAGTCGGTGTCGTGCTGGAGGCTGACCGGCACGCCGTGGGCGTAGGCGGCCACACTGCCGGCCAGAGCGAACGAGTGCCCGCCGCTCTTGAGTGTGGCGGCCACATGCTTGGTAGCTTCCAAGATCGACTGAGTGCGATCCGGCGGGAGTGGCCAGGCACTGCCCCGTACCTCTGCGCTCTGTTGCTGCACGCGTCCGCCCTCCACAGCGCTGCCTCCGGCCGGCCGCTGGTCAGCCGGGTTACCCCGGTCGCCGGGCTGAGGCTTACGAGTAGATCCTCACCAAATGCACCGTACTCGCCCACCGACCATCGCGGTCCCTTGTCGGCTCGCGTGCCAAAGCCTGTCCGTGGGGCCAGAGTGGAAGAGATGGCCGAGGACCGGATCCGGGCGCGGCGCTAGGGAACGGTCCCCGCGGCGGGCTCCGGCGGGCGACGTAACGCAGTACCTGGAGCGCTGCGCCCCCTGCGCCCCCTGACCGAATCGACGGCATCACGTAGTTGCTTCCCCGGCGGGTAGCAGGTACTGGACGAAGTGCAGACGGAAGGAAGTCCGATGAGCAACGCTGGAGGCAGGCACAGGGGGGTGGGCCCTGCAGATCTCGATGACCAGCAGCTGCTGCGGGAGCTGGAGACCATTCACCGCACGCGGCACGACACGTTGCTGCACGGCTCACAGAACGCGCTGGTAGCACACAGCATCCGTATGACGGAACTGGAAGCCGAGTACCTCAAGCGCCATTCCGACCGCCCTGTGGCGCCCGGCAGGACACGGGAAGGCGCCCGCGCGAGGACCGAGTGAGTGGTGGCATACGCCGCGCCCTCGGCGCACTGGGCCGATGGAAGTCCGTTCGCGCGCGGTCGTTGGCCAAAGAGCAGAAAGGGAAGTCGGTAATCATGGCTGCGGAACGCCCAACAATCGACGAGTCGTACTGGATGGTCACCACCCCCGGTACCGGCTACCCACCCGCCGGCACGGACCTGACCGCCGAAGTCGCCGTCATCGGCGGGGGCATCGCCGGCCTGTGCACCGCATGGGAACTGGTCCGGGCGGGCCTGGACGTCGTCGTCCTGGAGGCGGACCGGATCGCCGCCGGAGTGACCGGATACACCACAGCCAAACTGACGTCCCTGCACGGTCTGGCATACGCGCGGCTGGAGGCGAAGCACGGCGCCGACAACGCCGGTTTGTATGCGCTCTCGCAGCAGGACGCGGTCGAGCGGACAGCGACTCTCTGTGCCCAGCTGGACATCGACGCCGACCTGGAGCGCACCACTGCCTACACATACGCAGAGGATTCGAAGCGCGTGGGCGAGATCAGGGACGAGGCGGAGGCGGCTCGCAGGGCAGGACTCGACGCTTCCTTCGTGACCGAGACGGAACTGCCCTTCCCGGTCTCCGGCGCGGTGCGCGTCGAGGGCCAGCTGCAGTTCCACCCGCGGAAGTTTCTGCTCGCCCTGGCCGAGAAGTTCGTCGCCGCGGGCGGCCGCATTCACGAACGCAGCCGTGTCACCGCACTCCACGACGGCAGCCGCTGCCGACTGTCGACGGAAGACGGGGTGACGGTCGAGGCACGCGATGCCGTCATCGCGACGCACTACCCGGTATTCGACCGCGCCCTCCTCTTCACCCGGCTCAAGCCCCGTCGGGAACTGGTCATCGCCGCGCCGGTACCGTCCGATGCCGCGCCGACGGGCATGTACATGAGTCCCGAGGACAGGGTCCGTTCGGTGCGCAGCGCGCCCTACGACGAAGGGCGCCGACTGCTCATCGTCACCGGCGAATCGTTCGAGCCGGGGGCCGGAGACGTACGGCAACGGTTCGCGCGCCTCGACTCCTGGGCGCGCGAGCGGATGCCCGGCTTCGCAGAGGCCGGCAACGCCTACCGCTGGGCGGCGCAGGACAACGACTCGAGCGACCACCTGCCGTACGTCGGACATGCCCACCCCGGCACCCAGCACGTCTATGTGGCCACCGGCTTCGGCGGCTGGGGCATGAGCAACGGGGTGATGGCCGGCCGCCTGCTCGCGGCCCACATCGCAGGCGGGGGCCGACCTGCCTGGACCGACCTGTACGACCCGAGGAGGCTGCCTCGGGTGAGCGAGACGGCGGAGCTGGTCAAGTTCCAGGCTTCTACCGCCCGGCACTTTGTCGGCGACCGCTTGCACACCAGCCACGTCGACTCGGTGAACGACATCCCGCCCGGCAGCGGAGCGGTCGTACGACTGGAGGGAAGGCGCTGCGCCGTGTACCGCGACGAGTCGGGCCACGCCAGCGTGCTCTCCGCGCGCTGCACCCACCTCGGCTGCCTGGTGCAGTTCAACGATGCCGAGCGGGTCTGGGAATGCCCCTGCCACGGCTCCCGCTTCGCGACGGACGGTTCGGTTCTGCACGGACCCGCCACCAGGCCACTGGAATCTCGCGAGGCGCCCGGAACCGGGGGATGAACAGGGTGAGAGGTCCATCGGTCTCGGCTCTGATGACCTCATCGCGCATCCGCCCGGCAAGTACAAGGGAAGCAGCAGTCAAAGAGACAGGTCGCACAGGGCGATGGCCTCCTCCTCAAGACTCCCCATGATCAGCCGCCCGCCGTGTTCACAGACGCTGGTGACCATCCTGTAGCCGGATCCGCGGCGTGCAAGATCCTTCAGGACGCGTCCCGCACTGTCGATGCCGATGACGCGGGCGATGTCCCGAGGACGGGGCCTCAGACGACGGGCCACGCTCCACGCGAAGTGTGTGACCGCGGGCGGCGCGCGTTGCAGTCGCTCCAGCAGGGCCTGGCGCGGATTGGCCAGAGCGATCCAGATCATCCCGTTGCGACTGGATGAGAGGTTGTCGGGGAAGCCGGGCAGCTCCTCGATGAGGCTGTCTCGTTCGCCGGCCCTGGGGCCGGATAGCCACAGGCGCGTAAGCCGGTACGCCCCGGTCTCCGCCACGGTGACAAATGATTCGTCCGCCGCAAGCACCACCCCGTTGGCGAACTGCAGGTCCTCCAGGAGTACGTCGAGGCTCCCGTCCGGCCCGAGCCGGAGCAACTGCCCTGTTCCCGTGTGCTCCAGGATGTCGCCCAGCCAGTCCCGCAAGCCGAAGCGCCGGCTGGACACCGTGAAGTAGATGGTGCCGTCCGACGCGGCTGCCGCGTTGCTGCAGAACCGCAAGGGCGAGCCGTTCACCGCGTCGGCGAGGACTTCACCACCGGTGTCGCGCTGTGGATCGATGCGGAGCAAGCCTCTTTCCGCGTCGCAGACGAGGAGTCGGCCATCGGCGAGCAGCTCCAGTCCAAGGGGCCTGCCACCCGTGTTCGCTACCTCTTCGATCAGGGGCGGGCGCTGCCGTTCCGCTGCGGCGATCCTCAGGATCCGGCCGTCCGCAACACCGGTGAGCACACGTCCCAGCTCGTCGACCACGACATCCTCCGGGCCGCGAGCGCCGATCGGGACGATACGCAGCGGGGGTAATACGCCTCCTTCACGGTGCGGGCTCCGTTGACGCGTCATCGGGCCCGGCGGGCTCGGCGTGCCCGAACGCAGCGGACCATTTCCTCGGCATAGGGAAGGGCGACACCCGCGCCGATGACAGCGGCCAGGCCGGCCAAGTACCGGGCAGGCAACGGGTTCTCCTTTGGCAGGAGCTTCCAGTCCCCGGGGCTGCGCCCTCCGGCCAGCGTGGCTCGTACCTGGTCCGCGTGCAGGCATGCGGTGAAAGCCATGGCCGACAGCGGAAGGACCTCGAGGAAACTGTGGATGTGCTGCTCCAGCGGGCGCACCTCGCGCTCCTCGGAGGCAAGCCTCACGTCGTAGAGCGCGGTGGCGCCATGGGCCAGCGCCGCACCGCCCATGACTGTGAGCACCAGAGGATTGACCTTGGCAAGCAGGCCCATCGCGACCGGTACACCCGCCTCGGTCATCATCAGCGCGTGCACAGCCGATTCGCGTACGCCGCTGGTGTCCTCGATACGCGACCGCCGGTGCATCCACCAGTCGGCGACCCCGGGGACCACCCACAAGGGGAGAACCCCGTACAGCAAGAACCGCCGGTTGGTGGCTTCGACATCGGTCGAGGAGAAGGGCACGTCGAGGTCGCGGCCACGACGCCAGTACCGCCATGCGCGGAGTTCGGAACTTGAGGGCAGGGGCATGAGTGCCTTTCTGGTCGCTGGGCGATCAACTCATCAGTTGCGGCAGGCCCGTCATGGGGTTCCTCCTCTGAGATCGCGCCCCGCTCTCTGAGGGGGCGCCCCGGTACTGCGGCTCGGGTAACCGACGGCGGGGATGCGAAACGCCCCCGGCGCTTATGACGGAAAGTAGCTGCCTGGCACGGTTCCGGCCTCCCAGCGGCCCGCCCGGAAGACGAGTTCTGAAAGTTTCGGATATGCCGCGGCAATGTGGGCACTCGCGGTTGAGATGGACGGGGTACATATCGCCGCGCATCGATGGAAAGGACGTGAGTCCCGTGCGAGTGGCTTTTCTCATGGCTCCCGAGGGTGTGGAACAGGTCGAACTGACCGACCCCTGGCAAGCTGTCGTCGAAGCAGGTGGCGAGCCGGAACTACTCTCGACAAAGTCCGGACGCGTGCAGGCTTTCCACCACCTCGACAAGGCCGACACCTTCCCCGTTGACCGGACGGTCGCGGAGAGCAATGCAGAGGACTATGCCGGGCTGGTGCTTCCCGGAGGCGTCGCCAATCCGGACGCACTGCGTATGAACAAATCGGCCGTCGCATTCGTCAGGCTGTTCTTTGACCTGGCCAAGCCGGTGGCGGCGATCTGTCACGCCCCTTGGACGCTGGTGGAGGCCGACGTGGTGGGCGGGAGGACGCTGACCTCTTGGCCCAGTCTGCAGACCGACATCCGCAACGCGGGCGGCACGTGGGTCGACGAGGAGGTCGAGGTCTGTCGCGCCGCCCCCGCCACGCTGATCACGAGCCGTAAACCCGCCGATCTGAAGGCTTTCTCTTCGACGTTCATCCCGGAGTTCGGCAAGTGAGCGGCAGCACCCTGGAGAGAGCCCGATGGTTACCGTAAGCAACAAAATGACCAATAGGCATCCACATGCGCACTCTGGGTGATGAGCGCAAGATGGGCATGCCAGCCCACTCCCCATCTGAAAGGGCAACCGTCATGAGTAAGGCAAAGGCGAAGGCAAAGCAGGCCAAGGGAAAGATGAAGGAGACCGTCGGCAAGGCCACTGACGACCTGAGCATGCAGGCGGAGGGCCGTGGCGAGCAGATCACGGGCAAGACCCAGGAAGCCGCCGAAAAGGCTGCCGACCGGGCGAAGAAGTCCGGACGGTAAGCCGGGATCACTCAAGGACTGGACCTGAGGCGGTGCCCACCGCGTCAGGTCCAGCACCTTTAGCGTCAACCCCTGCCGCTTTTGGCGTCAACCCCCACCGCTCCGTCTCTTTCAGGGCTTGAGCGGATCGTGCCCGAGGGTCATGAGGCTGTGACGCGCCTGAACGTCCCCGGCGTCACGTACCCGCTCCTGCTGCGTTTCGACGGCTTCCACAACTTGGTGCATGACCTGAACGTCGTCGTCAGTGAGGTCGGCACGCCGCTTCAACAGAATCGTCAGCACATGCCGGCCCGCCTTGATGTCGGCGCCCGCCTGCAAGGTTTCCGCGCTCTCGGCCTCCTCGCGGGTTTTGAGCCATGCGCTCAGTTCCTGGGAGGTCATGTTCACCAATTGGTGAAACTCATCCCAGAGAGCCTCGGTCTCGACTGCGTCCATTTCACCCATACTCGGCTCCGTACATCGTGCCGTCTCTGCAGGCAGGCAGCCGCGCCGGCCATCGGGCGCAGCGGCTTTACAGCCCTGCCGATGCCTCTCGGGTGACCAATCGGCAAGGACTTCAAACCTGCCGAACAAAAGCGAGCCCCGACAATCAGGAATCCCCGGCGGACAACTTCAGGCCGGGGAGCACGTCAACGGCGCTCCAGGGAGCCTCGGACAAATGCTGCCTGACCAACGTGCTGCAGGTCGTCGGCGATGACGCTGATCAGACGGACGCCCAGAGTGACGGGCGGGGACCAGGTCTCGTCCACGACTCTGTCGAGCGCAGCGTCGTCGAGCCCGCGCACGAATCGCATGGTCTGCTCGTGGACGGCGTCGTAGTAGCCGAGCAGCAGCTCGGCGGACTGGACCTGTACCGCGGCGACCTGCTTGCTGGAGTGGCCGAACCCGGTCGCCCTCTTGGCAAAGGGCAGCTCGAAACGGTCCGCCCAGTCCTGGGAGAACCACACCTGCTCCCACGCGGCTGCATCAGCCACGTGATCGTCCTGGATGCGCGACAGATGCCATACGAGCCAGGCGATCGAATTCGCGTCGGCATCCAGCCGGGCGTTGAGGTCATCCGGTGAAAGCCCATCGACCGCCGCGTGTACTGACTCCCGGACGCGCTCGAACGCATCCGCCAGCAAATCCGAGCTGTTCATGCATCGATCCTTGGTCCTGGGCCGTCCCGGCAAGTGGCTATGTCTCCGGAACCACCATGAACCCTCGCCCGCCCCGGCCAGGCGTTCGACACGAAGTAGCGCGGCAGACACAGGTGATCGCGCCCCAAAACGCGTACCAACACCTCGAGCACATGCCAATCCGCTCCTCAATTTGTCCCGCGGTGCCGCCGGGGGCGTAACGTCTCGGCCATGACCGGCGCGCGACTTCGGCGAGGACGGCGATGAGAAAGATCATCTTGATGATGTCGGTGTCCCTTGACGGCTTCATCGAGGGACCGGACCGCCAGATCGATTGGCATATGGTCGACGACGAGCTGCACAGCCACTTCAACGAGCAGCTCAAGGTGATGGGCGCCTTCCTCAACGGACGTGTCACCCATGAGCTCATGGCCGGGTTCTGGCCAACCGCCGACTCGGACCCCTCAAGTGCCGGGCCCGTGGTGGAGTTTGCCGGTATCTGGCGGGACATGCCCAAGATCGTGTATTCCCGGACCCTGGAGCGGGCCGACTGGAACACCACCATCGTGCGAGACGTCGTCGTCGAGGAGGTCATGGCGCTCAAGGCGCGCCGGGCGGAGATCTCGGGCTCGGTGGTGCCGACCTCACCGCGACCTTCATACAGCACGATCTGATCGACGAGTACCGGCTCTACGTTCACCCCATCCTCATTGGACGGGGCAAGCCCCTGTTCCAGCCATCGGATGTCAAGATCAATCTTCGGCTCGCCGAGACCCGGACCTTCGGCAACGGAGTCGTCCTCCTCCGCTACCAGTGTGCCGAGGCTTCGTCGTCGGGATGACACAGACTGCGCGATCACAGCGTGGTGACCGGCGCGTCGGGCGGCAGCCGGAAATGCGTGCGCGCGGCCGACTCCAACGTGCTCGTAGCGTCCCAGTCTTCGTGCCGCACCACCTCCGCGCCCCCTTGCGAGAAGGAACGGCCGATCCACTCGTCATAGCCCACGCCGTCGGGCGGACTGTCCTGGCGTCGTACGTGGTAGCCACCCTTCCCGTCCTTGGACAGCTCCACCAGCCACGGCGCGCGGACGCCTGTTCCCCCGACAAGGGTCCGGCCCCGCGCTGCCAGTTCGGAGCAGCGTGTGACCAGACCCACCTTCAAGGCCTCGCCATCCATCTCGCGGATCTCGACGACCTTCTCCGCACAGAACCACAGGGCCGTGGAGGCCAACGAGGAGTCGGCCAGCATGCCGCCCTCCTTCTCCAGTCCGGCGACCAGTGCGTCATGCACGACCGGCTGGACGGCCTTCCTCAGCGTGGGATCGACATCAGGCGCGGGTGCCGTGCAGCCGGCGACCACCACCGCCAGGACTCCATATGCACCCGCATACCACCACACCCGCGCGCCGCTCACCGTCTCCCCCGCCCCCACGCTGCTGCGCTGCTGCGCCGTGAACTATACGTGGGAGCACGATTGTTCAGGTCCTGATACCAACTGGCTCTTACACGTGCGACCCAGGACGCAACGGCACTACTAGGTCATGTCCGACCAGGCGTACGGCGGCCGGATAGGTCCGCTCCCCGATCCGGCGCCCACAGCCTCCAGGTCACGGTCGGCCACTCTCATCAGCTGTCCGGCGATGTCTCTCATGGCACGGCTCGCCGCCAGTTCGTCGCCGATGGCGGGGACGTCCACGTCCTGGGGATTGCAGTGGGCCACCCCGTGGCCGGTGAGCGTCGCGGTGCCAGTGTCCAGCACCGCCTCGGCCTTCGTCGTGCCGTCCTCCTCGGTCAGGCGAACGCGGACCTTCCACTCAAGTGTCCGAGTCATGGCGCACCTCCTCGCCCGCGGCCGCAGTGCGCCGCCGCGACGCAGTCCTGCCTTCAGGATCCCCCCGCCGGGGCCAGGTCGCGCGCCACCCGGAAAGGGGGACCCGCCAGGCAAGGGGGGCTGGCCATCCGGGGGATCTCCTGTCCCCCACACGACGCGTTGCGCTGGGCGGGGCAGGGGACCCGTTACGTTCCGGAGACGAAGGCACTGCGCGGGGTGACCAGGCACCCGGTGACCGCCGGGTCCGGGAGGTGAGCGGTGGGGCACACGAACGGGCAGGCCCCGGTGCGAGCGCGCGGCGACGCATCGCCGCGACCCGCGAGCCGTGGCGCCGCACGGCGGCTGCGGTGCCTCACCGTGCTTCCCCTACTGGCCGGACTGCTGACCTCCTGCGGCTCAGAAGAATCCGGCCCGGTCAGTCTGAACTGGTACAACTTTCCCGACGATTCAGGAGCCCTGGCCGGCGCAGCGAGCAACTGCACCCGCGCCTCGGGCGGGCGCTACCGCATCGCGTACAACAAGCTCCCGCGCGGCGCGGACGGCCAGCGTCAGCAGCTCGTCCGCCGGCTCGCCGCGCACGACGACACCCTGGACATCCTGGGCCTCGATGTCACCTGGGCTGCGGAGTTCGCCGAGGCCAACTGGATCCTGCCGTGGACGGGCGGCAATCGCCGGAGTGCCACCGCGGGCACCCTCGAGGTGCCGCTGCGAACGGCGACGTGGAAGGGCAAGCTGTACGCCGTCCCGTACAACACCAACACGCAGTTGCTGTGGTACCGAAGCGACCTCGTGCCCAAGCCCCCCAAGACCTGGGCCGAGATGCTCGGCATGGCACGCAACCTCGCCAAGGAAGGCAAGCCCCACTACGTCGAGATCCAGGGCGCCCAGTACGAAGGGCTGACGGTCTGGTTCAACACGCTCGTGGAGAGCGCGGGCGGCTCCATCCTCAACGCCACAGCCACTGCACCCTCGCTCGGCCCGCCCGCGGTCCAAGCGGCCACGATCATGCACAACTTGGCCACCTCACCCGCAGCAGACCCCTCCTTGTCCAATCAGATGGAGGATCAGAACCGGCTGGCCATGGAGTCGGGCAGCGCCGCCTTCGAGCTGAACTACCCGTTCGTCTATCCCTCGATGAAGGCGAACAAGCCCGGCCTGTTCAAGAGCTTCCGCTGGGCGCCCTACCCCGGCGTGGACCCCGGCCGGCCGTCGAAACCCACCATCGGAGGCATCGACCTCGCCGTCGGCGCCTACTCGCGCCACCCTGACCTCGCGTTCGAGGCCGCGCTGTGCCTGCGCAACCGTCAGAACCAGATGACCGCGGCGCTCAAGGGCGGGCTGCCGCCCACGCTGCGCGCGCTCTACTTCGACAAGGCACTCTTCAAGAGCTACCCGTTCGCATCCGAAGTGCTCTCGGCCCTGGAGAACGCCAGCGTCCGCCCCCAGACCCCCGCCTATCAGAACGTGTCCATCGCGATCTCGCACACGCTCTCCCCGCCATCGGCGATCAGTCCCCGGAGCGACGTCGAGAACATCGGCAACCAGATCGAGGACGCCCTCCAGTCCAAGGGGCTGATCCCGTGAACACCCCGACCCCCGTTCCGTCGACGGTTCCGGCCCCCGCCCGCGGCAGGACCGGAGCGTTGTCCGAGGGCGCCCGGCAGGAGCGACGGCTGGGGTGGCTGCTCTGCGCGCCCGCGGTGGTCGTGATGCTCGCCGTCACGGCCTACCCCATCGGCTACGCGATCTATCTTTCTCTGCAACGCTACGACCTGCGCTTCCCAGGTCAAGCGCGCTTCGTGGGCCTGAGCAACTACGCGGCCGTGCTCTCCTCCGAGTTCTGGTGGGAGGCGTTCTGGGTCACCGTGTTCATCACCGTCATCTCCGTAGCCGTGGAACTCGTCCTCGGCTTCGCGCTGGCCCTGGTCATGCATCGCGCCATCTTCGGCCGCGGGACCGTGCGTACCGCCATCCTGATCCCCTACGGCATCGTCACCGTGGTCGCCGCCTATTCCTGGCAGTACGCCTGGACCCCGGACACCGGCTACCTCGCCGCACTCCTGCCGTCCGGCGATGCCCCGCTGACCGAGCATTGGCCGGCCATCGGGCTGATCATCCTCGCCGAGGTCTGGAAGACCACCCCCTTCATGGCACTTCTCCTGCTGGCCGGACTCGCCCTCGTGCCTGAAGAGACGCTGCGCGCCGCCATGGTCGACGGTGCGTCCGCCTGGCAGCGCTTCATTCTGGTCACAGTGCCGCTGATGAAGCCGGCCATTCTGGTGGCTCTGCTGTTCCGCACCCTGGACGCTTTCCGGGTCTTCGACAACATCTATGTGCTGACCTCGGGAGCTCATGGCACCGGCTCGGTGTCGATCCTCGGCTACGACAACCTGTTCACCGCGCTCAACCTCGGCATCGGATCGGCAATCTCCGTGCTCATCTTCCTGTGCGTCGGCCTGATCGCCTTCGCCTTCATCAAACTCTTCGGGGCTGCCGCCCCCGGCTCACAGGAGGCAGGTCGCTGATGGCCGGCGCAGGCAAAAGGCACCTCACCGGCTGGGCCATCGCCAACACCGTGGTGATCGCCTATGCCCTGTTCCCGGTCTGGTGGATCGCAGCCCTGTCGTTCAAGGACCCCAGCACCCTCACCGACGGCAACTTCGTCCCGGACAAGTGGACCCTGGAGAACTACAGCGGCATCTTCCAGACCTCGGAGTTCACCCGGGCCCTGATCAACTCCATCGGTATCGCCCTGATCGCCACAGTGATCGCCGTTGTGCTGGGCACCATGGCCGCCTACGCCGTAGCGAGGCTCCGTTTCCCCGGCAAGAGGCTGCTGATCGGCATGTCCCTGTTGATCGCGATGTTCCCGCCGATCTCGCTGGTGTCCCCGCTGTTCAACATCGAGCGCATTCTGGGGATCTTCGACACCTGGCCGGGGCTGATCATCCCGTACATGACCTTCTCCCTCCCGCTCGCGATCTACACCCTGTCGGCGTTCTTCCGGGAGATCCCGTGGGATCTGGAGAAGGCGGCCAAGGTCGACGGGGCCACGCCCGCCCAGGCGTTCCGGCTGGTGATCGCGCCGCTGGCCGCGCCGGGCGTGTTCACCACCGCCATCCTCGTCTTCATCTTCTGCTGGAACGACTTCCTGTTCGCGATCTCCCTGACCTCGACAACCAGGGCCCGCACCGTGCCCGCGGCGATCGCCTTCTTCACCGGGAGCAGCCAGTTCCAGCAGCCCACCGGTTCGATCGCCGCCGCGGCGGTAGTGATCACCATTCCGATCATCGTCTTCGTGCTGCTGTTCCAGCGGCGTATCGTCGCCGGACTGACGTCCGGGGCCGTCAAGGGCTGACCGGCAGCAGCCGACAGTCAGGACAAGGAGCACCGACCGTGGCCGAGATCGTTCTCGAGGGCATCACCAAGCGGTTTCCCGACGGCGCCCTGGCCGTGCGGGACGTCAATCTCACCGTCGGCGACGGGGAGTTCGTCATCCTGGTCGGGCCCTCCGGTTGCGGCAAGTCCACCACGCTCAACATGATCGCCGGGCTTGAGGACATCACCGATGGCACCCTGCGGATCGATGACCAGGTCGTCAACGACAAGGCGCCCAAGGACCGCGACATCGCCATGGTCTTCCAGAGTTACGCCCTCTATCCGCACATGACCGTGCGAGAGAACATGGGCTTCGCCCTGCGTCTGGCCAAGGTCGACAAGACCACCATCAGGAGCAAGGTGGAGGAGGCCGCCCGCGTCCTCGACCTGACGAATCATCTGGACCGCAAACCCGCGAACCTCTCGGGTGGCCAACGCCAGCGCGTCGCCATGGGCCGCGCCATCGTCCGCGACCCCAAGGCGTTCCTGATGGACGAGCCGCTGTCCAACCTCGACGCCAAGCTCCGGGTACAGATGCGCACCCAGATCTCTCGACTTCAGCAGCGTCTGGGCACCACCACCGTTTACGTCACCCATGACCAGACCGAGGCCATGACGCTCGGGGACCGTGTGGTCGTCATGCGCAGCGGCGTCGTTCAACAGGTCGGCACCCCGCAGTATCTCTACGACGAGCCACGCAACCTGTTCGTCGCGGGGTTCATCGGCTCACCCGCCATGAACTTCCTCCAGGCCACCCTGGAGGAGAACGTGTTGCGCACCGTCGTCGGCGAGATGCCCCTGTCCGACGAGGTACGCCAGAGCCTGGAGCGCCAGAACGCGTCCCGGGACCTCATTGTGGGTCTGCGGCCCGAAGCCTTCGAGGACGCCGCACTGGTCGATCCGGGCCGGTTGCGGACGGGAACCACGTTCACCACCACCGTGGATGTGGTGGAGTCCTTGGGCTCGGACGTCTACGCCTACTTCACCGAGGAGGACTGGCAGCCGACCGCCACCTCGGAGCTGGACGAGCTGGCCGCCGATTCAGGCATCAGTGAGACGGGAGCCAGCGGCCATCAGATTGTCACGCGGCTCAGTACCGGGACGCAGGTCCGCGAGGGGAGCCAGGCCGAGTTGTGGGTGGACACCTCGAGGATCCGTGTCTTCGACCCACGCACCGGCGCGAACCTCACCCACCGGGAGAACGGCGGCGGATGAGCCCGGACTGTCCGAGCGAGCCTGACGTGCAGCCGACGCAGTCGCCCAGCATCGACGGACGGTCTCGTGCAGAGCGGCGGACTGCTCACTCATGGCCTTCACTCCTCGATGGCAGGGGCCAGGACAGACCCCAGAGTCAGCTGCATCGACGTTCTTGAATGCAACTTTGCGCACTGATTCGAAAAACGTCAACATAGAAGGACGTCGAAACAAGAGCATTGGCTGCTGCCCGAGATGGTCGACAAGCTCGCGGCATCCTCACCCGTCCTGGATCACCACGGCTCCGTTCACCCACGCCACGCCTCGGATAGGGTGATTTGATAGAACCTGCACCCGGAAAAGCTGTACCCGAAGACGCTGCACCCGTGATGCGTCGGCAGCGCCCGGCCGGTAGATCGCCAGGGAGCCGCCTGCAGGCGGAGCGCCCCACACCCCGGGGTTAGGTCGTTGTGTTGGACACACACGAGTCGACGAGTGATGTGCCGGATCAGCCCCTGTCGGCGATCGGGTACGCGGGTGTGCTCCGCGAGCTGCTTCCTATCGCGCTGTGGAGGGCCGATGCGGACGGGCGCCTGGTGGAGTGGTCGCTCGCCGCGCAGGATCTGCTCGGTTACGAGCCGGACGAGCTGCTGGGCCGGCACGGGATCCCGATACTGGTCCCCAAGCCCGACTGGGAGCTGGCCGATCAGCTGATGCAGAAAGTCCGGGCGGGTGAGGCTGTCGTAGGGTCCCTCCCGGTGCGGCACCGCGACGGGCATCTCGTGCCGATGGAGATGTGGATCTGCCCGGCTGCGGACCCGCAGGGAGGGACGGGCATCCTGGCCATCGCCGTGGAGACCTCCGAGGTTCTGCGCATGCGGGATTCACTGGCGGCCCTGGAAGGTCTGTTCACCCAGTCCCCCATCGGTCTGGCCATGCTCGGCCCCGATCTGCGCTTTCTGCGGGTCAACGACGCGCTGGCGCGGATGCAGGGCGTCTCCGCCGCCGACCACCTGGGCAAGCGGCCGGCCGAGGTCGCGCCAGGGGTCAACACCGCGGAGCTGGAGACGGTGATGCGGCAGGTTCTGGATCGCGGTAAGGCGGTGGTCGACGTACGCCGCACCGGTCGCACGCCGGCGGATCCCGATCACGACCGGATCTGGTCCTGCTCATATGCTCCACTGCTCGACGGCGTCGGCCGGAGGCTGGGCCTGATCGCTTCGCTGATCGACATCACCGCGGGGCAGCAGGCGCAGGTCGAGGCCGGCCGGGCGCGGCGGCGCCTGGCGCTGCTGGCCGAGGCGGGCACGCAGATCGGGACCACCTTGGACCTGCGGCAGACCGCCGAGGAGGTGGTGCAGGTACTGGTGCCCCAGTTGGCCGACTCGGCCGACGTACAACTGCTGGAGGAAGTGCTCGACCCCGATGAGGCCGCCGCATCCACCCAAGGCGTGGTGCGGCGTCTGGCGGCCGCCTTCCCCGATCCGTCCGCCCCCACCGCAAGACTGGCAGTGGGCGCCACCTTCCAGGTCCCGATCGGCTCGGTGTACGAGCAGGTCCTCGCCGACGGGCGCCCCATGAACCTCTACGAGGCCGATGTCCCGGCGCTGATCACCGATCCGCGCGCCGAGCGACTGCGTACCTACCTCGGCACCCTGGGCTCCGCGCGACTGGTCCCGCTGGTCGCCCGTGGCAAAGTGCTCGGCGCCGTGGTGGTGACGCGTGCCCGCAGCCGCGAACCGTTCGACGAGCAGGACTGCGTGCTCATCGACGAGCTGGTCGCCCGAGCGGCGCTGAACATCGACAACGCGCGCATGTACACCAGCCAGCGAAAGGCGGCGCTCACACTGCAACGCAGCCTGACGAACAACGCGCTACCGGAAGTGACCGGCCTGGAACTCACCGGTCGCTACCTGCCCGCCAGCGACCACGAGGTCGGGGGCGACTGGTTCGACGCCATCACGCTGCCCGACGGCAGGACCGGGCTGGTCATCGGAGACGTGATGGGGCACGGAATCCATGCGGCGGCCGTCATGGGACAACTGCGCACGGCGGTGCGAACACTTGCACGGCACGATATCCCCCCGGCTGAGATGCTCCGTTCCCTGGACGCCGCCGTGAGCGACCTGGGTGAGAATGAAATGGCGACGTGCGTGTACGCGGTCCACGACCGGGCTGCCGGCGGTTGTCTGATCGCCAGAGCCGGACATCCACCTCCGGCCGTGGTCGACACCCGAGGGACGATCGCGTTCCTCGACGGCCCCTCGGGTACGCCTTTGGGGGCGGGTGGGCAGGGCTTCCAGACCGAGCAGGTGCCGCTGCCCCCCGGCAGCTTGTTGGTGCTGTACACCGACGGCCTCATCGAGGCCCGCGACAGAGACCTCGACCAGGGCATGCAGCAACTCGCCCAGGCGCTGCGGCAACTCGACCACCCGTTGGAGGAGATCTGTGACCGCGTCCTCGGCCACCTGCTGCCCTCCGCGGCCCAGGACGATGTAGCGGTGCTCCTCGCCAGAACTCTGCGTCCGCGGGGCTCGGTGCGGAGTCACCCCGAGCGGCTCCACTCGCGCGATCCCGCTCGGAAGGTGCAAGGCTGGTAGCGATGGACACACCGGTGACGACGTTCAGCGAGGGCCCGGAAGACCCGTTCGCGGTGTGGCGTGCGGCTTCGTCGGTGCTGGACGACCGCGGGACGATCGTCGGCTGGAGCAAGCAGGCCGAGGCGCTGCTCGGCTACCCGCCGGAGGAAGTCCTCGGGCGGAAGGCGCTCGGTTTGCTGGTCGACCCCCGCGACAACGACGTCGTCCTGGACGCCGTGGCGGCGTGCGTACGCGACCGGGGGTGGTGCTGGTTCGGGGTGGTGCCCGTACGGCACCGCGACGGTCATCGTGTGGAGCTGGGGTGCCGGGCCGGGGCGATCATGAAGGGAAACTCCCACTGCGAGTGGTTTCTCGTCGCTGCGCCGGCCGAGGAGGTCGTCCAGTGGGAGACGGACCGGTCGGTCCTGGACGGGTTGTTCCGCCGCTCCCCGATCGGTCTGGCCGTCTTCGCCCCGGACCTGAGCATCCTGCGGGTGAACCGGGCGATCGCGAGGTTCAGTCAGATACCGGTCGAGGCGCACCGGGGGCTCCGCACCGGCGACTTCCTCATCCAGCGGGACTCCGAAACAGTGGTGACACAGTTGCGGGAGGTACTGGAGACGGGCCGGTCCTCGATCTCCACCGAGCAGCCCTGCGTCCTGCGGCGGGACCCGGACCATGAGCTGTTCGTGTCGATATCGGCATTCCGGATGGAGGACCCCTCCGGACGGATCCTCGGCGTGACGCAGACGGTCGAGGATGTGACCGACCGGTATCGGGCCCGCCATCGGCTCGCCCTGCTCAACGAGGCCAGCGCCCGCATCGGGACCACGCTGGACGTGGCGAGGACGGCGAGTGAGCTGGCCGAAGTTGCGGTCCCGGACCTCTCCGACTGCGTCTCCGTGGACCTGCTGGAGCCGGTGGCCCGCGGCGAAGAGCCCAGCCAGGAGGTACTCGGAACCGTGCGCCGCATGGCCATCCGCAGCATCCTGCCGGACGCGCCAGAGGTGATGTATCCGGTGGGCCGCACGATTCACATCCCGCCGGCGAGTCTGCAAGCGCGGTGCCTGGCCGAGCGGCGTCCGGTCATCGACGCGCATCAGGAAGGCGTCACCGGATGGCTCTCCAAGGACCCGGAGCGTGCTGAGCGCGTCCTCAGCCTGGGTAACCCCTCGCTGATGGTGGTGCCGCTGGTCGCGCGGGGGCTCGTGCTGGGTCTGCTCAGCCTGTGGCGGTGGCGACGGATCGACCCGTTCGAGGAGGACGACCTCACACTCGCCGAGGAGTTCGCCTCCCGCGCCGCGGTCTGCATCGACAACGCACGCCGCTACACCCAGCAGCACGACACGGCGCTCACCCTGCAGCACAGCCTGCTCCCGCACGAGGTGCCCAGTCACCCCGCGGTCGAAATCGCCCACCGCTACCTGCCGGCTGACGCCACGACCGGCGTCGGTGGTGACTGGTTCGATGTCATTCCACTCTCCGGGCTTCGCGTCGCCCTCGTTGTCGGCGACGTGGTCGGCCGCGGTATCAACGCGGCGGCCACCATGGGCCGGCTGCGCACCGCCGTACACACCCTGGCCAACCTCGACCTCACCCCGGACGAGGTCCTCTCCCACCTCGATGATCTCGTGGACCGCCTGGCCGCCGAGCAGGAGCCGAAGGACGAACATTTCCCTCAAGTCATTGGCGCAACCTGCCTGTACGCGGTCTACGACCCGGTGTCGAGGCACTGCGCCCTGGCCCGCGCCGGTCACCCGCCGCCGGCGGTGGTGGACCCGGACGGGCAGGTGCGCCTCCTCGACCTGCCTGCCGGTCCGCCGCTCGGCCTGGGCGGGCTGCCGTTCGAGGCCGCCGAGCTGGAACTGGCCGAAGGCAGCCTCCTGGCCCTCTACACCGACGGCCTCATCCAGGGCCACAAGCGAGACGTCGACGAGAGTCTGGCGGCTCTGTGCGGGGCGCTGAGCGTGCCCGCCCGCTCGTTGGAGGACACGTGCAGCGCGGTGGAGGACGCGTTGCTGCACGACCGGCCGACCGATGACGTTGCCGACGATGTGGCACTGCTCCTCGCTCGTACCCGCGTCCTGGCCAGGGAGAAGGTGGCTGCGTGGGAGCTGCCCCTGGAGCCCACCGCCGCTGCTCAGGGCCGCATGCTGGTGGCATCCCAGCTGACCGAGTGGGGGCTGGACGAGATGGTCTTCACCACCGAGCTGATCGTCAGCGAGCTGGTCACCAACGCCTACAGGTACGGGGAGGGGCCGGTCGGCCTACGACTCATCCGTGACCGCCACCTCATCTGCGAAGTGTCCGACACCAGCAGCACCTCGCCACATCTCCGCCGGGCCCGCACCACCGACGAGGGCGGTCGCGGACTCTTCCTGGTGGCCCAGCTCACCGAGCGGTGGGGCACCCGGTACACGCGTGACGGCAAGACCATCTGGGCCGAACAGCCGCTGCCCGCCACGTCGGCAACGTGAGATCTCCGCTGATGCCTATCGGCGAGCAGGCCGCCGCCCTAAGCCCTGACAGGCTCCGCGACCGCCTGCACCCGCCCCCTTCCCACGACGCTGCCCAGCCAGCCGAGCAGGAAAGCGGCCGGCATCGACACGAGGACGACCGTCTGGAGCGGGAACCAGTTGAGGTGCCAATTCGGGAAGAACGCCCAGGGGGTGCCCGAGAAGACCGGGCCGGATATCTGCAGCCCGATGGCGCAGCACAGGCCTCCATACAGTGTCCAGAACAGCCCAGTTCGCGTGTAGCCGCTCCAGAAAAGCGAGTACACCAGCGCCGGCAGCAGGCAGGAAGCAGCCACCGCCAGAGCGAGAGCCGACAGGAAACCCATGTTCCAGCCCTGCACCCAGACCGCCAGCCCGATGCTCAGGACTCCGACGCCGGCGGACGCATAACGTGCGGCGGCCACCTCTCGCCCCTCGGTCGTGCGCCCACGGAACAGGACATGCGTGTACATGTCGTGGGCGATCGCCCCGGCGGCCGCCAGGGTGACGCTCGCAACCACCGACAGCGTGGTGAGGAACACCGCGGAGGAGACCAGGACGACGAGGAGTGCCCCGCCCGTGTGGATGGACGAGCCGCCCGCCAGTTCGCTGGTGAGCATCAGCAGGCTGCTGTTGCCTCCCGGATCCGCGGCCAGGATTACCGGGGCGCCGATCAACGCGGCGGCCGCGAATCCCGTCACAGCTGTGGCGAGGCAGAAAGCACCGACGATGCCGACGGTGTGGCGCACCGTACGACGTGCGGTGGCAGCGTCGGGCGCTGCGTTGAGCTGCATGGCAACGTGGGGCATGCAGGCCACACCCAGCACGATGGTGATCATCAGGCCGACGAAGTCAAGTGTGCCTCGGGGGCCGGTGCTGCCGGCGAATCGGAGGCCGGGACGCATATAGACGGCCGGGCGGCCACTGCCCTTTCCGGCGGCGTCGATCAGGGAGTCGCTGCTCCAGTGAAAGCGATGCAGCAGCACAGCTGTTACAGCCACGGCCATGCAGAGCAGCACCACCGTTTTGATCACCTGAAGTGCCACGGTCCCGCGCATACCGCCGAACGCTGTGGCGCAGACGACCAGTGCGCCGATCATGACGATGGCTGTCTGTTCGGCGCCCGGCCCGGACAGCCCCAGCAGCATCGCGGTGGTCGCTCCCGCACCGGACAGTTGCACGACCAGGTAGGGGACGCATGCGCTCAAGGTCACGACGGCGACCGCCATCCGTACCGCGGGCCCTGGAGCCCGGAGAGCGAAGGTGTCGCCCAAGGTGTAGCTGCCGCGCTCGCGCAGGGGGGCGGCCAGCAGGAGGAGCACGCCGAGTGAAAGTACGGTGCACAGGGCGATGAACAGACCGTCGTAGCCAAAGATCGCGACGCTTCCCGTGGTGCCGAGCACCGTGGCCGCGGACAGGTATGCCCCGGACAGTACGAGGGCTCCCCGCAGCGGCTGCAGCCTCCGGCCTGCTGTGTAGAACTCGTTGACACGGTCCCTCTCAGGGCCGCTGAGAACGCAGATGAACAGTATGGGGACGATCAACGTCAAGAAGCCCACGAGAACCAGGGAGCGCGTGTCCGTGTCCAGGGTGCCGGGCACGGCGAGCAGGACGTCAGGAATCATCAGTACTCCACGTCCTGGTCGTTCGGTACGAGCTCACCGGCACGCCGGTCGTACCGCGCCGCCGTCCACAGCAGGAGGGCCCCCTGGAGAAGGACTGCCAGCACGCCGACGTTGATCTCTCCCCAGATGCGAGTGGCCATGAAGTCGGCAGCAGAGCAGGCGAGCAGCAGATGTACGCCGAAGGTCAGTCCATTGACCACGGCGAAAGCGACACCTGGACGATGCGGCCGTGGTTGATGATGAAGCGGGGCGGCCTGTTGTTGAGCCATGACGTTCTCCTGGCGGGCAGGGATGAGGGCGGATCACCTCAATGCGGGGCTCACCAGAACACGTGCGGCCATGGCCGGTCCACGCGCTGTGCTCGCCTTGTTGTCCGCTCCCAACGTCGGCATGGGGTCATTGTGCGGATGCCCATTCAGCCGTGCCGTGCGAGCCCGGCGCCGCCTGCGCCGACGCCCATCGGCCAGGGATGGGCATCCGAGGTCAGGCGGACGGCAGCGGGTTCCCTTCGTACGGGGTGCCAAGTACGGCGGCTGGTCCGAGCAGGCGGTGCGCGTCGAGCGCGAGGGTGAGTTGCACCAGATCACGAGGGCGGGACAGAGCGAGTCCGGTGATCTGCTCGATGCGGCGGAGACGGTTGAGCACGGTGTTGCGATGGCAGAACATGTGCCGGGCGGTCTGGACGGCGGAGCCGCCGTTCTCCATCCAGATACCGAGGGTGTCGAAGAGCGTGTCGCGATCGGCGGGTTCAAGGTCGTACAGGGGCCGGAGCACCTGGTGGGCCAGTTCGGCTGACAGATCGGGCCGTGAGATCAGGAGCCCGTCGGGCAGGCAGGAGTCGAGCCGGGCTATGTCACCGTCGGCCCGGCAGGTGCGAACGGCGAGTTCAGCCATGTCACGCGCACGGGACAGGCTGTCCAGACCCTGGACGACCGGGCTGATCCCGATACGCAGCCCGGGACCGGCGGCCAGACCGGAGGCGAGCACGTCCAGGGGACGGTCCCCCAGGTGGGCGACGAGGACATCGCCCTGGGGGCGGGTGTGGCGCAGGATCCGGATGCCGCGCACCTCCGGAACGGTCCTGGGCGCGCGGCCGTACGGCGGTGTGGCCCGTACCGCCGCTACCGCGAAGCGTCCGCCGAGCGGCAGATCGAGGATCGCCGCTGCATCCCGGGTGAACTCGGGTTCGCTGCGGTTCTCCAGCAAGGCGGCGAGGACCAGGCGGACGCGTTCACCGTGCCGGCTGGCGACGCCCTCGGCGACCTGCCGGTAAGCGTCGGCGACAAGAACGGCGTCGCGGTCGTTGCTCTTCCACACCAGCTCGGCCACGTGTACCAGTTGGCGCGAGTCGCCGAGTCCGTCCCGCTCCACCACGCTGATGATCCCGCCCCACACCTCCGAACCGGCGACACGGAAGGCGTGCAGCACCTCGTCGAGAGGACGGCCCTGTTGGGCGCGTCTTATACCGAGCTCTCTTGTGTAGCGCTCGACGCCCACGATCCTGGTCGGATCCAGGCTGGCTTCCAGCCCGTGGCGCACGCCGGTGCCCACGGACTGCCTCAGGTCGGGCGGTGCCAGCACCAGGTCGGCGTAGTACGGCACCTCGGCGCGGATCTTCTCCACCACGCTGTCGGCGAACTCCGTGCCACGCCCCAGAAGGTGCCGGCAGGCACGGTCGAAGAGCTGGAGGGGAGAGGAATCCGTGATGCCATCGATAAGCGGGCCGCTGACGACTGCGTCGTGGGTGCGAGGACTGGTGTGCATGGACCCTCCAGGTGGACGGGGCGTGCGAGAACACCACGGCGAGCCGCCATGTCGTGAGCTGGACGGGGCGCCGTGCGACCTCCACCGGGTCAGCCGCCGGTGCGCGGAAGCAGGCGGCACCTTCCAGGGAGCCACCATGCTAAGCAGTTGGTTAGCTCGGGGCGAGGGCTCAGCCAAACCGTGATGATTCCGCGCAGGTTGCGGCGCCGGCAGGGGGGCCTGATAACCGTTCGTGTCGTGCTCGCCGACGACCGGCCTCACCGCCGGGCCCGCCACGACCCACGTCCTGGTCCTGACCACGTTCGACGAGGCCGAGCACGTCTACGGCGCCCTCCGCGCCGGCGCGAGCGGAATCGCGGTCAAGGACATGACACTGAACGACATCCTCGCGGCGATCCGCTTGGTCGCCGCCGGTGACGCGCTGATCGCGCCCGGTGTCACGCGCCGTCTGATCGCGGACTTCGTTCAACGCCCCGTTCCCGCCGCGGAGCGCTCCCGGCGGCCGGTCGCGGCCATCACCGAGCGGAAACAGGGGGCGCTGACCCTGGTCGGCCGCGGCCGGTCGAACCGCCTTTCGCTGTTTGCGATCAGCACATCGTTGGTCAGCAGAGCTCGTTGCCCCAGATGCTGGACGAGCTCGGCACCGCGGACCAGTATGAAGCCTGCCTCAGTAGCCACCCCGTATGGCCGCGGTGCCCATGAGTCATACTGCGGCGCGGACCGCCACGGACGCGGATGCACTGCGACACCCCGGGATGTCCCCGTCCTGTCCTGGCAGTTGGACCTTGCTCGCTCTCAGGAGGAGACCCACCAGCCGTGACCCCACACGACGAGACCATCGGCTCCCCCGGCGAGCGAATGGTGCAGAAGCAGTTCGGCACCGCCGACCGCGCAGCCGACTTCTACGACCGGCAGATGCATGACTTCCTCACGCCCCCCATGCGGGAGTTCATAGCCAGTCAGACCATGGTGTTCCTGTCCACAGCCGACGCTGGTGGCGCCTGTGACTCCACCTTCCGCGCCGGGCCGCCCGGGTTCGTCATCGCGCTTGACGACCGCACATTGACCTACCCCGAATACCGCGGCAACGGCGTACTGGCCAGCGTCGGAAACATCACCGAGAACCCTCATCTCGGTCTGCTCTTCATCGACTTCACTCGCCACCACATAGGCCTGCACATCAACGGGTCGGCCGAGCTGCGCACCGAACAGGAGCAACGAGCCGAGTACCCCCGCCTCCCGAGGGACACAGCACCCGGCCGACAGCCGCAGATGTGGATACACATGACGGTCGAGGAGGCGTATGTCCACTGCTCCAAACACATCCCCCACCTGGAACCCGCTCCACGGCCGCGCGCCTCGGAAACGGATCGCCCCAAGGATGCCGCGTACTTCACCGAACGCGAGCCCGCTTACCCCGCGGCGTCCGGAGCCGACTCCGGCGATAGCACTGCGGGATCCCGGCGGCTCCGTCGCCTGTGGCTACGGAGCTGACGGAGGACGAGCCGGACCCTCTTGCAAAGCGTTTCGCTACGTCTTCGCAGTCGCGCCCGTCGGCGACTCACGGGGCAAGCACCTTCGTTGCCCCGAGGGCACGCTATGCGCCGGGCCACTGGCCGGCCGGACGGACGATGCCCAGCAGCAACAGCACGAGCTCGTTGACGACCTGGTCGAGCGTCGCGTCCACCCAGCCGGCCCTCCAGTCGTGCAGGAGACCGTTCACACTTCCGATGAAGGCCGCCGCGGCGACCCGGTAGTCACGCGGCGCGGCCTCACCGCGCTCGACCGCCGCCGCAGCTTCCCCGCAGATGAAATCCACCCAGCGGGAGCGCCGGGAAAGACGCTGCTCCTCCAGCCGCGGACTGACACCGATGATCTCGACGAAAGTGATCCGGATACGGCGTGGGTCGCCGGTGACGTTGGCGGCATAGGCGCGGAAGGCCGCCGCGGCCCGCTCCGCGATCGGCAGACCGTCGACATCGGCGAGCGCGGCCAGGGCGGCCTCCTCCGCCCAGTCGTTGACCTGCAGGTGCAGAGCGGCGAGCACGTCTTCGAGGGTGCGGAACTCCTCGTAGAACTGACGCGTGGACAGTCCCGCGGCCTCGCTCAAAGCGGCCACGGTCGTGGCACGGTAGCCGGGGCTGTCGCCGAAGAGCTGGAGTCCGGCAGCGAGGAACCGCTGACGCCGCTCGGCCTGCCGTTCCTCGGCGGACCTGCCCGCGTAACGGCCAGTCGGTTGTCTGAGCCTGCCCGCCACTGACCCTCCCTCGTCGGTCGGCACCATTTTCTCGCGTCGTGAGCCTTGTGGAGTGTCCCGCCCCTCGTTACTTTCCAGTAGCCCAATCTGAAAGGTCGCGTATTCAGATTGGCCGGGGCCCAGCTGTCCGCTCAAGCCGCGGTCGAAGCTCAACCCACCTCGCTCCACTGCGACGTCCGGCACCGACAGCACCACTTCCGCACCACGAGGTCCAACTCGCCCCCCACGGAAGGAACGACGATGTCTCTGCCCACAAGGCGGCGTTCACAGCGGATCGTCTCCGTAGGTGTCCCCCAGCGCTGCCCGTCCCTGCGCTCGCTCGGCGCCGTCGCCGCGGCTTTCACCATGGCCGTCGCAGGCTCCGCGACAGCGGCCGCCGCGCCGGCCGCGCCTCGAGCAACGCCCGGCACCGCCGCACATGTCGGCGCCGTCGGCCTCAAGGAGGTGATGTTCGTGGGCAACAACTGGGACGGTACCGCCGACGTCATCGCGTCCCACGGCGACTTCGCCAGGATCGGCCGCATCAACGTCATACCGGACAAGGACCAGCGGCTCGCGGAGATCTACCTCAACCCGGTCAAGCTCATCTACTTCCTCGGCATCCGCAACGGCCCCGGCGAGGGACACGACCAGTTCGTCGACGACATGTACTCCACACCGGACGGCTCAGCGATGGTCGTCTCCCGCCCGAGCTTCGCCGACGTCGTGTCGATCGATCTGGCCACCGGCCGGATCAACTGGCGCTTCCCCGTCTCCGGATACCGCTCCGACCACATGGCGGTGTCCCCCGACGGCACCCGCGTCGCCGTCTCGGCCTCGACCTCCAATACCGTCCATGTGCTCGACATCCGGACCGGCAAGCAGCTCGGGTCGTTCAAGACCGGCGACAAACCGCACGAGAACGTCTTCACCGACGGCGGCAAGTACCTCTGGAACATGTCGATCGGCGAGGTCAACACCGCCCTCGACGACCCCGCGATGGACTGGACGAAGGGCGACCGCCGGATCACCGTCGTCGATGCCACCACCTTCAAGGAAGTGAAGGTCATCGACATGCGCTCGCGACTCGACGCCTTCGGCCGCAAGGACCTCTCCGACGCGGTCCGCCCCGTCGCCTTCACACCGGACCAGTCCAAGCTCTACTTCCAGGTCTCCTTCTTCAACGGCTTCCTCGAGTACGACGTCGCATCCGACCGGATCACCCGGGCGAAGACGCTGCCGAAGAACCCCACGACCAGCGAAGACCGCACCACATGGGTCAACGACTCCCGCCACCACGGTATGTCGATGAACTCCGCGGGCGACAAGCTGTGCATCGCCGGGACCATGGACGACTACGCGACGATCGTCGACCGGGCCTCGCTCCGGGAGGGGCCGCTGGTGCCGGCCTCGAAGCCGTACTGGGCGACCGTGAGCGGCGACGGTGCATCCTGCGTCATCTCCGAGAGCGGCGCCGACCGTGTTACCGCGATCGACTTCGCCACCGGCAAGAAGGTCGCGTCCGTAGCGGTCGGCGACCACCCGCAGCGTGTACGCATCGCCCATGTGGCAGCCGACTGGACCAGCCCTTCCACGAGCTGACCTCCTGCCGAGGCCTGCTCGTCACAGCGCCCCGGATGATGGGGCATCAGACTCGTGATGGCCGCCGCCGTCGGAATCCCGCTACCCGGCAATCACAACGATTGCCGGGCACCGGCTCAGCGCAGGAACCACCGCTGGTTGGCGCCACCTTGGCAGGTCCAGATCACCAGCTGGACCCCATCGGTGGTGGACGCGCCCGGGACGTCGAGGCATTTGCCCCATCCACTCCGGATGACTTTGCGCGGTCAGGCTGTTGAAGGCGTCCGAGGATGTCGAGGGCTGTGCCGTGGCAGTCCCGGGAGTGAGGACACCGAGCGAGGCGCCGAGCAGCGTGCCGGTGGCACCCAGCACGGTCCAGCCGCGCAGGCGGTGAAGCAGCCGTTGCGGGAACCGAGGACGTAACGAGACCGCCATCATCACCCTCCGGGTGGTAGTGATCCGACCCCTTGCGAGCGCCAAGAGTGGACTACACCAATGGCGCAGTCAAGGGATGTCGATCCTGTGGCCGGCAGCGGGCGGCCGGCCACGCGGTGATCCACGCTGTTTCTGTCCGGCCCGGCTGTACCGGGTGGACTGCGAGTGAGCCAATGGGACGGCGCAGCCGTCGGCCGGCGGCTGCGCCGTTACGAACCCGATCAGGTCACCGATCTCTTCAGGGAGTTGCGGTGGGGTCGATGCCGAGCACCACAGTGCCGATGACACCTTGGCTGAGCGTGCTGCCGACCAGGGTGATGGTGAGCAGCGTCGACGATCCACCGTTGCGGTAGATGCCGTCCTGGGCGTTGAGCGTGCGGCGGGCGGTGTTGGTCCGGTACGGGGTGAGGGCGGCGACCTGGGTGTTGTAGTTCTCGGGGAAGTACAGCTGGCCGGTGTGGGAGACGTGCCCGCCCTCGTACGTGCCGCCGGAGACGGTGCCGCCGACATGCGTCTTGAGGTGGATGTGCAGGGCGCGGCCGACGTACCAGCCGGGGTAGATGGTGGTGAACTCGGCGACACCACTGGAGTTGGTGAGCTGAACACCGCGTAGGAAGGTGGTGTCCGGGGTCGAGCCCCCGGCGACGTAGCCGGAGTAGATCCCCCGCGCGTCGCAGTGCCAGATGTCGACGGCGACATCCGGGAGCGGGGCACAGGTTCTGGTGTCGATCACCGTGGTGCGCAGGGTCAGCGGCACTCCGGGTTTGCCTTCGGTGATGTTCTTGCGGACCGTCTCAAGGTCCAGGTAGTAGGGGCCTTCTGTCTGTTCTGGAGTCAGTACGCACGCGGCTTCGAGCTTGGCGGCCGCCGGTGCCTGTTCGCTTTGCGGGCTCGTCCCGAGCCCTTCGGGGGCCGCGAGTCCTGCGGCGGCCAGTGACAGTGCGGTAGCGCCGAGTCCGGTGAGAACTGCGCGACGGGATGCGTTCTCGCGGCCGTTGGACGGCTCGCTCTGGGGGTGGGGGGATTCACTCATGGACCGAAAAGGTAGGCGCATGCCGTGTGCATGACAAGGACGTCTTTTGGCCACAAACGATTTCTGCGGTACGGGCGGCCACCGACGTAGCGGTTGAGTGCGGACGCTGTGCGGGCGAGCCTGCCCGGCCGTGTGCCAGTCGTCCAGACCACATGGACTTTGCCGTCTGTCGGGGATCACCTCTCGGCACTTGGGCTGCTCGGACTTGAAGCAGGGACTGACCTGCACCCGCGCCCGAACCGCAGCGCCCCAGCGCGCAACTCCCCTTCCGCTGGGGGCCTTTCGAAGACATTCGAAGTCTTTACCGGCCCTCGACGTGCTACAGAAGGAGACGACCTGCCGGCCAGGCCGACGCCATGAAACCTGGACCGGGTCGTCGCGGTGGACTCCACCATCGTCCGCGCCCATGCAGCACACCGCCGGGACCCGCAAAAAAATGGGCCCGGCCGGCGCCCACCTATAATTCGAGTCCGAACAGCCGCGATCATTCGGAGGAGGGTTCGTGCCTGGTCAGCGATCCATCACTGAGACCGAGCGGATGGTCCGGGCCAAGCTGGGCGACACGCCGATCCGGCACGAGCAGATGGCCATGGTGGGCAACATCCACCGCGCGGCCGCGGCGGTGCGCCAGCATGTGGAGAACTCCGTGCTGCGCGGCTCCGATCTGACCTGGACCGGCTTCGTTGTGCTGTGGGTCGTATGGATCTGGGGCGAGATGGAGACCCGCCAGGTGGCCGAGGAAGCGGGGATTTCGAAGGGAACGCTGACGGGCGTCGCGCGCACCCTCGAGTCGCGGGGACTGGTCAGGCGCACCGAGCACCCCACCGACGGCAGGCGGGTGCTGCTGGCCCTCACCGACAAGGGCGAGGCACAGATGCACAGCCTCTTCCCGGAGTTCAACGCCGAGGAGGCCTTTGTCGCCGAGCAGCTCAGCGACGAGGAGTGCCTGCAGACGGCGGACGCGCTGCGCCGCGTCGTCGTGCAGATCGAGGCGCATGGCGAGGAGCGGCGGATGCAGCTGCTCGACGGGGCTCCCCCGGTACGGCGGCGCAGCGGGCGGCGCCCGAAGGCATGAGCGAACGCCCCCGGGCCTGAGCACGCACTCCCCCAGCACACGATCCCGCAGTCTCACACCCCCCGGCCTCACCGTCCCTGCGGCCCCAAGTGCGGTCGGCCCCTTGTCGGCGCAGGCGCATTTCCATATCGTTTGAACTCAAACGGATGAGAGGAGTAGGGATGATGCTGAGCCTCACCCCTGACGAACTTCTGCGCCGGGCCAAGGAAATGGAGCTGCCCGCACAGCACCACATCAACGGCGTCGACGAGCCCGGCGGCGGCTCGACCTTCCCGGCCGTGTCGCCCCGCGACGGCCAGATACTGACCGAGGTCGCCGATGCCCGGGCCGCCGAGGTCGACCTCGCCGTGGCCGCGGCGCGACGCGCCTTCGACAGCGGCCCCTGGCCCCGACTGGCTCCCGCCGACCGCGGCCGCGCCCTGCTTCGGATCGCCGGTCTGCTGGAGGAGCGGCGCGAGCAGCTCGCCCTCACCGTGTGCCTGGAGATGGGCAAGCCCATCAAGGACGCGTACGACATCGAACTGCGCGCCGCCATCAACACCTTCCGCTGGTACGGGCAGCTGGCCGACAAACTCACCGACGAATCGCCCCACACCGCCCCCGACGCACTGGCCCTCATCACCCGGGAACCCGCCGGGGTCGTCGGCGCGGTGGTCCCGTGGAACTTCCCGCTCACCCTCGCCTCCTGGAAGGTGGCGCCCGCGCTCGCCGCCGGCTGCACGGTCGTGCTGAAGCCCTCCGAGTGCTCCCCGCTCTCCGCCCTGATGCTGGGCCGCATCGCCACCGAGGCCGGGCTGCCGCCGGGTGTCCTCAATGTCGTCACCGGTGACGGCCCCACCGCAGGCCGGGCCGTCGGCCGCCACCCCGACGTCGATGTGCTCGCCTTCACCGGATCGACCGCCGTGGGACGGCAGTTCCTGCGGTACGCCGCCGACTCCAACCTCAAGCGGGTCTGGCTGGAGCTGGGCGGCAAGTCGCCGAACATCATCCTCCCCGACGCTCCCGACCTGGACCGGGCCGCCGCCACCGCCGCCTGGGGCATCTTTTTCAACCAGGGCGAGATGTGCACCGCACCGTCCCGGCTGCTGGTGCACTCCTCCATCGCGGAGCAGATCACCGACGCCGTCGTCGAACGTGCGGAGGCTCTGCGTGTGGGCGACCCGCTGGACCCCGGCACCGAGATGGGCGCCCTGGTCGGCGAGGGCCACCTGGGCCGCGTCATGGACCACATCGGCGCCGGCGTCGTCGAGGGGGCACGGCTGCGCACCGGAGGGGCCCGCACCCTCGCGGCGACCGGTGGCAGCTATCTGGAACCGACGGTCTTCGACCTGGTGCAACCCACAATGCGGCTCGCCCGCAACGAGATCTTCGGTCCCGTGCTGTCCGTGCTCACGTTCGACGACATCGACGAGGCCGTCGCGCTCGCCAACGCCACCGACTACGGCCTCGCAGCAGGCCTCTGGACCAGCGACCTCACCACCGCCCACCGGGTCTCGCGCGCCCTCAGGGCCGGCACCGTCTGGGTCAACTGCTACGAGGAGGGTGATCTGACCGTTCCCTTCGGCGGGATGAAGCAGTCCGGCAACGGCCGCGACAAATCCGCCCACGCCCTCGAGAAGTACACCGAGCTCAAGACGACCTGGATCCGGCTGTGACAGCCCCAAGGCCCCTGATCGCGGTCCCCGCCCGCTTCGCCGCCTCCACGTCCGCGCTGCGGTACGCCGCCGAGGTCAACGCCCGTGCCCTCGTCGATGCGGTGTGGCGGGCGGGCGGGGAGCCCGTGACCATCCATCCGTACGCCCCCGGAGGCATCGCCGATCCGGCCGGGGTCGCGGCCCGACTGGCCCGGTTCGACGGCGTCCTGCTGCCCGGCGGAGGCGACCTCGCCCCGCACCGCTACGGAGACCCGGGCCGGCACGACAGCGTGTACGACGTGGACGACGAGCAGGACGGCTTCGACCTCGAGGTCGCCCGTCAGGCGCTGCGTACTGCTTCTCCGCTGCTCGCCGTCTGCCGGGGGCTCCAGGTCGTCAACACCGTGCTCGGCGGCACTCTGCACCAGGACATGGGCGGTCGCGAGCGCGAGCACCGCCATGTGGTGCACCCCGTAGCGCTGCGGCCCGGTTCGCGGATCGCGCAGATCACCGGTGTCGAGAAGACCGAGGCCTCCTGCTTTCACCACCAGCGGGTCGACCGACTCGGTGAGGGTCTGCACATCACTGCCACTGCCGCCGACGGCACGCCCGAGGCTGTGGAACTCACCGGAGCGCAGGGCTGGTTCGCGGCCGTGCAGTGGCATCCCGAGGACACCGCACACGAGGATCCCGTCCAGCAGCGGCTCTTTGACGCGCTGGTGCGGGCTGCAGGCGACTTTCTGTGAAAAAGCAAAAGATGTGGGGCCGGATCCCTGATGAGACGCCGTTGGCGAATTCGGCCCGTCGGTCTATCCGGCGGGCCGAAGTGCTGCCAGGTGGGAGGTCCGGGTTCGGGCTCTGGGTTTGTCCGTGAG
>NZ_JBEZKA010000031.1:0-74719 GCF_040651435.1 Streptomyces sp. NPDC048479
GCCGCCCGCTGCCTGCCCCTAACCCTCCGCGATCATGCCCTGCACACCAAGAAGCCCCTGCTCTCGAACAGGGACTCCCTTTGCCACGACGCACTAAGCACGGCATGCCCACAAAGCCGTGCCCCAGGCTTTCTGCTACATCGGGCGGGCCGAGTACGCCGTCGCCTCCCGTCTGCGGGATCTCTACAAGTCCGACAGCCTCGCCCCAGCTGACCCAACAGGGGGACGACCCCGTCGAGCTAGTGCCGCGTCAGCCAAGGTTCCGCCCCGTCGCGGCGCCCGGCATGCACTCTCGCCGCACCGGCTGAAAACAAAGCTTCCCGCAGGACCCCATGGAACATGGTGCCTCTCTTCGTACCGGAGGGTCTGCGCCCGGGTGACGTCATTACGTTCCGCTGCGGTGGCACCGACTGCTGTCCGTGAGCAGGGCAGCACGGACCCGGAGCGCCTACTGCTTTCGCGGACGATCCGCCCAGAGCCGATCCCGAAGGGCCACAACCCGCCGCGCATCGTGGGAGTGTGAGAACAGCTCAGTTGTGAGGCGAGACAGGGGAGTGGGACGTGAGCACGGGGAGCGGCGAGATACGCCGACCGGGCAGGGGGAACCGGATCGTGCTGACTCGGGCACACCGGATCCTCATTGGCATGGTCGTCACCGGCGCAGTCATCATCGCCGGGATCGGGTTCGCGGGCTCGTACGCGGCCGTCCGCGAACTCGCCCTCCAGAAGGGCTTCGGGAACTTCTCCTACGTGTTCCCCATCGGCATCGACGCCGGCATCTGCGTCCTGCTCGCTCTGGACCTGCTCCTCACCTGGATCCGCATCCCGTTCCCCCTCCTGCGCCAGACGGCCTGGCTGCTCACGGTGGCCACTATTGCGTTCAACGGCGCCGCGTCATGGCCGGACCCGCTGGGCGTCGGCATGCACGCCGTGATCCCTGTGCTGTTCGTCGTCTCGATCGAAGCCGCCCGGCACGCGATCGGCCGCATCGCCGACATCACGGCCGACAAGCACATGGAGGGCGTCCGGCTCACCCGCTGGCTGCTCTCCCCCGTGCCTACGTTCCTGCTGTGGCGCCGGATGAAGCTTTGGGAGCTGCGCTCCTACGAACAGGTCATCAAGCTCGAACAGGAGCGCCTGGTCTACCAGGCCAGCCTCCGCTCCCGCTTCGGCCGCGCATGGCGGCGCAAGGCCCCCGTCGAAGCCCTGATGCCGCTGCGGCTGGCCCGGTACGGCGTCCCGCTCGCGGAGACCGCGCCTGCCGGTCTCGCCGCCGCCGGCATCGACGAACCGCCGATCCTCTTCACCGTCGAGCGGCTCCCTGCCCCCGCCCAGCCCGAAAGCTCCGCGCTCGAGGCCACGCCAGACCAGGAGCCGCAGACAGCGGAACTGGCGAGCCCGGAGACGCGAACCGCACAGGCTCCGGCCGCTGTGCCCGAGCGGCCAAGTGAGCTGGAAGGATCCGCCGAGGAGGAAGCCGAGCGGTTCGCTGAGGCCTATCAGGCGTTCATCGCACAGTTCCAGGTCGAGCCGACCGCCACGCAGTGGGCCCTCTGGCTCCGCGACGCGTACGGCATCACCACGGGGGCTGGCGGCCCACTCTCCGAGGAGCAGGTGCAGTCCCTCCTCCAGGTCCTCCAGGAGCGCTACGCGGCGCACGCCGGGGAGCCGGCCGCCTCCGACGAACCGCAGCCGGCGGACCAACCGACCGACCAGTGGTACGACTACTTCTACAGCGCCTGGCGCACTTACGCGCAGGAGCGCGGCGCCTACCCCGATGCCGCTGCCCTTGCGGCGTTCGTCTACGAGCGGGACACGATCACCGGAGACGGCGGTCGGGCTATCATCGGCGACGACTTGGCTGACTTCGTCACGAGCTTCCAGGAGTGCCAGTTCGGTGGCAGGGGACCGGCAGCCGAGGAGTCAGCTGCCGATCCTGGCGAGCAGGCCGAGCCCCTCGCTCAGGAGGACCCCGAGGCGGTGCCCGCGGGCGCGGGTGCGCAGGCCGCGAAGGAGAAGCGCAGCCCTCGGGTGGACGCCGCCATCGACGGCCCGCCGCCAGGACCGGAAGGCTCAACGGGGGAGCGCAGTGTCCTCACGACGGTTGACCGTTACCACCTGGCGTGGATGGAGTACCAGACCGAGCACGGTGATGAACCGACAGCCGAGCAACTGTCCGCTTACGTTGCGGAGAAGGGCATGCACGGCCGTGGTGGAAAGCCGGTCAGCCCGGCAAACCTGCGCCGCTACTTCCTGCCGTCCCGCGTCTACAACGTCTGGGCCGAGTACCGGATGCGCAGTGAGGAGCCCGCGGCGGACACCGTTGCGCAGGAGTGCGCAGCCCGCGGAATCACTGCCCAGTACAACAAGCCCGTCACCCCCGGCTACATCACCGAGAACGCCTACGACTTCGAGCGGCGCTGGCAGGCTCTCACCCGCAACCACGCCGACGCGCAGCAGTAAGCCCGCGACCGCGCACTGGTTGCGCGTCGGGCATCCCATCAGGTCAGGCCCAGCAGTCTGCGCAATCAGCAAAACCCCTGATCAGCCAGGCATTGCGCAGACAGGGCGATCATTGCGCAGCCCTGAGTGTCGAGCCTCAACGCACTGCGCAGCCCCCACCCCCGCGAACGATGAGGAGGACCCATGCGAGCACTGCGCATCGACCCGGACGCCACCGTCACAGAACTTGATCTCCCCGCGACTGATGCGCATTCGGCGATCCGGGAACACGTCGGAACACCGGACGCCGTCGATCAGGGCGCCTATCACCGGCGGGCTGTGCTGCACATCCACGGCACGGGCCAACAGGCCGGGCTCCCGCAGAACCTGGCCGCGTGGGCCCTCGCGAGCGCTTGGCGCGGCATGGCCCTGTATCCGCTGGCCGGGCCCATCGTCATCACGGGCCTCACAGCGGCCGGGGACGTGACAGCACTCGACGACGACCTGGTCCAGCATGCGACGGCCGTTGCACAGACCGTTCGGGAGACGCTGGCGCAGTGGCGTACGCGACCTCCCGCCTCCAACGAGGCCGCCATCAGTGAACTGCTCGCCTACGCAGCCCGCGACGTCGCCCACAGCGGATAGCCGCGCGCGCTGCGAACCCGACTACCCAGCGGCTACCGGAACTTGCGCACTGGCCCGCCCGGGCCGCTTAGGAGCTCGTTGATGAGCTGCTCGGTTGCCATCTCAAGTGAACAGTCCAACGCCCGGTTGACCTGCTGGACGCGGGTGATGGCGGTGTGCAGCCCCTGCCGGTTCCCGGCCGCATGCTCGATCCGGAGCCAGTCCCGGTACAACAGCTCCGCCGTGTCGTCGACGTCGAGACCGGTCGCGACGGCCTGGCGTGCCGCGCTGAGATCGTGGTGCGGACCCGCGGGGGTGCGGTAGGTGGCCACCGTGTGCGCCACGTCGATGATCCGCGTGATCATCTCCTGCCGGTACGGCTCGGCCCAGGGCAGCGGCGTGCCTCCGAACGGCCTGCCCCGGACCAGGGTGAGCGCCTTCTCCAGATCGGTCAGGCCGGCCGGGCCCAGCGGCAGAGCGCGTTCGACGAGCTGAAGGAAGCGGGTCCAGTCGCACCGCACTCCGAGGGAGAGCCGGTAGGGGTCCTCGCCGGACCTGCGGCGCGGCACGTAGGGGTTGCCGGCGGGATCGCTGCCCAGGGAACGGCGCAGGCCCTGCATCCGGGCGTTGAGGGTACTCAGTCCCCACGGACTGACGGGATCCATGTCGGAGCACACGGCGTCCGCACTCCGCCCGGGCCGGAAAAACAACAAAGCGGCAAGCTGTGCCAACCGCGGGCCGTGGCCGGTGCTGTCCACTCCCGTCACCTCGACCGGGCCCAGAACCCGGATCTCCGGCGCGTGCAGGTCATGCGCCGCGCACTCAACCGCCCCCGCCTCCTCCGCCGTGCCCTCCTCAGCGGCATGTCCGGCGTCAGTTTCCTTGGCCTGCCGAACCTCTGCGGCCGGGGCCACCGGAGTCTCGGCGCCCGGTTCGTGTTCCTCTTCGGCCTGAGGTGTCGGTGTGGCGGTGGGCAGGAGACGAAGTCCGCTCGGGCCGGTGGTGGCGGCGAGCAGGGCCGGGAAGACGTCGCCGCTCACGTCTGCAGCCGGCGTCACCGAGGGGCTCGTGGCCGCATCGGTCGCGGGCGCGGCCGGCTCCTGGGGCTCGGTCTGCGCGGGCTGGTGCATGCTGGCGGGCTCTTCCGGGACGTCCTGCCACGGGCCCTCAGCCGGGTGGGCCGGCTGCGCGGACACCCTCAACGCGGTGGTGATCTGGAGGTACGAGGCGTGCTCGAGACGCTGAACCGTGATCTCGGCGCCGACGGCGTCGAGATGCTGCGGCGTGCTGAGCGAGGCGTTGAGGATCTCCGCCTCGGGGAAGTGCGCGGCCGCCGTACTCGCCGGGGCGATCAGAGTGACGGGAACCGTCCCGGCCTTGTCGATGACGTCCGCGAACTCCCAGGCCGTGTCCGCGTCCAGAGAGGACGCGCACAGCAGCAGATACGGCTGATGCTGGGTTTCGGGCATCTGGTGCGCTTCCAGCAGCCGTTCGCTCAGATCGCGCAGCGCGTGCGCGGCCTGCCGCATGTGGGCGATCCGCGCGGTGGGCAACAGTTGCGGCAGGTCCTCGCCGAACCCCACGGTGACGACCTCGACTTCGCTCGCCCACGGGCTCATGCCGAGCTCCAGGGCGAGCGAGGTGCACACCTCGGTGATGTGGACCGGGTTGCCGTCCAGCAGCAGCGCGGGCACTTGCGCGAGGTTGAGCAGCAGGAGGTCACCCGTCTCGGTGCTGCCGATCGTGACCAGCCCCGGATACGGTGCCGCCACCTCGCGGGCGGTCTCCTCGTCCAGGAGACCGGCATCGGCGGGCAGGACCCACCATCCGCCCTGCCCAGAGACGAAGGGCGCCTGCGGTTCCTGGGCGAGGTCCTCGGGCAGCACCTCCACCGCGCGGGCACCGATCCGGGCGGCACGCAGCGGCGGCAGGCCCGTGGCGCCTTCCTCTTGGTCCAACTGGTGGGAGGACAGGGTCCGTAGGGCCACGTCCAAGCGGGCAGCTCCGCCTGGCTCGGCGGCCGCCGCCAACTGGGCCTCTGCCGTGGATGTCTCCGAAGCAATGGCGATCTTCTCTCCGGGCTTGCGGCGGCGGCGCTGCAGCGTCCTGCGCAGGGCGAGAGCACCAGTGACCGCAGCGGCCAGCAGGGCGCCAGCGCCGAGAACGATGCGCAGGTTCAGCGGTCTGCCAGCCGACGCCGACGCTGGGGGGTCTGACGCCGCTGCGGCGGGGGAGGAGGAGGCGGCGGCAGAGGAGGAGACGCTGGCGCTGGGCCCGGGCGTCCCGGAGGCCGTTGCAGAAGGAGTGGCCTGTTCCTGACCGGGCTGCTGGGCCGGGCGGCTGGTCGGTGTGCGGGGAGCCGACGCCTCGGGTGCGGGCGCTGCGGTATGGCTCGGCGCGGGTGCCTGCTCATCTCCCGCGTCATCGCCCGGCTTCTGCTCGCCGTCGGGGGTCTGGGGGGCCGGGGGAGTGGTCTCTTGGCTGCCCGCCTCATCGCCATGGTCACTGCCCCCGGGCGGCTGGTCAGGCTGGGCGCCGGGGACAGTGACCCGCTGCCCCGCATAGATCACATCCGGGTCGGAGATGGCGGGCAGGTTGTCCGGCTGCGGCTTGCCCCGGCTGGCCTTGAACAGCTCCGGCCACGCGTCGCCGTCGCCGAGCTCCTCCTCCGCGATCTTCGACAGGTAGTCGCCCGAGTGGACCGTGACGACGTGCTCGCTCTGCCCAGCAGAAGCCGTAGGGCCGTCACTCAGCTGCGTACGGACGCCTCCCGCCCCAACGGAGATCTCGGGCATCTCCAGCTGCCAGCCGGGCTGCAGAAAGCTGTTGGCTTTGAAGACCTGGCCGTCGGCCATGACGTGGCCCTCGTTCAGGGCGGCGATCTCCCGCCACCGCTCGCCGTTGCCCAACTCCCGCTCGGCGATGCCCCACAGGCTCTGGGCGGGCCGCGTCTCGCGCACCGTGTACGACGTACGGGACGCCGGTGTGCTCGCCGTGGAGGACGTCGGGGCCTGATCTGGCTGGGCGGCCTGCGGGGCCTGGGCCTGGCCGGGGACGCGGGCCGCGGTGGTGGCCGGTGTGGCCTGGGCGTCGGACGCCAGGGCCGAACTCGTGGGCAGCAGCACGAGGATGCTGCCGATCAGAAGAGCCGCGGCGCGTTGTGAGGAGCCCAGACCGCGCGGGGCGTGCCAGCTGCGGCCCCGCAGCTGGGCGATCAGCTCGCGTACGGCGCAGAACGTGAACTGTGCCCACCCGATCCAGCCCACCGCGACGAGCAGCAGCAGGAATGCCGCGCCCGTGTCCTGCCGGTCCAGCAGGTGCGTGAGGTCGTCGTGGCTGGAAGCCCAGATGACGGGCGTGACCCAGGCCAGCAGCAGCGGCAGCCCGGCGACCGCGGCGGTCAGGACGAGCAGGCTCAGTACGGCCTTGAGAACACGGGCCAGGGTGCGGCCGGCCGTTGCAGCGGGGGAGTGGTTGGTGCGCATCAGTTTCCTTCGGGAGCGGTGACGCCATGCAGGAGGGTGGCCTTGCCCCGGCCGGTCACCGACAACGATCCGATCCCGACCACCGACAGGAACTTCGTGTTGTAAGTGCTGGTGACGGTGACGTTGAGGGTCTTGCCGTCGCCGGACACGGTGACCGTGCCGGTGGCGCCGGCGGAGCGCAAGTACGCCTGGGCTGCGGCCTGGGCGTCCTGCGGATCGACGACGATCGCGTTGCCGCTGATGGCCTCGGCGGGGTCGATGGCCTGCCCGCCTGCCCGGGCGGCCTCGCCGGCGATGTAGTCGGCTCGTTCCACCGCGCGCATTTTGCTGCCGCCGTCTACCGCGACGCCGATGATGCCTATCAGCGCGATGACGCACACGGCGACGAACACGGTGACGCCTCCCCGGTCGTCATACCGTGCCCGGCTGGGGCCCATCTGCCGGAAGATCATCAGTCACCTCGCTGCCTGTACTGATCCACTACCGAGGTGGCTGTGGAGGTGAGTGTCCGGGCCCCTGGCACGCCTGGCAGCAACAGGTCCGACAGATTGACCGTGCAGGTCACGGTCACGGTGACTGTCCCGACCTGGCCCACCGGCACGCTGAGGCCGCCCGTGTTGACGCTGACGCTGGTTGACGCACACGTGATGCCCTGGTCGTTCAGGGACTCGGCGGCCGCCGACTGCGCGGCACCCTGCGCAGCGGCCGCCGTGCGGTGAATGGACGCCTCCCTGGCCGCGTCCTCGGCCGCAGAGTCGATCTTCGCGCCAGAGGTGACGAGGCGTCCGCCGGCGATCGCCAGACACAGGAACATGATCAGTGACGGGAGGATGATGGCGGCCTCGATCGCGGCGCTGCCCTCATCGCTGCGGAGTCTGCGAGCCCATCGGGCCGTGTATCGCACGTGGTTCACCCTCCCGGGACCGTCCAGCGCTCCACCGGGCCGGACGCCGACTGGGTGACCTGCAGGCCAGAAACGCCCGGGATCATCGACATGGCCGTCCCCGAGACCTGTACCCGTACACGCTGCCCGTTTGTGCTGGCGGAGACGCTGTAGCCGTGCAGGCTGTCGCCCGCGGTGCGCGCCAGCACGTCCCGTGCCTGGGCTGCACCATCGGCCGGGCCCGACTGGTAGGCGCGGGCCGCGGTGGCGCCTTCGCGGGCAGCGGTCAGGGCGATCTGCCGTGCGTAGTACCACATGGAGGCCTGGATGACGGCCGCCGTGGCGAGCAGTACGAACGGGAAGATGATCGCCATCTGGATGCTGGTGTCACCGCGGTCGTCGCGCCATTGTCGTCTCTGCCACCGGTCCGTCAGCCGCTCTGGAGGGGACATCACAGCCCGCTGAGCCTGCCGTTGTACTTGGCGATCACGATGGCGATGGTCCCGGCGATCAGTACGGCGCCGGTGACGGCGGCGACCCAGATGATGATGGTCGTGGTGCTGATGTCTCCGCGATCCGGTCGGCGCCTGGCCTCCTCCAGGCTCTCCTGTAGACGCGTGGTCAGCCAGTGCACCGCACGGTAGGTACGGGCTGCGGTGTTCTTCATGATCTGTACTCCTTGCTCCTTCAGCGGTTCAGCGAGTCGAGGTGGTCTTAGACGGTGAGCATGCGGATGACCGCGGGGAATGCCATCAGGAGCATGACCAGGACGGCGAGCAGCGCTCCCGGCGCGGTCATCTTCTCGCTGGCAGTGTTGGCCTCCGCGGCCTGGTCGGCCAGCAGTTCGGCGTTGAGGGCGGCGGTCCGGGCGCGCAGTGCCTTGTAGACGGCGGCGCCGTCGGTGGCCGAACCCCGCATGATGTCGGCGACGTCGTCCAGGACGGGCAGCTCGTACTCGTGGGCAAGTTCCGTCAGTGCCTGATAGGGCGGGATTTTTTCCAGCCGTGCGCGGCGCAGCGCGCCCTGCAGATACAGGAAGGGCCAGCCGGTGCCGACCTCGGCGGCCTTCTCCAGCGCCTCGGAGGGGCCGGCGTCGGCGGCCCGCTTGAGTGCGACCAGGTCGAGGTAGGCCGACAGGGCGTGTGCGAACTCCTCCCGCGCCCGCTTGGCCTGGTCGCGTACCGCGAGATCGGGCGTGATGAACAGCAGCCCCGCGATGAGGAGTCCGACCCCGGCGGGCACGTAGAACGGCAGGGAGATGCCGGCGATGATCCATGGAATTGTCGCGATGATCGGGCAGAGCAGGCCGAGAGCGGCGAGCGCCGTCTTCTTGAGCATGAACTGGCCTGGGCCCTGGCCGAGGAGTGCCAAGTTGGCGGTGGGGATCCGAACGCCGGGCAGGCGCTCGAGGCGGGCCATCAGCCACCGGCCCCACACCTCCTCGCGGTCCAGGTCCGGCTCGGGCATGGTCAAGGTGGCAGGGGCGCTACGGGCGAGGGCTGGCCCCAACGCGGGCTGGGGGCGCAGCAGTTCCCGCACCAGCAGGGCGAGGCCGGCGCCGACCGTGCCGCCGGTCAGGACGACGGGAAGCAGGTTCACGAGGTGACTCCTTCCGGCTCACGACCGGCGACCGGCACGTCCGTAGCCGCCGCAGGCGCGGGCAGCCGGACCGTGCTGGACGGGTCGGTGATCATGAAGCGGGGGATGCGGCGGAAGGAACCCAGCTGCCGCATCAGGGCGAGCACCCCGATGAACCCGGCCGTCAGGAAGGCGAGCACCAGCTGTCCCAGGAGCGTGGAGTAGGGCTTGGTGTAGGAGGGCACGAAGAACCCGGCCACCACGACGCCCACGGTCATGATGGTCATCCACCGCACCGTGGTCCGCGGCTTCGCCCGGTCCGCTTCGATGGCGCGTTTCTTCGCGACCTCGTCGCGGACCGTGCCTGCCAGGTCCTCCAGCGCCTGAGCCAGGCCCGGGCCGCGGTCGTTGACCGACAGGATGAGCGCGGCGACCACCTTGTCCGCGGTGACATCGTCCAGTTCCTCGGCGAACGTGCGGAGCGCGAGCTCCGGGCGCCACCCCAGGCGCAGCCGGTCGGACAGGTTGATGATCTGCGGGGCAAGTTCGTCCGGGGCGCCCTGACGGCTGGTCATCATCGCTTGCTCCAGCCCCATGCCCAGCCGGAGCAGGCCGGCCAGCCGCTGGGTCCACTCGCTCAAGGCCTCCAGCTGACCGATGCGCTCCTGCGCCATCTGCCCTGGCGTGATCAGCCAGGGCACGCCGATGACGGCCGCGCCGAGCAGCGCGCCGCCCACGAAGTTCCCCGAGACCAGCCACACGCCCGCGAAGACCACGACCGCCGCGACGGCAAGGGTCCGCCGGCGCAGCCGGACGTCCTCACTCTGGTCCTTCCCGGCGCCCAGAGACCGCCACCGCTGCCGCAACGGAGCCCGGCGCGGCGCCGTCGTGCCCACGATCCCCGCCACGACACCGATCAGCCCGCCGATGACGGCCATGCCGCTGAGTAGCCCCCACAACAGGGTCACCGGCTCACCCCCACCTTCAGCGGCAGCGGCGCCTGCCAGTCCCCGTAGATCTGCTGCAGCAGCGCCGAGTCGAAACCGACACGGCGAAGGTCGTCGATGCAGCCCGGGTCCATATGGGGCACTGCCCGCAGCTCGCCGAACTCGGTTCCGGGGGAGAAGACGGTGTTGGTGGCGGGACGGCCGTTCTCGCTGATCCCGGTGAGCTCCAGGACGTGGGAGACGTAGCGGTGACGGCGGCCGCCGATCTGCGTCTCGTCCGTCATGTCGACGTACACGATGAAGTCCAGGCCGTTCGCGGTCTGCCGGTAGGCGAGCTGCTCGGACAGGTTGTCCTGGGCGAGCGCATACAGTTCGGCGATCCGGTCGAAGATGATGTCCGGGCGGCGGGCGTGGATGGTGCACAGGTTTCCGCCGGACCCGTTCGTCAGCGCCTGCATCATGGCGACGACTTCGGGTCCGCGGACCTCGCCGACCACGATCCGCTCCAGCGACATCCGCAGCGCCGGGTGCATCAGGTCCAGGAGCGTGACCTCGCCGGCACTGCGGCCGGTGACGTCTTTCTCCCCGTTGGACTCGCGCCCGACCAGGGAGACGACCTGGCGGTGGTAGCCGTTGGCGTGGGCGAACAGTTCGTCCTCGGTCTGGATGGTGGCAAACCGTGTCTCGGGGTCGAACTCCTTGAGCATCGCCCGCAGCAGCGTTGTTTTCCCCGCCTTCTGTTTCCCCGCGATCATGATGTTCTTCTCGGCGCGGACGCACGCGCCGAGGAACTGCCGCAGGATCGGGTCGATCGTGCCCAGCCGTACGAGGTCGTCCAGGTCGGCGTGGGAGACCCGGTGGCGGCGGATGACCGCATAGGTCATCGGCCCAAGGCCAGTGATGGCCTGCAGGCGGGAGCCGTCCTGCAGGGACAGGGCGAGGGTGGGGTTCGCCGTGGAGATGGTGCGCTCGTTGTGTCCGGACCCCCGGGCCAACTCCCTCAGCAGCTCCAGCAGTTCGTCTTCCGAGTCCGCGATCGGCCCCACCATGCGGCGTTCACCGTCGCCGTAGTCGAGCCACACCTCGCTCGGGCCCTGGATGATGATGTCTTCGACCCGCTCGTCGTCCAGGTACGGCTGGAGCCGACCGGCACGGAAGAGCAGGTCATAGACGGCACGCCGCAGTGCTTCGTCTTCCTGCGGCGCCATCGCCTGGGCGTCCGACCACAGCGCGACCGCCTCGTTGATCCAGTCCAGGCAGCGCTGCTCTTCGCTGGCCCGGTCCATATCAGGCGTCGTCTTCAGCAACTCCTCGCGCCGCTTGGCCACCTGGGCTGCGATGTTCCGGGCGACCTTGTAGTCGACGGTGACCTGAGGTGTCGCGGCACCGAGCACGTGAGTACTCGACGCAGCACCGGCTGGGACGGGGGCGCCGTTTACCTGGTGCTGCCACGCCTGCTGGGGGCGGCCGGGCGGCGGAGCCACCGTGGGATCGGTGTGCAGGGGCTTACCGCGCACGGGTCACCTCGCCACCTGCGGCGCGCACGCTGCCCGGATCGAGGCGGGCCCGGCGCATCGCAGCCCGCTGAACCACCAGGGCGCTGCTCGTCCGGGCGGCCTTCATCAGCGGCGACTTGGTGAAGCGACGCGGCTGTTCCACGCCGTCGGACAGCACCCTGGCGTCTTTCGGCGCGTACGGAAGGGTCGCGACCACCGGTACCTGCAGCACGCGCTGCACCTCGCCCGCTGGATAGGGACCCTCGTTGATCATCAGCACGCTGACGTCACCGACTCGCTCCTCCAGCGCGCGCACCCGGCCCTCGGCCGCCTGCAGGCAGCGCAGCGTGTTGCGCACCACCACGAACACAGCGTCGGCCTGTTCGGCCAGGACACCGGAGGGACCGAAGGCCCCCCGTCGGCCGAGGTCGATCAGGACGTCATGACTGTGTTCGGCCTCGATGCCGCGGAACATCTGCGCCAGGGCCTTCCACACCGAGCCCAGGCTCGCTGCTTGCGCGGGGTCGGTGATGCCGGGCAGCAGCAACCGGTCGCGCGGCGATTCCCTCTTGCCCTCCTCGCTGCTCAGGTCGATCAGCTGACGCCAGAAGGCGTCGCCGAGGTCGCCCTGCCGGGCGGCGACCGAGAGGTTCCGCAGCCCGTACCGGTCGCCGAGTGTGCCCTGCAACAGCCCGTGCAGTACAGCGCTGCCGTCCGGGTCGCACTCGGCCAGGATCATCCGCCGACCCGGCTCCAGCGGCCAGGACAGCAGCAAGGCGAGCGCGCTCGTGGTCACACCGGGCGCGCCACTGCAGCCTGCCAGCGCGATGACAGCCATCAGTTACCGTCCGGAGCGGTGAGGACCAGGCGCAATGTGCCAGCCGCCACCCAAGCGGCTGCGGTGGGGCCGTCCGTGGCGGATGTGGCAACGTCGACGACCACGATTCCGGTGCCGGGGGCGGCGCTGGAGGCCTTCACAACCCGTCCGTCGATGGTCTGCGGAGCGGCGTCGGACGTCTTGCCGGTGTCCGTCGCGCCCTGGGCCGGGACGTGCACCAGCTCCACCTTCTGGCCCGGCACCAGGGCGGTGGCCGGAATCTGCTTGGGCTCGAGACCGATCGGCACCAACTGCTCGCCGGCCTTCACCAGCGAATCCTTCGTCACCTGCGAGGGGGCGAGGAGGGACCCCGGTTTGAGCTCCACGGCGGCCCGCTTGCCCACCACTGAGCCAAGGTCGTCGGAACGCACCGCCTTGACGGCCGGGTCCAGGGCGATCGAGGCCTTGCCCAAGTCGTCCTCGGTGAGGACCTGGCCGACCTGGACGTCGCGGACCACGGCCACCACGTCAGTGCGGTTGCCAACCTGCAGCAGCAGGACGGCAACACCGGTGCCTCCGGCGGCGATCAGCGCCAGCGACAGCGCGATGACACCCGGGCGGCGCCTACGAGCCGACACCCGGGGCGGAGCCACCGGTCCGGCCACGCGCCCCTGCTGGGGGACTCCGTTCGGGCTGGTTGCGTCTACACGTTCTTGGGTCTTGCTCACCGTTCTGTCCTTCCGGCGGCGTTACCTGACGACCTGTACTTCGCCGATCGCCACCTGCACGTTGGTCTGGCGCACCTCGGTGAGCTGGCCGGCCGCTCCGCCGCCCTGCCAGTCGATCGTCCACGTCGAGGTCGCGGTCACCTGGTACTTGCCGTTCTGGGAACCAGCTGACGTCTTGGAGTACACGTGTCCGCAGGTCGGTGACTGGGACATGCCTTCGGACGCCTGGTACGGCGTGCCGGGACCGTTGCACGTCACGGAGTCGCCGCCGCCCATCTGCCACACGACCTTCGACACCTTCGCAGTCGCCGTGACAGTCACCCCGTCTGCCGATGCCGAAGCGGTGTTGGGCCCGTAGGTCGTGGCGCTCTGGTTGACCCACATCCACATCGGGACACCCACGGTGTACTTCCCGGCCGCCTTCGGGCTGGCGATGTCCGGGCCGAGCAGCGTCATGGAGTCGACCGCCCGTTGCGCGAGTTCCTGCGGATCAACTTGGGGCGCGGGCTGGCCCTGCGGAACGACTATGAAGCCGTCCGGGTTGTTCTGACCGCCGTCCGAACAGGCGCGGAAGTACAGGTCGTTCTTCTCGGGGTCGGCACCCTTCCAGGCCGGATGGTTGGCCGGCGGCTTCGGGACGACCTTGGTCAGCTTGCACTCCAGCTTGCTGTCACTGCCGCCCTGCGAGCCGCCCGCCTGCCCGCCGCTCCCGTCGGTCTCGTCGTCCACGCCGACACCGACGCAGAACTTGACGACATGGCATTTGCCCGCACCGACATCGGGATCGTCGTCGGCGTGCGCGGTGCCTGCCGTGGCCAGGACGACGGAGCCGGTGAGTACGGCGAGGCGTCGGGTCAGCAGGCTTGATCTTGAGCGGTCAACTCCGTGACCATCCACTTCGTCCCCCACTTCTCAAGCGTTGCTGTGCTGACGTATTTGGTGAGCCGCTCCGATGGCAGCGGGACCTTCTTCTTCGAGGCCTTCTCGATCAGGGTCCAGTTCGTTGTGTCGACGCAGTCCCTGAGGGTGGCCTTGGGGATCTGACCGTCGGAGACCTTGGGCTCCTTCGGGTGGATCGCCGGCTTCCCGGTCGTCACCTGGCCGGCCTTCCGCATGGCCTCCAGGTCGCTCTCGACGTCCGAGAGGGCCCGCAGAGTGGTGTACTTCTTCAAGTCGGTCCCCGTTGATGACGCCTTGGCGTAGGCCTCGATCTGGGCATCCCAGGAGTGGTTGTACGCGGCGAGGACCGCAGCTTCCTCGGCATCGGCTGTGGAACTGGGGGACGGCGAAGAGTCAGCCGTTTGGGTAGGGCTGGATTTGGGCGGTGAGGCGTCCGCGTCGCTGTCGCTGCAGCCGGCCAGCGCCAGCAGACTGCCTGCGAGGAGCAGGGCGGTTGCGTGCTTCCGGGTGCGACCAGCGGTGCTCCCGATGCGTGAAGGGCGTGGTTGTGTTGCGGTCACGTTGTCTCCCCGTACGACGCGGTGCGGTGCGGCCGCTGCCCCGGCCGTCCGACATTCGCCGGCACAGAACCGCGGCCTGGTCGAGCAGCGGTAATGCGTTTGCGTGACCGCAAGGCTACGCATATGCCAGTCAAGTTCCCAACTCGATATTTGAGACCACTCGCATAACTCGGGACGTATCCGGTCACTTTCGTAACCGAATGTCGATTTGTAGTTCTGTGTCTTCGCTATTCCCGCCCGCATACGATCCGTGTTGTCCGCCGGGTCGTACGGATCGCGTGATTCCCCTGTGTGCGAGAACGAGATTTCGGCCGTCGGGTCCTTCCGGCCGAGGGGCGGCCTGACCTGATGTCGCCCCTGGAGTCACGGAGAGGGAGTCCTCGCTCGGTCGGGCGAGGAGTCGGCCACACGGTGATCGCGTCTCCGTCGAGCGTGACGCGCCGGCCCGGGAACCGATGGCATGCCAGGTCGTCCAGGTCGAAGTCGCCGGCGCAGACGGCCCCGCGGAGGATATCGGCCCGGCGAGGTGCGTCCGGCTTGGGGGCGATCAGCAGGCCTGTGGCAAGGATTCCGCCCATGGCGGCGGACAGGCCTGCAGCCCAGTGGAGTGAGCCCAGCGCCACGAGGACACCAAGCGCGCCGAACGCGGTGAGGAAACAGGCCGGCGGCTTCGCGAGCGAGCGCCCAGGAGGTTCGCTGAGTAGTCACGCCACGCACCATGGACAGCGTGCGGCGTTAGTGTCGCCGCCGGGGAGATCCGCGCGTTCACGGGGGGCGTGGGAACCTTCCGCTTCGCGCGCTTGGTCTGGTCTCCGCCAATCAAATGCGTGTTGTCGATCTTGGCGGCGCAGTCCTGGCCCTTGACCTCGTCGTACGGGCGGCGGCAGCCTTGCAATAGACCTCGAGCGCGTCGACGCGCAGGCCTTCGGCGGCCTTGAAGCTGCCCCGATAGGCGGCCACGCTCGCGATCTTCGGGGTGACCTCGACCTCGGCCGCCACGATCCAGACGTGGGAGAGGTCCGGCGCCTCCTCGGCGGTCGGCTGCTCCGGCGGCGGAGCGGTCTTCTGCTCAAGTTCGGGCGTCTCGACCGGAGTCGCGGACGTCGTCTCGGGCTCGAGCCAGGAGAACAGGCTCTCCTGCATCTGAGAGCGGCTGGTCTCGGGCAAAAGGGGGGCTGTCGCGGTAGTCACCGTTCCTCCGGAGCGCTGCGGGGTTGACGTAAAGCGCAACCCCCTTCGCTGCCCGAACGTCAACGGCCGCGATCTGTTACACCCAGGTCATAGGGAAGGCTCCGCCTATACGCCACGGGGCGCATGGGCGGAGCCAGTACCGCAGTGCGGGCGAGGTGGCGGGTTACCAGCCGTGTTCAGCGAAGGGGCCGGTCTCGCGCAGGTAGCCGAGCAGGCCGGCCTCCGGGTACTCGATGATGTCCTCGGGAAGTTCGTGGGTGCTGAACCACGCGAGAGCCTGGCATTTCTCGGGTTCCCGGTTCACCGGTTCTCCCTGCCATTCGGTGGCCTCGAAGAAGAACCCGACCCGTTCCACGGCTTCGTCCTGGCGGTGGTGCACGACCTGGACCAGCCGCAGGTGGGCAGGGTCGACCGTGACGCCCGTCTCCTCGGCCAGTTCGCGGGCGGCACCGTCGGTGAGCGGTTCCCCTTGGTCGAGCTTGCCGGAGGGCATGTGCCATCGCCCGTATCCATAGGGGCCGCCGCGCTGCGAGAAAAGGATCTTGTCGCCGTCGCGGAGGATGACATGCGTGTCGATGACGGGCTGTGCCGGTTGTCCGCTCATGATTCCTGTGGGGTCGACTGGTCGGATGGGACGACTGACGCTATCGGCAGGCGAGGGATGGCGTCGGCGATTGTGCTCACTACCTCCGATGGGGTGGCCTCACTGGTGTCGAGGCACAGCACTTCAACGCCTCTGCTCATTAGGTGGGCAGCCGCCTGCGCGTAGAGCTCGACTTCGCGGCTGGGGGCTGTGGGGTCAAGGTGGAAGCGGTGGGTGATGCCGCGAGCTGCGAGACGTTCGGCGATCAGGCCGGGCTGGGCGGTGAGGATCACGGCCAGATCCGGCATGAGCACATCGCGGTTGATGTCGAGCAGGAACTGCAGCGGTACCCCGTCGAGGTGCTGGAGTACCAGCGTTGAGGGCATGTAGCGGTCGCTGATGAGGAGATCGCCGGCGCGCAGGGCGGGCTGTATCACCTGCTCGATGTGTTCATAGCGCGTTGCTGCCACGAGGCATGCGAGCGCACGCCCGTGGATGCGATCAGCGTGCTGGCGGGTGAACTGGCCAAGGTCGCTGCGGGTCGGTTCGACGGTCAGTCGTGACGGGATGCCCCGAGCGGCGAGCTCGCGGTGGAGTGCCTTGACCGTGGTGGACTTGCCTATGCCGCTGGGTCCGTCGATCGAGACGAAGCAGCCGCCGCGCTCTCGGGTCATGCAGCTTCCTCCCGGCCCTGGTTCCGCACGTGTTGTTCACGGGTGAGCGTGGCCAGGGTGCTCCGCACTCGTTCCAGGGGCACGTCGCCGAATTGGATGCCGACGGAGAAGTTGAACTCGTCGCGCTGGCGCATGGACTCGTGGGCGCCGTCCTGGGTGAGATCGACATCGCCGTAGGCGAGCAGTGCGTCCGGGCTGTATCCGGCCTCGATGAGCGTCTGCCACACGGGCGTGCCAGGGTAGGGCCGAAACTCGAAGACGCTGGCCCGCACATCGCCGGGGTGGCGGTCTGCGATGTCCCACAGGTTTTGGATGTGGCGCACGGTCGCGTCCAGGTCCTCCTGCGTCTCGCCGGGAAAGCCGAGGATGAAGTAGCCCTTCACGCCGATGCCGTGGGCGACGAGGCGGCGGGCGACGCGCTCGGTCATCGCGGCGTCGATTCGCTTGTCCATCGCGTGCAGGATGCGGTCGCTGCCGGACTCGATACCGAGGGCGACCTCGCGCAGTCCGTTGGCGACGAGCCGGTCGAGTTCGCTGTCGTCGAGCCGGTTGAGGACGTTGATACGGCCGGTGGCGTCCCACACATACCGTTCGCCGATCCGATGTCGGGTGAAGGCCGCCATCTGCTCCTCGATCACGCGCCCCACGCCCAGGAACAGATCGTCGACGAACCTGAATGCGGTGACCCCGTACTCGGCGTGCAGCTCGTCGAGCTCCCCGATGATGTTCTCCGGCTCGCGTACTCGGATGGTGACGTCCGGGTTAGCGCTCACCGCGGCCCCGCAGAAGGTGCAGTTGTAGGGGCAGCCGCGGCTGCCGACGATGTTCGCCTCCATGTGGCCCTCGCGGGCGGCCGTGTGCAGCAGATCGAGACGGCGGCTCGCGGCCAGGCGCCGGTCGGTCTCGGTCGGCGCGGCCCGGTAGGGGTCCTGGGGCAGGAAGGCGCGGTTGACGTACGGCAGGGCGTTGATGTCCGGGCCCAGCATCTGCGAGCTCGTGCGCGGGGCCGGGATACCGGCGGCGCGGGTGCCGAGGAGACGATCGCGCCACAGCACGCCGGGGAGTTCCCGTCGGCGCTGCTCGTCTTCAAGGAGCGCTGCTACTCGTAGTTCTCCCTCGCCGAGGACCAGGGCCCGCAGGTTGGCCATGCGCGGGTCGGCCAGGATGCGGTCAGGCATGGCCTTGGCGTGGTGACCCCCGACCATCAGAGCGATCCCCGGATCGAGCTTGTCGGCGATCCGCGCGGACATCTCGTACGTCGGGGCAAGGAGATTCATCGCCGCCCACCGGGGCGCGGCTTCGTTGACCAGTTCCGCAGTTTCCTCGATGCCCAAACCGTGGGCTTCTGCGTCGAGTACGCCCACGTTGAAGCCGCCGACGCGCTGCGCGTAAGTGGCGATATAGGCCATTCCGAGGACCGGAAGGGTGTAGTCGTTGGTGCGCGGCCGCTGGTCATAGTCCCGCAGGGGCGCGTTCACGAACAGCGCGTCGAGTGCGCGGGTGGGATCGGCTCCGGTGATCAGAGATAACTGCCGCATAGATCCTCCAGGTCATCGGGCATGGGAGCCCCAGGTGAGGGTGGAGAGAGTCAGGGTGTGCAGGGTGGTGCGGTCGGTGGCGGCCCAGCCAGTCCACAGCGGGCCGAAGGCCCGGTCCTTCTTGTCAGGCCACGGGTAGGCGGGGGCGATCTGCGCGGCCCAGGTGCGCACGGCGAGGTCGTCGTGCGGGTAGATGTGGAAGTCGCCGGTGTAGTCGGCGGCGGCCGCGGCCGCAGTCCACGGCCCGATGCGGGGGATGCTGGTCAGCGCATCGACCAGGTCGCCGGCGTCCATGCGCCGCCAGTGGGTGCGGTACTCCTCGTAGTGGGTGGCGGCCGCCTGCAGGGCGGTGCGGTGGAACTTGGCGCCCACCACGGCGAACGCCTCGTCGGGGAGCTCCAGCACCGTGCGGTGGTCGGGTGCGACGGCCAGCGTTTGCTCGCCGACCGGGACGGTTGTGCCGTAGGTGCTGCACCAGGTGCGGTACAGACGGCGGGCCTGATCGGCGCGCACCACCTGGCGCAGGATCGCGGTGGTGATGGCGTCCCACAGCCACGGGTTGGCCATGCGGTGAGACGTGCCCAGGGTCTGGAGCCCGTCGCGCAGGGCGGCGGGCACAGTGTCCGGGAGTGTCGACGGGTGGGTGGTGACGATGGTCGGCTTGTGGTCCTCGCTGCCGGACACACAGCGCATCTCGAGTTCGTTCGGTCCCCAAGTGGCCACCCACAGGCCGGAGCCGCTGTTCACGGCCCGGACGGGCAAGCCGTCGGCTGTCTTGTCCCACGCCGGGTGGTCGATCGTCAGGACTGCGCTCATGGTGTTCTCTCTCCTCGTCGCTGGTGCGTGCGCCCTTAGCTTGCCGCGCTGGCGTCGGGGGTTCGTACGAGTGGCCTGATTGGTGCCGGGTCGATGAGGCCCATGTGGGCAAGCTGGTCGCGCATGGACCGGTACTCGTCGAGGGACGCGGGGCGCGAGTGCTGCTGTGCCGGCCCGCCGTCGGCGGCCGCCGGCCAGGTGTCTGGCGTGGGCATCAGTTCTTCGGCGGCGTGCGTGCGGGTCTTGAGCCGGGGCCCGCGGACGAAGAGGGTGGTCGTGCCCGGGAGCATGATCGCTTGGTGCACCGCGGTGTGGCGCAGGGTGTAGGCGGAGCCGGGCCGTTCGACGGCGACGACAGCGGGCAGGAGATCCTTGCCTGTGAACGGTCCTTCGCCGCTGTCGGTGCGGCGGCGAACGACGTGCACGTAGCCGCCGGTGAGGATCCGGGTGGCGAAGTTGTACCCGTGATCGTGCGGCACCTCTTGGTTGACGCGCCGCGGGTTCATGTTGAGCCGGACCTCGAACCCATGCTCCGGCGCCCGGTACAGGCACAGGCGGTCGAGCAGGAGGGTGACTCGGCTCCCGGCCCGTCGTTCAGGATCGTCCTCGATCCCGTGCACCAGGCGGCTGAGGAGGCCTCGATCGGCCACCAGCCGCTCCAGCAGCTCCGTCGCCGGGGCGAACGTGCTCTGCAGGTCGGGGCTGTTCATAGCGGGCCAGTCGTCGAGCCATGACGAGCCTGAAGCGGGGGGAGATGGCTGTCTGTCGGTGAAGCGGCTGAGACGGGCGCGCAAGTTCACCACGGCAAGCCGGTACTCCTCAGGGGTCAGCACCCGGCCGACGGGCGCGGGGAGCCCGTCGGTCACCACGAGCTGGACGGCCTCGGTTTCGCTCTGCACCAAGCAGAGAGCCCCCGGATGGATGGCGAAAGTAGACTCCACAGGGAAGTGGCGCACGTACTGCGGGTTCTCACCGGGCTGCTGCTCGGCGTGCAGTTCCAGGAGCGCCGAGCCGGCAAGGGTGAGGACGACGGCCGTGCGGGCAGCCGGCCAGGGCACGGCCTCGGGGGTAAGAGGGATGCGTACGTATACCGACGCCTCGTCCGTCGCGAGGCGGGGGACCGGCAGGTACGCGTGCCCGTTGCTGAGGAATGAGGCGCAGCCGTCGCTGTGCATCAGCGCCCCGAATACAGCGCTGGCCAACGGCGTGGCCCAGCCGACGATGTCGCTTGCTGCGATGGTCGGTACGTCGCGCGGGTCTGTCCCCTGTCGTAGGAGTTCGGGGACGAACGCCGGGAGACATAGTGCGTTCACGGTGTTCCTCACAGGGTGGTGGGCCGGTCCCGGCTCCGGCACGGCGCGACAGTCCTGCCGGGGATCGCGCGCCGTTCTGGATGCCGGAGCCGGGAGATCAGGAAGACGGCAGGTCGGCCAGGTCGGCCAGGTCGACGACCGTGTAGTCGCGGATGGTCCGCACGAGCTGGGAGGCGAGGAACCAGCCCAGCATGGGCGCGTGGGGCCCCTTCGCCCCCGCCCCGGGGGAAAGGCGGGCGGCGAAGGGGGGTTTAGCACCAGCGCGGGGAGTCGGGACAGCTCCCCGCGCTGGGCGTGCGGCCTGCCCAATGACCCAGGCCTGGACGGCAACCGGGTCACCGGGCAGGGGTCTATGCGGTGAGCGCGGTCAGCTCCTGCGTCAACTCGTCCAGACCGACGACGCGGAAGGAACTCAGGCGTCGAATCAGTTGAGAGGCGAGCAGCGTGGGCACGTTCGGATGTCCGAAAGGCAGAGCGTGGTACGGCTGCGCGACGACATGCACTTCGTTGTTCGCGTTGAGGCCGTAGAGCATGCCGTGGACTCCGTACAGAGGGGCGCTCCGTGCGAGGAGGACCATTGGATTCCTCTCGAGGTGTGGGCAGAGGGCGGCCGCGGCGCGGGCGTGCTTCGGGCATACCGGGGGCTGGTTTGTGTGGATCGTGGGCTGTGTGGGGTCCTCATCCTTCGGACCGGCGAGGAAGATGAAGCCCAGAGGGGTTCGTGCCGGCCCTGAACAGATCTGACAGCGCAGGGTCTGCATGGTCAGCATCTGCCGGTACGGGTGCATGAACTTCCACTGCGGTTTGCCGGTCGGCATCTTGTGTTCGTCCACGGGGTTGAAGCCGCACCGGGCCCACAGCACGCCCCGGAGAGGCCGGTCCCGAGGGTCTTCGTCCCCGTAATACAGCCTGGGGCCGGAGGGGTGTCGGATGATGAGGAGGTTGTCCGGCGCGGCTTCCTCACCCTCTCTCTGGGTGATGAAGGGGATCAGGCCCGGCTCGCTCGCGGTGCGCACGGAACGGTTCGTCTCTCTCGTCTGGGCAAGTGGGCTGTACGGGAGCAGCGGGCCGAGGATCACGCCGCCTCCTTGAGGCACTGGTTCTCCACCAGGCGCTCGAGCAGCTCGTTGAGCGTCCAGGCCAGCCGCCGGACGTGCCCGACGGCCTTCCGGTGGTCCCCTGGCAGCTCCTCTGCGCGGAAAGTGCGCGCCCGTTCGACGAGTTGGGCTACCTGCTCGTCTTGCTCAACCACCTTGGCGGTGACCGCGAGGTTCACAAGCCGCATCAGGTGCCCGCGGAGCCGCATCGCGTTGTCGTCGATCTCGTCCTCGCTCGGCGTGTAGTTGTCGAGCACGGTCGCGACGTCGTCGAGTAAGGAGCCGTCGACGTAGGGCTGCCACTTCTGGACCCTGCCCAGGACCCACCGCAGCCGCTCGGGGTCGAAGGGCAGGTCGGCCGCCCGTACGGGGTGATCCCAACGCGGGATCTCTATCTGGGCGGTCACGACCGTTCCTCCGCCGGCACGGCGAGCATGCACCAGGTCCCCGCACCAGCGTTGCAGGTGCCCCAGTTCCCACCGTTCTCCTTCACCACGGCCTCGACAAGGGCCAGGCCGCGCCCCGATTCGGCGTTCGCGTTGGCGTGCTTGGGTGTGGCGCCGCCCGGCATGCCGTCGACGATGGTGATGCGCAGGAAGCCGTCCCGGATGGTCATGCTGAGGCTGATCTCCGTGGTCCGGCTGTGCAGTATCGCGTTGGTGAGCAACTCGGAGACGATCAGCATCACGTCGTCCGTCATCGCCTCGAGCCCGCAGTAGCGGAGCCGTGCGGCAGCGATCCGGCGCATGTTCCCTACTCGGCATGCATCTGCGGCACGGGGCGGCGCGTCGCCGCGGCGAGGGGCGACGGCAAAGGTCAAACCCATGACGTCCCCGTCGCGGTAGGGGACCGTGCGAGGCGTCCGTACGGCTGTCGTCGTCATCACGTCCTCTGGGGGTCGTGGGTCCGCTAGCACAGCGGGCCACTGTCCTGGGTGCTCGTTTGAACACGCTCAGCGAGGGTGGTGATCAGCCTGGTCCCGAATGCAGTGTCACCGCCATGTCAGGGAGCTGCCGTCTCGGCGCCATGAGGACGGCAGACTGACACCTGACTGCCAGCCAACTGCCATCTATCAAAGATGTGTTGTGCTGAAGGACGACAGCGGTATCCCCTTCATGCAAAGGGATCCGTAGGTGGGCTGCCAACAGGCCAAGGCTTGATATCTGGGGGCGATGTGACGGAACAATCCGAGACGCTGCTCAAGCTCCTCTGCGACCGCCGCAACTTGGGCGCCCCCGACTTCGTCGAGCTGTTCGACAGGACCGCCAACGAGGTCGTTGGGAAGGGTGGCAACAACCCGACCTGCAGCGAGCGGACGGTGTTCCGATGGAAAGCGGGCCGGACCCGCCCGGAGTCACTGTCTGCAGACACCCGCCGCGTGTTAGAGGCCATGTTCGGCCGCGACGTCACGGTGCTGTTGACGCCTCCGCCGCCCACCGAGGATCCCCCGGCATCCGCGTTCAACCTGGAGCACGAGATCAACATGACCGCACGCGACGCTCAGGACGACGCCAGCGCAACAGCCGCGGCGTCCGTCTCCGACACCAGCCTCGACCAGCTCACCGACGACGTGGCGTCGCTCGCGCACGCTTACGCTTCCCTCCCTCCGATCGAGGCCTTCCGGCGCGGCCGGACGCTCCAGGAGGAATTGCAGAGCCAGCGAGATCGCACACAGATCCCCACCCAGCAGCAGCGTCTCCTCGAACTGACCGGCCAGACGATGGCCCTGCTCGCCGCAGCGGCCTTCGACCTCGGCTCCTTCGCCAACGCCCGCCGCCTTGCCCGTGCGGCTGACCTCTACGGGGAGAGTGCACGCTTCGAGCCGCTGCGGGCGTACGCGGACGGCATCCTCGCGTACATCGCCTACTTCACGGGCATGCCTGCCGAGGCCGTCAGCAAGGCGCGGCGCGCCCAGACATACGGTGGCCTGGGCGACATCGCCCGGCGCCGGCTTCTGGCGATCGAGGCGCGCGCGCACGGATACCTCGGCGACACCGACGCCGCCCACCAGGCTCTCCGGCTCTCGCTGAATGCCGTGAGCGGGGCCCGGGACGACCTTCACGACGGTGTCGGAGGCGAGTTCGGATTCACCGCTGAGCGTCTGGCCATGTCCAGCAGCTCAACCGCACTACTGATTCACGACGGGGACCAGGCCGAGCAGTCCGCGCGGCGCGCTCTGGACCTCATCGGCCAGAAGCCGCAGGCCAGCCGTTCGGCGCACGTCCTCGGAGGTGCCGCTGCCGATCTCGCCATGGCTCGGCTCCTGTCGAACGACGTCGAGGGAGCCGCCGTCGCGCTGACCCCCCTGTGGGACATCCCCGGGGACCAGCGCGTGACTGGGATCCTCGTGCGCACGGGGCAGATCCAGCAGTTCCTCGCACAGCCCGCGTACCGCGCCTCAACGCTGCCGCGCGAGCTGCGCGACCGCGTCGAGGACTTCACCCGCACCGCGAGCACTCACCAGCTCGGCATGCGCTCCATGCTGCTCGAGTTGGAAGCCTGAGTCAGGCCAGAGAGGCGAGGATCTTCGCCTCCTTCTCTGAGGCGATCCCGTGTTCCGCGCACCTCGGGTGGTCCACGGGACGCCCGTCCGCGGCAAGCCACGCCCAGGTGTCGCGGATAGTGTCGGCGATCGGCCGGCATTGGAGGCCCGCGGCCACTGCCCGACCAGAGTCGACCGACCACACGCCCGCGTGCGTGCGCCACAGCGGCAGTTCGGTCCACTGCGCGACGCCGTGATCGGTGAGGATGCTCGGTTCCACCCACTCCGGCTTCCCCGCCCCGCCGGTGACGGCCAGGCACTCGCCGAGGAATGCGGCGAAGGTGATGCCCTCGGGGTGAGTGACGTTGTACCCGCCGCTCGTTTCACTGGCTGCCTGGTCCAGGGCGAACTCGGTGACGTCGCGGACGTCGACGGGCTGGATGCGCTGACTACTCGGGCCGGGCGCCAGAATCCGCCCGCCGCGCTTGGCCCGGGTCAGCCACCACGGAAGCCGGCCAACGTACTCGCCGGGCCCCAGGATGACTCCAGGGCGGAGAAACACCGCGGCGTCGCCGAACGCCTCGGTCACGGCACGCTCTCCGCCGGCCTTCTGGAAGCCGTAAACGGTGGGGCCGCCGTCCTCGCCGGTGTACCCGTACGAGTCGTCAGCATCCGGCGGGCACTCCAGCAATGGGGAGACGTCCGTGAGGGCTTGGTGCGGCCAGCCCTGATAGACGGACACGGTCGAGATATGCACCCACCGTTGGGCCGCGGCACGCAGGGAAGTGGCCGCCAGGAGAACATCGCGGGGCGGGAAGTCGGAACTGGACGTGTCGATAACGGCGTCCCACGGCCCGCGTTGGGCAAGACGGTGGAGGTCATCTCGGTCCTTACGGTCCCCGTGGATCGGCTCGACACCCTCGACGTCACGGCCGGACCGCCCCCGGTTGAAGGTGGTCACAGACCACCCTCTCGCCAGTGCTCCCTCCGCAATGCACTTGCCCAGGAACCAGGTACCGCCGATGACGAGAATTCTCATGGCTGCGATCCTGCCGTCCCTGTCCACCTCGCGGAAGGCCCATTGGCGGCCGCCGGGTCGTGGACGGAACCTTGTCGAACGGGTCCTTCTTCCCTGCTTCGGCCGGTCGCACGTAGACCCTGCGTGGGATGGACGACCCCTTGGCCCACCGGCCGGCTTCCTCGAGCTCCTGATCGGTGGCGCCTGCTTCGGCGAGGTCGGTGGCGCCCGCGCGCAGGCCATGGGAGGTGACCGGTCGGCCGTCGCTCACCAGCCCGGCCTTGGCGAACCAGTGCTTCACCCCCTCGTTGACGACGTGTCCCCGAAGGTGCACGCCGCGCGTCGTGGCCGTCCTCGCCCGGGTCTCCTCCGTCGCGGGCATGCCGTTCTTGAGGAGGTGCCGGAAGACGGGACCGGTCGTGATGCCCACGCTGGCGAGGTACTCCAGCCAGCGGCGCAGCCGTCGGACGAGCTGGATGTCCGGCCGGTCCTTGAGGGGGATCGTCTGGGCCTCGTTCTTGTGGGTCTTGTCCTCGGCGAGCCACACGACGACGCGGTCGTCGAGGACCGTCAGGTCCTCGATCATGACGTCGGCGTCCTCGATGCTGCGGCCGAGGAACCGGTACCCGAAGGCGAACATCGCCGCGTCGCGGATGCCGATGGGCCGGCCATCCGCCTCGGCCTTCTCCATCATCGGCACGACGTAGGGCAAGGTGAGCGGGAACGCCTGCCGCGTGCGCACGGCCCGCTTGTTCTTCTTCCGGCAGTTGGCCAAGAGCCGCAGGTAGAGGCTGTTATCCGGCTTCTTCCCCGCGGGCATGGCCGTCTTGATCCGCGACATGTAGTTCTTGATGGTCGAGACCTTGAGCTCCCGATTCATCAGGTGCCGCCCGTACTCGGTGAACGTGGCGGTGGTGCACGGCACGGCTACGCGCCCCTGCTCAGCGCACCACTCTTTGAAGGCCCGCATCGGGCCCGAGTCGGTCGGGTCCGTCTCCTCCAGAATCTGCCTGGTCTCTTCACTGACGTACAGGTCCCGCTCGGTGTACTGCGTGCTGGGGTCGGCGGTGGTGGGGACGGCCTGACCCGGGTACAGCACCGTGTTGTGGTCGACGCGCGGCCGCACGGGCGGTTCCTCGACGATTACCAGGGCGCCCTCGTCGACGATCTCGGCGTCCACGACGATCTCGTCCTCGGGCTGGTCTCGGAGGCTGAGCGCATCGAGCGCCTGGTCGACGTTGCTCACGGCCGCCACTCCGCTGGGTACTCGGACGGGGGGCCGCTGAACCGGGCCCACAGCAGGGACTCGAGGGACCAGCGCATCCCTTCGACGAGGCCGGTGTCCTCGTTCGGCGTGTGGGACAGGACCGCGCTCTCGTGCCGCATCTCGTAGTCGTCGAGAATGCGCTTCACCCCGCCAAGGAGGCGCCGCTCGTTCTCGCTCATCTCCCCGGGGCGCGCGGCGACTTCGGCGAGGTGGTCGTGGGCGAAGGTGGTGAAGGCCCGGTTGTCCTCGATCTGTTCGAAGGCGCCCGCCGGGGTGTGGATCCCGACGTTGTCCGGCACCTCCCACGACCAGCGCTTGCCCTCGACCCGCATGAGGAACTGCGGGTACCGCTCGGCCGCGTTCTCGAGGTTGGCGTGTGCGCGCTCGAGAGTGCAGTCGAACCCCATACCCTGGTACGCGTCGAGCGTGCGCTTGCCGTTCCAGACTCCGCCCTCGATCCGGATGCGGGCACAGAGCTGTGCGACCCAGTCCGGTGTGCGCGCTGTGGCCCCTCGGCCACGCAGGCGCTCCCGACGTATGGGACGGCCTGCGTGTGGACGGGCTATACTTCGGTAGACGCTGTTTCAGGGATGCGAATTTCACGAGTAGCTTGCGGCATCTGGATCTCCCAAGTTCGGAGCACGCAGGGCCGATCGACGGGCATGGCCCTGTTACGCGGAAGTAAACTAGTCATTCGCGTAAGCAAATTTCAAGTGGGTTCTGGAGCAGTTGCAAGGCTGCGACGTTCGGTCGGCACCAGGCCGCCGCGTCACAGCTCGGTCCATGGCCGCGGCTCGCCGTCGGCCAGAGGCACCCAGACATCGCCGGTAGGCCCCTGGAGTTCGAGGTCGTCCAGGACCGCCGCGCCCAGCGGCACTTGCCGGGCCAGCGTGCCCACGAGCGGGTGCTGCGCGACCATGGCCTGCAGGTCGCTGATCCGGTTGTCCAGGACGTACCGGGAGGCCCCGGTGAGCACGAACAGGACCCGGGGAAATACGGGATACCAGCGCAGCCAGACAGCACCGGGAACGGCCGACTGCCGCGAGCGTTGCCGCCCCACCGGCTGCGGCTCGTACGACCACAGCCTCGCGTATTCGATCAGCTTCGACGCGAGCCGCTCGCTGCTCATGGTCGTTCGGTCGACCTCGACGAACGCCCTGAGCTTCGTCCTGTGATCCTCACCGATGAGGGTGTAGTGCATCAACGCATCCGTGATGATCTTCTCGCCGTCGCTGAGCGGGTGGGAGACCTCAGGTGTCCAGTCCAGGTGACCGTGTTCGTCCCCGCGCCTACGGGCATCGGCGACGAACGCCAGGTGGGTGCGGACCACGGTGAGGGTGTGCGGCGTCTTCAGCGAGGCCGCTGTGGCCGAGGTGATCGGATACGGCGGACGCCCCCGGAGCGCGGGGAAGTCCCGGACCAGCCGGGCCCCCTCACCCGTCAGGTACCAGGCACGGGCGCGGTTGGACTGCGGCAGCACCGTGTAGTCCACCAGACCCTCGCGGCGCAGCTTGTTCAGAGGCGTGGAGACGGTCTGCCGCGCCGCGTGGGGCCGCAGCAGGTCGTGGAGCTGACCGGTGGTCGCCATCCGGTGCTGCCCCAGCGCGGCCAGGAGCTGATGTGGCAGCGGCTCGACCGGACTCGGAGTGCGACCGGACGACACGGTCTCAAAGGTGGTGGTCACTGGTATCCCTTCTTCTGCAGCCGTACGGCTGGCGGGGTGGTGGGGGCGAGCTGGGCCAGGAAGTCGCCCACCCGGCCCAGCTGGTCGGTGGCGCGGGTCGTGAGCTGGTCCAGCGGCGCAGCGCCGGCCATGGACCGGGCGGCGCGCTCCAGTGCTGCCGCCTGGCGGGGGCGGGCGTAGTCGGCGAAGACCTCGTCGAGGTGCGGGCCGGTGATCTGGACGGGACCGACGCGATGGCCCTTGACCGTCAGCGACATGTAGTGCTCGAACCGGTCCAGGGTGGCGACGACGTCAGGTCCGGGCCGGTCGCCCCATTCGGAGGTGATCGGAGCGATGGCGGACTGCGAGCCGGCGGTGGATGCCAGGGTGGAGGCGTTCTGGACCAGGGACAGCCGCACCGGGATGGGCAGGCGGGCCAGCAGCTGGGTCATGCCGTGGACGTGGACCTTGTACTTGCGGAAGTCCTCGAACATGCTGGCGATCGTCTCTGCGGCCGCGCCGGTCAGGGTGATCAGCTCGTCGAAGTACAGGCGGAACGGCACCCGTTGGGCTTCGGGAGTGTCGCGGCGAGAGCGCACGGCGCGCAGCAGGTCGCGGGCGAGCAGGGCGGTGATCAGCCGGTCGGTGGGCCCGTTCCCGCCCGGGCACACCCACACGATCATCTTCGAGTCCATCGCGGCGCGGATGTTGTAGCGGCCGGCCGGCTGCCCGAGGAACGCGCGGGTGACGGGGTTGGCGGCGAGGCGGGCGATTGGATTGAGGACCACGGCGAAGGAGTCGACGGGCAGCGTCGGAAACACTGTCTGCCACCAGGATCTGGTCTCTTCGTCCAGGCGCCCCCGAACCCCGGCGAGCGCCGCAGCGCGGAAGACCGGGTCGGTGAGCAGCGCCCGCACGTGGAAGACAGTGGCCTGGTCTTCGGGGCGCCCGGCCTGGCAGGCGGCTTCGTTGACGGCCACCAGCACCGCCAGGGAGGCGGTGAGGATGGTCAGCGCGCGGGGTGCGCTGGCGTCGTCCCAGCCGAGCGCGAAAGCGTAGGCGTCTGCGGTGGCCTCGACGACCTCGTGCGCCACCTGTCGCTGGTGCATGCCGAGCGGGTTCCACGAACTCACCTGCGGAGCAGGCCCATGGGCGTTGAGGTCGATGAGCGCGATCCGATCCATCAGCGAGTCGTGGGCCAAAAACGGCAGAGCGCGGGGCCAGGAGTCGCGGTGCGGGTCGACGAACATCAGCCCGCCTCCGGCATGAGCCCAGCCGATCGCCTGCGCAAGGGCCCTCTCCGTCTTGCCGCCGCCGGCCTTGCCCACGCCGACCTCGAACAGCGTCTCTTTCGCATAGCTGGCGACCAGACGCCGGCGGCCGTCGGGGCTGCGGTAGATGCCCTGCAGCAGCAATTCGGGGTTCCCGAACTCGAAGGTCGGCAGGTCTCCGGCGAGCAGCGGCAGTCGGCAGTGCACTGTGGGCGGCTTGAGCAAGCCGATCAGTTCGTCCAGGCGCACCCAGTTCGGACGTGGCGGCTGGCAGTGCCCCAGCCGCCAGCGGCGCTCGAAGCCGCGCCGGCTGGGCCAGCGGTCCGCTCCGAACCGCCACGGGCCAACCCGCCACCCGCGCATCGCCCACCGCGAGCCGCCGCCGAACACGTCGAAGGCGGCCTGGAGCTGGGCGAGCCGGGCCTGGGACCGGCCTTCCGTGTTCGAAGCGCACATCACCAGCAGCTGCACGCGGACGAGGTGGTCGTCATCGGCGAGCTTGCCCAGAGCGTCCTCGGGGTCCACTCGGCGCGGGACGGGCGGCATGACCAGACGGCGCCCGCCCCCGCCCCCGCCCTGCTTGCCGCTCACCAACTGCTGTAGCTGCCCGGCCAGAGAGTCCTCGATTCCGGTGGCGTCCTGCCGCACCCACCTGGCAGCCCGCTGGGCCTCGCGCCGCTCCCTGCGCCGGGCGTCCGTCATCAGCTGCAGACGGCGCGTCCGCAGCGCCCACTTGGGGGCCCGCTGGATGTCGAGGCGTATCTCGGCCAGGTCCCCCAGCTCCGCCCGCAGGTCGGAGACGGCATCGATCAGGGGCTGCAACGGGTCGGGGTTCAGCGGAACTTCACGCAGTGGGGCAGTGGGCTTGCCGCGCAGGACGAACTCCGCCCGCACCACATGGTCACGCGGCTTGTCGACGAGGGGGCGGGCCCGGTTCACGGTGACGGCCGGGCCGAAGGGAGTGATCGACAGCAGGCGTTCGCCGCCGGCGGGACCTTCGATCCGGTAGCGCAGTGGCCTGGAGCCGTCGGCGCGCAGCCGGATCTGCACCGCCTTCGACCGGCGCGGCGCCCACCACGGCATGCTCGTTGAGGCCCGGGCGAGCTGGACGCCCCGGCGGAAGATCTCCTCCAGGCCCGGGTCGAAGTGCTGCGAGGGCACGAGTTCCAGCGCCATCCGTTCGGCCGAGGCCTTCCTCGCCAGGCGTCGCACCACCATCTCGCTCACGGCCCAGACGATGATGGAGGCCGCCACGGGCACGTACCAGTAGGTGATCACCCAGCCGACGGCGTGGATGATGCCAGCGATCAGGCCGAGTACCGAGCCGGAGGCCGACGGGGCGGCCTGGCTGGTCAAGTACGGGGCTGCGGAGTCCACGTGGACGCTCCTTTGGCGGTGGTGGGGGTGAAGTGCCAGTCGGTGATGCGGCCGTCGGTGTAGGTGCCGCCACGGTCGACGCCCGCCCACACCAGGTGCACTACCACCCGGTCGTCCCGACCCTCGCGGCGGGCGATGGCGCACTGGATGCGGAAGCGGACGGAGGCGAACGCCGGCGCGACCGCCTGGTCCGGGTCGCCGAAGACTCCCGGCCACTTCGCGCGGCCGATCCCGGTGGCGTCCGCCCGCAGCAGCTCACGGCCGGCTGCGAGCAACTGCCGCTCGTCTTCAGCGGCGAGATCGGCGGGCCAGGCCGCCTCCAGTGCCTTCTGAATCTCCCGGTCACCGGCAGCGCCCTCCCCGTGCGGCGGCAGCTCCGACGCGCTGGCCGGCTCCGTCGGCGAGGCGGCGGTGGGCGTGCCGTCCTTGGCCGGGGCCGAGCCCGTCGAGAGCGCTGAGTGCGTCGCCGGAACGGTCGCGGGCGGGACCGAGGGGGCAGCGGAAGAACTCGGGCCGTCGGCAGGCAGGGACAGGAAGACCATCCCCACCACGGCCAGGACAACGGTGGTGATGAGCAGCAGGCGCGGCGAGCGCGGCGAGCGCGGCGAGGAAGAAGTCATAGCAGACGGGCACCTCCCGCGAAGCCGGACATCGCGTCGACCGCGTCCAGCCGTACGACCGTGCCGGGCCGGGCGGCGTTGATCATCTGGCCGCCGCCGACGTAGATCCCGACGTGGTAGATCGTCGAGTCGCGGCCTGGGGCGTAGGCGTAGAAGACGAGGTCACCTGGCTTGAGGGCGCTCTTTGCGAGGCTGGCGGGGATCCGCTGGCCCACCCCGGCCTGCGCGGCCGCGGTGCGCGGCAGTTGGATACCGGCCTTGGCGTACGCATAGGTGCTCAGTCCCGAGCAGTCGAAGCCCTTGATGCTCACGCCGCTCTTTCCGCTCGGTGAGCAGCAGATGCCGTAGGACGTGCCCTTGGCGTTGCCGCCGCCCCACGAGTACGGCACCCCCCGCTGGGAGAGTGCGACCTCGATCACCGTGCGGACCTTCCCGGAGACGTTCTTCAGGTTCGGGTCCTTGGCGGCCGCCGTGTACTGGTCGATCCAGCCCAGCACGCCTGCGACGTACTCATTGGAGTGGTTGTACTGCAGGATCGCGGCCTTGAGCTGGGCACGCTTGGTCAGGTCACGGCCGTTGCCACACAGGTAGATCGCGGCGCCGAGCGCTGCGTCGTCGGCATTGTGCGGGTCAGCAGTCTTGTCGCCGCCTGCGTCCTTCCCGGTGCCCTCCCAGGTGGAGGGCAGGAACTGGAAAGGGCCGACGGCGCGCTCCCCGCTCGCGGTGCCGTCCCAGCGGCCGTTGTCGGTGTCCGGGAAGACGGCGGTGTTGCCGCCGGCGCCGGAACCGTTGAGGAGCACCCCGTAGATGCGCGGGCGGATGTCTCCGCCTGCGGCGATGTTGCGGCCCACCGCGTGGTTGGACTCGACCTTGGCGATCCCGGCGAGGATCGGCCAGCGCATGCCCTGACACTTCGGCACATGCTTCCCGACCTGCTGGACTGCCTTCTTGTAGGCAGTCAGCATCCGCGGCGGGATGTCCGCGGCCGTGCCGCCCTCGGCAATCCCTCCGTCGCCCTGCGCACCCGTCTTCAGCGCGACATACGCGCTGATCGCGTTCCCCACCGGCGCGGCACAGCACACGGCGGCGAACAGCAACAGCACCACCACACACCCCCACCGCGCCATGCGGCGCCGGGCCGGCCTCACCCGTCCTCACCGTCCTCTGGCGGCCAGTAGTCCCACTCCTCGCGCTCCCTCTCGGCGCGGGGCGCGGTCCGCCGCATCAGCTCCTGGAACCTGGCGCGCGCCTCGTCACGGGTACTGCTGCTTGCGCCTGCGCCTCCGGGGAAGACCGGCCCGGGCCCAGTCGGTGCAGGGCTTGCCGGACGCCGGGGCGCACCGCCACCGAGCCGCGTCGGGGACGTCGGCGGAGTGCCGCCTCCGGCCGCAGACGTGGGCGCGCTGGGCCGCGCGGAGGTGTGACTGGTGGGGCCCGTGGAACCGGAGGAACCTGTCGGAGGCTGAGGCGGCGCCGTCCGGGTCGGCAGGCGACGGCTGACAAAGGGGCCGGGCCCGCCACTGTCGTCGGTGTTCTCCCGCAGGACACGGGACACATCACGCCCCGTGTCGGCCCAGGCACGGCCGTCCTCGCGGATCGTGTTGCCCCACACCCGCACCTGTTGGCGGGCATCCTGGGAGTAGCGCGAGCCGCCCGCCCGGGCCCGGCGGACGTTCGCGGGCAGACCGACCGTCGCCCCGTACGCAGTCCTGCCGCCCCGATTCAGGATGCGGTACCCGCGGAAGCGGACCAGCCGGTTGTGGGCGCGCGTCGACAAAAGAGTGCGGTCGCTGCTCTGGTCGTGCAGCACCTGGCCGGAGTTGCGGTCGACGACCTGCCCTTGCTCGTTGCGGTACCGGTCGGGAGGGCCTCCGGGCCGACGCGGCCCCGTGCCACGGCCGTCTCCGCCGTCCCACGGGCCGCCCGTGTTCGGGTCGCCGTGGGCGGTGGCCTTGCGCCACTTGGCCAACTGCTCCCTGTCCGGACGGCGGCCGATCAGCAGCCAGTGCGCGCCCTTCGCGCCGAGGCGTGCTCCCAGCCCGCCCACGGCCGCGGCGGCGGTAAGCGGGGCCAGACCGCGCCCGGCTTCGGCAGTGGCATCAGCGAGCACACGGCCGGTGTCTACCGGCATGCCCGCGCCGTCGAGCAACGAGGTGAGCCCGCCCATCAGCCGCTGGCGGGTGCCGAGCATCCCGAACCGGCCGCCACCGCCGCTGGTGAAGGCACGCAGGCCTCCGCCGTAACCGCCCAGCGCGGCAGGGGAGTTCATGGCGAGCGCCGCGCCGAGCTCGGACGTGTCGCCGGGCATATGGGTACCGCCGACCTTGGCGTAGCGCATCCGCAGGGCCATGCGCCGGCCGAAGGAGGAGATGCCGGTCAGGAGCCTGCGGTGTCCGGCCGCGCCGGCGATAGCGAGGACGTCGATCAACAGGATCCGCTCCACCATCAGGTCGGGGCCTTCTGTGATGGTGGCGTCGACGGCGATCCCGAAGAACGGCACGAACGCGCAGATCCCCACCACAGCCAAAACCGAAATGCCCCAGATCGACAGCCACTTCCACACCGACTGGCGCGCGGGCCCGGGCAGCATTCCCGCGATGAAGGTGACGCCCCCGACGGCCGCGGCCGCGGCGCAGATGCCCTGGGTGCCGAGCAGGACGATCGCGCTGCTCAGCAGCATGCCGCAGATGAACAGCGCGGCGATCAGCAGCAGGGCGGCGCCGCCGACCCTCCACCAGGTGGGCTTCTCGGCGTAGGAGGCACAGGACTTGCCGACGTCGCCGGCCTTCTTCATGTCCTGCAGGAAGGCGCCGAACTCGCGGTCCTCGTCGGTGACGATCGCGTTGGAGGCGTCCAGGAGTTCTCCGCCTGGGGTGAGCTCCGGCAGATCGGCAGCAGGCTGGGACCCGGCCGGCCGGCAAAAGTCCCCGGCGGGGCCCGCGATGTCATCGCACGCGTTGCGTTTGCCGTCGTCGCTCGTGGCGGGCCGGTAGCCGCCGCTGATCCACTTCAGGTGAACGGCGTAGGCCTTGCGGTCGGAGTCCTTGGCCGGGTCGAGGATGCGCCCGTACTGCAGAAGCATGTACGGCTTCACGATCAGCGCGTTGGTGATCGAGTCCTGGATCGGGCGGGCCACCTCTTCCGCGGAGACAGGGCCTTCGCCTTCACGTTCCAGGCACTTGACCTCCTGCATGCCGGCCATGCCGTCGCACGGGCCACGGCTGGCGACCTTTCCGCCCCAGTCGTAGGAGTTGACGCTCTGCTGGGCCACCTCGGCAGCCACCTGCTGGCCCTGCCCCAGCGGTCCGTCCTGGGTGAGCAGGTAGTCGGGGCGGACGAACGCGGACGTGGCGAGGGCCGCGATCAGCAGGGTCAGAAAGATTTCGCCCAGGCCGCGGCCCACGCGGCCGCGCACAATCATGAAACCGGCGAACACGAACGCCCAGGCCAGCAGCAGACCCTTCAACCCGAGCGTGTCTACGACCACGTTCTCGTAGCTGTCGGCGACTTTCTGCGCCGGGCGGGTGAGGATCTTCAGCAGCGGGAACCGGAAGGCCACCTCGATTGCCCACCCCGCCAGGCCGACCAGCAGCCGGATCAGGGTGAACAGCCCGGACAGGGCGAAGGTCAGGGCTTGAGACTTGAAGGCGACGATGGAGCCGCCCTCGGCGTTCAGCTCGTACCCGTTGATCGGCACCCCCTCGGAGGAGGTGATGTTCAGCGGGGCGAGCAGGTCTCCGGTCTCGCCGGTGCTGCTCGCCGCGTACACGACCTGACTGTTCACCATAAGAAACACACCGGTGAGCAGCACGACGAAGCCGGCCGAACGGAGGGTCCCGCGGTCTGGACGGAACATCTCAGCGCCGCCTCTGCCCAGCGGCGCTCCGGCGCCGCCACACCACCAGGGCGGCCACTCCCGCGCCTGCCGGCACCAGATTCCACACCGAGCCGACGGCACCGTGCTGCTCGGCGGAGGCGGAGTTCAGGGTGCCGCGCTCGCAGTACGCGCCTGCCGGGCCCACGACCAGGGCGCACGGGTCCTGGTTTGCGGGGCGGGCGTCGGCGGCGAAGGCATGCCCGGTGTGCGGCCACCAGGGCTCCGGCACGCTCATCCCGAGGGCCAGGATGAGCACGCCGACGGCAACAGCGAACACTGTAAGGACGCTCACGGCCGTACGGATGCCCCGGGCGCGGTCCCAGGAAGAAGTGGTCATCGGATGTGTTCCTTCGGACGGGCATCGGCGGTCTCACCGGCGAGCGGCTCAGATACTGAAGGCGAGGCCGTGCTCGTGCGGCGCCCTGGTGTGGTGGTGATGGACGTGGTGATCCGCGCGATGCGGGGAATGTGGGCCTTGACCCGACCGGTGTTCTGCCGCGGGCAGGTCAGCAGGAACTCGCCCTCACGGCCGCGTTGCCCGACGGGGGACAGGCCGGTGGTCACCAGCCGCAGCAGCTCCGGGTCGTTCGGGTCCAGCCCGACGAACTCCAGCCCACGGCGGGCGCGTTCGCGATCGGCGGTGCGGGCGAGCGCGCGGTAGGCCATCAGCCCGCGGTCGGGGCCGAGTTCCTCGACGTCGTGGGAAGCGGCGAGCAGACCGGCGCCGTGCTTGCGGCCGTCGTGGAGGATCTCGTGGACCAGAGCGGTGCCCTCCGCGGAGGACGTCAGCCAGTACAGCTCGTCCAGCACCACGGCCGTGAACCGCTCGGGGTCCTCGAACGCGGTCTGCCGGGCGATCGCGGCGATCAGGTAGAGCACCGCCCGTCCGATCAGCGCCTCCAGCGGCTGCTGGTGCAGGACCTCCGGCTTGTCGAACGCGGCCTTCGGCGGCAACGTCAAACCGGTCGTGGTGATCACGATCATGTCCGAGGCACTGGAAGCATCCAGCCGCACCGGCGGCAGCGCCGGGTCGAAGACCATCCGGGCCAGCGAGTTGGTGGCGACAACCCGGACGAGTCCGGCGAGGGTGGCGGCCGCGTCCTGCCGCTTGCCCACCTCGCGTACGGCCATCTCCTCGAGGACCTGAAGCACGCGATGCATGGAGGGGGCGTCGCCGGCGGCGGCCTGCTCGACGGCGTGGTGCAGGACCTCACCGTTGGTACTCATCGGGCCGATGCCGAGCTGCAGGGTGAGGTAGGACAGGGCGTAGTGGCGGCCCTCGGGGCCGTCGAACATCCTCAAGGGGTCGATGGACACCTCGGCCTGGGCGGCGTCGATGATCTGGACGCGGCCTTTCGCTGCGGTGCGGGCGAAGGTGGCCCACTCGCGTACGGGGGTGCGGTCGATGCAGATCGCGCAGCCGCCGCGCGCCCACACCGACTCCGCGATCAGCTTCTCCAGGACGCTCTTGCCCGCTCCCAAGTCCCCGACGATGCCCATCGAGGCGGACGCATCCACCTTGGGCGCATCCGCCACATTGATCATCACGGGGCGGGTGGTGCCGCAGTCCAGGTCGAAGCCGAGGAACATCCCGTTCGGGTCGCCGACCTCGCCCACGGTGAAGGCGCCGCCCAGCGCCCAGTCCTCGGAGATTTGGTGCTGGGTGAACTCCCGCACCACACCGGGCCGCACCGTGCCGGGCAGGCCCAGGGTGAACAGGGCCTCCTGCAGACCGGCCGGGCGCACCGCTCGGTAATCGGCGCCGCCGAGCAGCGCGGCCAGCGCCCGCGCCCGCGCGTCGCAGACCCCGGCGGTCGGGCCCCACACCGTCAGCACGGTGACGGACTGCACCTCAACCTCGACCGACGTGCGCGACAGGCGGGCGTCCAGCTCACCCAAGTCACGGGCGGCCTCGGCGAGCGAGGCCGGCATGCCCGTGGGGCGGGCGTCGTACTGGTCTGCCTGGTCGATCAGCTCGTTCTTCTTGCGCCGCACCTGGTCCCGCGCCTTCTCCGCCGGTACCAGCGTGAGATCGACGGTGTAGTCGACGGGGAAGTCGAGAGTCTCCAGCTGGGCGAACAGGTCGGCGGCGTCCTGGCTGACCGCGGGCGGGCACTCCGCCAGCGCCAGCTGCGCCTGATAGCCCACTCCGGTGTCGGACTCGACCTGCAGCCAGCGCCGCCGCAGCGGCGACGCCGTGTTCAGCCGCCACCAGGCCTTGCGCCCCGACCGCGTTATCTGTCCCGCCCTCTTGAGCTCGTCGACATCGTCGAGAGCGGGGTCAACGCCGCCTTCCTGCAGGCGCACTTGCCCGAGGTCGGCATAGCTGGGGGAGCGCAGCACGCCATCACGGATCTGCCCGCCGAACAGATCGCTGGCTTCGGCTTCCGCCAGCAGCGGCTCCCGCAGCCCACGGTGGACGGCGTGCTGGAGCATCCACACGACCTCCGCCGGGCGGGCCGGACGAAAGGCGATGCCGCCGGCGAGCGCGGCCTCCACCCGGGCGGCCTGCTCGCGGTAGGCAGTCACCTCACGCCGCGCCACCGGCACCGGCTGCATGCCCAGCACCGGGGACAGCTCCGCCCACGCCGCGCCGAATGATGCCGACACCTTGAGGCCGCCTGTCTCGGTCTGCAGCGGCACCGCCAGCCACAGCGTGCGGCGGTGCATCTCCTGACCGTCCAGAAGATCCAGCGTCGCTTCGACGTTCTCCACCCACGGATGCGGACCCTGGCCCGGACCCGTCTCGGCCGGCTCGATGCCCTCGATCATCCGCAGGGCGACCTCACCCGGATCGACCTGCGCACACAGACCGAACAGCCGCGGCGCCCCCGACAGGGAGCGGATCAGGTGGGTGATCTTGGCGAGCTGTTCGTCACGGACCGCCGCGGGCACGTACGTGCCCTGGACGGTCTCCTCCAGGCGGCCCTGTGCGTCCGGACCTGGGTGCAGTCGGTAGACGCCCCACACACTGCCGTGTGCCGACCAGACCAGGTGCCCGGCGATGTGACGGATCGGCACCCTCACCGCACACCCCCGCCCTGCTGGGTGAGCGCGAGCAACTGCTGCACACCCGACACCGGCCGCACCGGTGCCGCGGGAGCAGCCGACACCGTGAGGCGTCGCGCCGACAAGCGCGGCATGGCAGGACGCCGGCGCGGTGTCCGCACGTCCGGCCGCCGAGCCGGACGGAACGGTGCAGCCGCTGAGGGGGCGAACGCGTCCTCCACGATGAAGCCGCCGAGCAACGGGCGGGGAGCGCGGTCACGAGCAGCGCGGCCGCCGATCCGCCCCCCGTGCGGCTGCCAGCCCAGCAGCATCCAGCCCAGCGCCGCCTGCATCGGGGCGCGGCCCCTGATCTTCGGACGGCGCACTGCCCAGATCGCCAACAGCCAGGCCGCGATCGGGACGGGGCCCATACACGACCACCACGCGATCGTCTTGACCAGAAGGAAGCCGCCGCCGACGGCGACCGCGATCTGCGCAGGTGTGTAGGGACCGAGCGGGATGCGCCAGTCCGCCACCTTCCCCAGCACCCAGGGATGCCGGCGGGCGGCGGTGTAGAAACGCCCCACCCGCCCCGCGGCCGCCGCGCTCACAGCCAGCCTCCAGCACCGGCGGAGTGCTCCCGCGGGGCCGGATCGGAACTGCGCACGATGCCAGGGACGGCGGGTGCGCCCTTGGCCGGGTTCTTCACCTCGTCCTCGAACATGCCCGCCAGGTCGTTGCGAGAGTTGTAAAGACCCAGCGCGATGATCATCAGCAGCAGCGCGCCGATTCCCGCCTTCAGGCTGAACTTCTGGATCATGATCACGACGACCAGGCAGACCAGACCGGCCTGCAGACCCTTGGTCGCCCAGTCCGTGAACATGTTGATCCACGAGTCGCCGAGGTCGTCCAGCTGCCCGGCGAGCATCAGGCTCTGCACGGTGTTCACCGGGCACCCCCGTCCTGGGCGGCCCCGGACTCCAGCGCGGCAACTTCCCAGCGCCCCGAGCGGGACTTGAGGGCGAGCTCGTACCCCAGCGGCCACCGCCCGTCCTCGTCCCGGCCTTCCACCTGGGCGAGGACGCGCACCGCGGTGCCGTCGGCCGGCACATGCTCGGCGGCCGCCGCTTCCTCGACAGCGAGCACATGCTGGACGGTGACCGCCTGGTACGGGGCGGGGGAGACGGCCGACAGCTTCACACCGGGAGCGAGGTAGCGGCCTACCTCGCCGCCGCCGGTGAGGTACGCGGAAAGGAACTCCCCGACCGCGGACGACAGATCCCCTTCAGGGACAGTCACCCCGTACGGCGACTTCGGCGCCTCAGCCCGTGCCGGTCCGCTCACCACGCCGGGCGCACCGGTCACCGTGAACGAACTGCCCGCACGGTCGGCGACGACCGGCACGGCGTAGTTGCGCACCCGGCCGTCGGCGTACTGCGCAGCCACCGTCACCGACCACGTGCCCCCCTCGCGCTGCGCACTGCGCACCGCCGTCACGGACTCCGGCTTCGACTGCGCACCGGAGACCAGGTCGGGCAGTTCGACGTCCGGCGCCATCGACTGCGCGAGACGAGCCTGCGCACTCGTGGCGTCGTCCGCGCTGCTGCGCAACCACGCGCTGACGAACAGCTGCGCATAGCCGGCCGGGTCGGCCGCGACGGGTGCGGTGCGCACAGCGGCTGGCTTGTCCGAGGGGGCGGCCTTGGCCGTGGCCGGGCCGGACATCACCGCGACACCCAGGGCGATCGGACCGGCCGCGATGGCGGTCAGGACCGCCAGACGTGAAAGGCGGACGCGGCGCCTCATCTTCTCCAGCTCGACGCCTGCGGCCATCGCAGGAGCAGCGTCGCTCTCCGACGCCTGCTTGCCAGGGGACATGGTCAAACTCCCAGGTCAGATCGTGTACTTGCTGACCTTGAGAAAACCCGCAGGCCCCGACCAGACCACCGACCATGAGCCCCCGACCACGGTGACGATCCGGCAACATGCGCACTGGGCTGCCGTGGTCGGGGCTGTGGTCGGCCCGACCACAGCCCCGACCACGGGCCCCGGGCATGCCAGAACGGACCACCGTCGTGAAGGGGGCGGCGACGGGGAACTGGCCCAGCGAGCCCAGGAGGTACAGAACAGAACAGAGGGAGAGGCCGCCGACAGATCGGGCGCGCGCCACCTTCGGAAGGAGGCTGTGGCAGCCCGGTTGCGCACGACTCCGCCGGTTGCGCACCCCCGAGGCCGACGGCGCCTTCCCACTGTGCGCAGTCGGCTACGCATGCCGACTGCGCAGGACCCGGACTCGTTGCGCAGCCGCATGCGCAACGAGTGCCGCCGTCGCTGCGCAACCGCGGTTGCGCATCCTCCCCGAGCACCGGAGAGACCCGTGGTCGGCCCGACCATGAGCCCGACCACGGCAGCCCAGTCGCATGTTGCCGGATCGTGACCGGTGGTCGGGGGCTGTGGCCGTCAGCCTGGTCGGGGGCGCCGGGTGAGCTGACGGCATGGATCTCGCGTACGTCTCCTCGCTCAGCGGCCCCGGCCACCTCGCGCCCGCCCCAGGGCGTCGGCGGCCGCGCCCACATGGCGCGCAAGGAAGCACGATGAGCCGCTTCGGGGCGGGGATCCGCCGTGGGGTGATGGCGGCGGACCAGTTCACCCAGATCGCCAACGGCCTGTTCCGCGACTCAAGGCTGCCCTTCAAGGCGAAGGGGATTTTCGGCTACATCAGCACCCACCGCGCTGGCTGGCAGGTGACGGTCGCCGACCTCGTGCGCGCCGGACCCGACGGGCGGGACGCCGTACGCGGCGGCCTGAGCGAACTACAGAGGCACGGCTACCTCATCCGCGAACAGCTCAGGCACGACGACGGGACGCTCGGCGAGATCGTGTACTCGATCACGGACCGCCCCGCCCCCGTCGACGCCGACCTCGCGCCAACGGCTGGCACGGCGTTCGCCTCCGTGCCGGCGGATGAGGCGGGGCCCGGCTTCGGGGCGGGGATCCGCCGTGGGGTGATGGCGGCGGACCAGTTCACCCAGATCGCCAACGGCCTGTTCCGCGACCCTCGGCTGTCCTTCAAAGCCCAGGGCCTGTTCGGGCTCATCAGCACGCACCGGGACGGCTGGCGGATGAGCGTCACCGACCTGGCGCGCCGCGGCCGCGACGGTGAGGCGGCCGTCAAGAGCGGGCTCAGGGAGCTGGAAAGGCACGGCTTCCTGCTCCGGGAACGCGAGCGCAACCCCGACGGCACCCTCGGCGCCGCCGCGTACTTCATCACCGACCTGCCCAGCCTGCAAAACAGCAGGTCGCAGCCGATGTCGGGTTTTCCACCGGTGGATAACCCGACGTCGGTTAATCGCCCCACTAAGAACACCAACAGAAAGAAGACCAACAAGCAGAAGACCAGATCCGTCCCTCCGTGCGACCGGAGCGACGTCGCGCGAACACTCCAAGGGACGGACCAGCCGGACGCACCCGCGTCCCCGCCGGCCGCGCTCCCGGCGGACGAGATGCATCCGGGGATCCAGCTGCTGCTCGAGATCGGAGCGAGCCGTCCGGAACTCCTGCTGACCGGGAAGGTGCTGACCGATCAGGGTCGCGTGCTCACCGTGATGATGGACGCCGGCTGGAGCAGCGAGCAGCTGCGCCACGTCATCACCGACCGGCCCTTGCCGCAACCGGTGCGCACCACGGTCGGTGCGATCATCGCCGCCCGCCTGCGGGCCGCTCAGGCCTACCCGCCGCCCGCCACGCTGGACAGCCGCCATCACCGCGGCGAGGTCCTGGAGGACGAACCGTATGGGTGGCCGGTGACCGAGCGGTTGTCCACGAGGTCCGCCGCACGCACGGTGACCGAGGCCCTGACCTACCGAGCGCTCGTCGAATGCGCCGGCTGCGGCGTTCCCGGAACCGCTCCTGGTGAGGACCTCTGCCCGGCATGCCTGGGCTGGCCGCCGTGCCGAACCTGCCCCGGACCCACACCCCGGCGCGCCCACCCCGACGGCGACGGCCGCTGCACCACCTGCGCCACCGCATCGACCAACCTGCTGGAAGGAAGCACACCATGACCCATGCACCGCCAACGGCCGGGATCACTCAGCGGCTGAGCCCGTTCTGGCAGCAGCCGCAGCGGTGGGAGAGGAAACGTTCCCCTGCCGCGCGCGGACGGCCACGTCTGCTGCGGCTCCGGTTGCGCGGCCACCTGCGATCCCGTCCTGATCCGTGAACGAGCCGGATGGGGATGGATCGACTGTCCCTCCCCTCGTAGCGTGAAGGCTGTGACTGCAGGGGAAGTTGGGAGTCATGGCGGAGAAGCGGCGCAGGTACGACGCAGAGTTCCGTGAGGGGGCTGTGCGGCTGGTGGCCGAGACGGGGAAGCCGATCGCTGAGGTCTCGCGGGACCTGGGGATCAACGAGGGCACGCTGCATTCCTGGATCGGCCGGGCGAAGAAGGCCGGCGGGGACGGCAGTCTCGCAGAGAGCGAGCGGGAGGAGCTGGCGCGGCTGCGCGGCAGGACGCGGAGAAGTCCAAGCGGATCAAGGAGCTTGAGATGGAGCGTGATGTCTTCAAGCGATGCATGGCCCTCTGGGTGAAGTGACCGAGATGGATCCGGCGGCCGTCGTCGCCTTCATCGGGGACCAGAGGGCCGAGCATGACGTGCCGTATACGGTGGCCTGCCGGGTAGTGGGTGTCTCCGGTTCGTGGTTCTACAAGTGGCGCCGGCGTCCGGCCGAGCCGACGAAACGGGAGGTCAGGCGCGCTGCACTGACAGAGCGGATCAAGCACTTCTTCAAGGAGTCGGGCGGCACGTACGGGTCGCCACGGATCACGCTGGATCTGTGGGCCGAGGGCTGGCAGGTCTCGGTGAACACCGTCGCGCAGGTCATGGCCGAGATGGGGCTCCAGGGTCGCAGGCTCCCGCGCCGGCGCCGCTCGCTGACCCGGCAAGGCAAGCGAAAGGCGGCCCGTGATCTGGTACTTCGGCGTTTCGATGCGATCGCGCCGGACGTGTTGTGGGTCGGCGACATGACCGAGATCGAGACCGGTGAGGGCAAGCTGTATCTCGCGACCGTGCTGGATTTGTTCTCGCGCCGTCTGCTCGGCTTCGCGATGGGCGCTCACCATGACGCCGCCCTGGTCGGCGCGTCGCTCACAATGGCTGCCGCGACCCGCGGCGGCAGCGTGGACGGTGTGATCTTCCATTCCGATCGCGGATCGGAATATACGTCCGGGGCGTACAACAACCTGTGTGACCGCCTGGGCGTGGTGCAGTCCATGGGGCGCGTGGGGTCGGCGTTGGACAACGCCTGCGCGGAGTCGTTCAACTCGACAGTCAAGGTCGAGTACATCCACCGGCACCGCTTCGCCACCCGCGCCCAGGCCCGGCTGAAGATCGCCACCTGGATCGCGGACTTCTACAACACGCGCCGCCGACACAGCGCGGCCAGCGGCCTCCCGCCCGTGGAGTTCGAACGGATCATCAACCACAAGCGTGCCGAAGCCTGTTCACAGGCCCAGGCCGCATAAAGGAAGCCTCCACGTTCTCAGGGGATTGACAGCTGTCGGTTCCCCTCCCGGGAGCGGTGGTCAGCGCGAGACCGCCGGCCGGGCGGGAGGACAGGACTGTGACGAGTGCCTGGGGCAACAGGCTCCTATTCGGTCACTGCCCGCGCGGCCGGCGGCCCGCATCAAGCCCGCCGCCGGAGTGACCGACAGATCAACAGCAAGGACACCCGAGGGGTCAGTCGTAACACCAGTCAGGCCGCCCCGGCGACGGTGACCCCATCCTCACAGTCATAGCTCGAGCCGACCCGGCCCATGCTCCTGCGGATCCCGAAACCGTCGCAGACCTGTGCGAACGCGGCGCTCCTGTAGTGGAGACGAAGTCCCAGCGGCGGGTCTTCACTTCATCTCCGATGGAAATAGGCCGCCGCCCGGCGCAGGATCTCCCGCTCGAGCTGCCATTCCTTCTCGGCCTTCCACAGCCTGGCGGTCTCCGTCCGCAGCCGAACGAGCTCCGCCTTCACGTCCTTTGCCTCCGGCCCGCCGCCGGACACGGTGCGGTCCTCCGCCAGGCGCACCCACGTGCGCAGCGTCTCAGAATTGACGTAGCGGAGTGCTATGAGGACTGGAGGACCTTGATGGGGCGGTACCGATCGGTGGTGGTGCCGTCACCGATCTGCCCGTACGCGTTCCAGCCGCATGCCTTGACGCTGCCGTCGGACATCAGGGCGATGGTGTGGCCTTCGTCGGTCGCGATCATTTTCACGCCGGCCAGGTCCACGGGCTCGACCGGGCGGTGGTGGTGCCGTCGCCGAGCTGGCCGAACGCGTTCCAGCCCCAGGCCCGGATGCTGCCGTCGGAGAGCAGCGCCATGCTGTGGTGGCCATGGGCGGAGATGGCCCGCACCCCGGTCAGCCCGGGGACCGTGACGGGGCTGTGGCGCTCGGTGTTGGTGCCGTCACCGATCTGGCCGTTGGTGTTCATACCCCAAGCCTTGACGGTGCCGTCGTTCATCAGCGCCAGGGTGTGGCTGTCCCCGGCGGCGATCGCCGTGACACCGGTCAACGGGACCGCACTGGGGGCGCGGGAACCCCCGAACGCCAGTGGCGTGACAAGTACCGACACCACCAGGGAGAACAGCAGGGCCAACAGGATTGCGGGAGCCGGTGTTCCGGCCCTCCGCAGCGGCAGGGAAACCGGGATCTTCATGCGCTGCTCCTTCTGGGCGATGGGTGGGCCGGCCCGATGTGACCGGCGCAGCCTGGCGATCAGTCCAACGGTTCTAGGATGAGATCGCGACGAGGTTCCTGAACTGGAAATTGGCGTTGTCCCCCCGAACTCCGACGCCGCCGGCGATGAGCAGATTTCGGGGAGTCTTGTCCACGACGTCCAGGACCCGCCGCCCGCCGACGTCGAGGGTGAGCCGGACAGTGCGGTTGGAGAGCGTGGCGACACTGGACCTGACATCCACCCAGGTGTTGCGTGGGAAGACGTTCTTGGCGGTCGAGCCGATCTGGTAGTACGTACCGCCGTTGGAGCTTCCGGGGGGGGTCTTGCGTTTGATGACGCAGACCCCGTCACGGCGTGCGACGCTGACCGCATAGAGCTCCGTCTCGTCGTGATAGCGAAGCCAGATGTGCAACCCGTCCCAGTCGAGCGCGGGGGTGCGCGGCGTGCTGACCAGCGCGGAGAGCCACATCTGCAGGGTGACGACGGTGTTCTCGAAGTCGTGCCGCTGGCTGGCCAGCCGAAACACACAAGAATTGTTGCCGTTTGTGGAGCCGGCGTTCGGGGAGATGCTGTCCGGCACCCCTGACCAGGCGGCCCCGTTGAGGCCGAAGACGGAACCGCTGGTCATGTCCCAGACGGATAACAGCTTCGCCCCGGGCTTGTCCGGGTTCCAGTGGGCGTACTCATTGGTTACCAGCCCGCTCTTCGGAAAGGTCGGACGGAACGGCGCCGGCACCTCGGCCCTGCGCATCAGGGCCGCACCGACCGGAGGCGCGGCGACCGCGAGCGCCGCGCCTCCCAGGAGTGCACCGCGCAGCCATGCCCGACGGGACGTGGACGGGGCGCTCGGGCCGCGGAATCGGGCCGTATCCGTCAACGCTTTCCTCCTGCAGATGTCTGTGAAATACGGGAGAGCGGGATGACGCACAGGCCGGCGAAGGCAGGCCGGCTGCCGGCCCGGTCACTGACCGCCGATGCCACTGCGGCTGGAAGGCCCCCGGGGGCTGTCCACGAAGAGCGGGACGGTGCCGCCGACCACAGCGACAGTCCGCGTGCCCCATGGCTATGATCGGAGCCACTCTCTGCTGCCAGGCATCGAGGGATTACTTGAGATGGCGCGTGTCATCAAAGATCACCCGGCACCTCACCCAACAAGTTGACAACGCCTCCCGATCTTGAGTCACCTGCTCTGTCCCGCGCGGACATGTTCGACGGCCTGTCGCCCGGTTTCGTTGTGTCCGCGCCGTTCGGCGCCGACCAGGGCACCGGAGGCAAGTGATTGCCCTGGCACACCGAGCAGCTGCGCGGCGCCCGCACCGTCGTCATCTGGGCCGACCGGGACGGGGCCGGACTCACCCATGCCGGGTATGTGGCGAACGATCTGCTGGCCTCGAACGTCGTGCACGCCGAGCCGAGCCGTGACGGGTACGGCGTCGGCAGAGTCGGCAGCCCAGTCGGCAGAGGCAGAGGGTGTCGACCGGGGCGCCGACCGCGACGGAAGGAGAAGCCGTCGCGGGTAAGCATCGCACCGGGCAGGCCCGGCCGGCACCAGGATGCCGGCCGACACGCTGACCGACACGCCGACCATCGACGAGCCAACGACACACCGCAGCGGCAGTCGACTCAGCAGGGCGCGTCGAACAGCTCGGCCAACGCGGTGGCGGTGCGGTCCTTGGACAGGAACTGCCCGTGCATCAGGTACGCACCGGCAGCCGCCGGCCGCGGCCCGTACTGCCACCGGGGCGTTCACCCCCTGCGGGGCCGGGGCTTGGCGGTCGCACCGCAGGCGCACCGGCAGGTGACCAGCCGGTGCGCGGTGACCTCCAGCCCGATCCGCTCGGGCAGGTCGAAGACTTGGCGCCGCTCGACCCCGATCTCCGCCGCGCCGGACCCGCCCCGCAACCGATGCGGGGACCCTCAGGCTGGTGTTCCTGCCCGTGGTCCGGGTCGGAGACCTGGGCCGGCCTGGCGCCGGGTTGCCCCTTCGGACGCCCCGGTCCACGACCGGACTTGCCCCGAGGGCACGTCGGGGCGGGCTTGGCCATCCCGTCCGAGGACGGCGGCTTCGAGGAGTTCTTCGAGTTCTGCCCCAGCCGGGCCTTCAGGGTGCGCAATCCGGCCCGGGCATCCGCCAACTCGACACGCACTGCCGCCTGCTCATTCCGCAACTTGACCCCAGCGAGGCCAGTTCCTCATAGGTGGGCAGCGGACCGGCAGCGGACGTAGCCCCAATCAACGAACCGGGTGCCACCAAGATCAAACCGTTCGTCGAGACCACCCATCCAGTTGCGGTGGATCTACAACCTCAACTGACCGCTCACCCGGATGGACGGCTGTCCGTGGAGAAACCGATCTCATGGCTCCCCAGGTCGTTAACGTGGCAACACCCCCTCGGCACTGGCCTGATCACCGGGCTGCGCCGGTCACATCGGGGCCGCCCCGCCCATCGTCCAGAAGGAGAAGCCCATGAAGAACCCGGTTTCCCTACCGCCCCGGAGAGCCGGAACACTGGCGCCCGCAATCCTGTTGGCCCTGTTGTTCTCACTGGTGGCGTCGGTATGTGCCACGCCGCAGGCGTTCGGGAGTACCCGCGCTCCCAGTGCGGTCGCGTTGACCGGTGTCCAGGCGATCGCCGCCGGGGACAGCCACACCGTGGCGCTGATGAAGGACGGCACCCTGCGGACCTGGGGGCTGAACAGCAACGGCCAGCTCGGTGACGGCACCAACACCGACCGGCTCACCCCCGTCACGGTCCCCGGGCTGACGAACGTTGTGGCCATCGCCGCCAATGGCCACCACAGCGCGGCGGTGTTGTCGGACGGCACCGTCCGGACCTGGGGCTGGAACTTCTACGGGCAGCTCGGGGACGGCACCACCACCGACCGGAACCACCCGGTCAGTCCCGTGGGGCTGACCGGCGTGCGGACCATCGCGGACGATGACGGCCACACCATCGCCCTGATGTCCGACGGCAGCGTCAAGGCCTGGGGCTGGAACGCGTACGGGCAGCTCGGGGACGGCACCACCACCGACCGCCACACCCCCGTCACGGTCCCCGGGCTGCACAACGCGCGGGACTTCGCCGTGGGGCATTCGCACACCGAACTCGTACAGCCCGACAAGACCGTCGTGGCCTGGGGAAACAACAACGACGGCCGCCTCGGAGACGGCACCATCATCCACCGCCACACGCCTGTCAAGGTCCTGGGGCTGACCCGCGTGCGGTATCTGGCGTCGCACAGAGCCCACAGCCTGGCCGTGCGGAACGACGGCACCGTCCGGGCCTGGGGCTGGAACTTCTACGGGCAGCTCGGGGACGGCACCACCACCGACCGCCACACCCCGGTGCTGGTTCCCGGACTGAAGGATGTGCGGGATGCCTCGGTCGGCGTGGCCCACAGCCTGGCCTTGCAACAAGGCGGCAGAGTCAAGACCTGGGGCTGGAACGCGTTCGGCCAGCTCGGGGACGGCACCACCACCGACCACCTTCTCCCGGTGACCGTTGCCGGGCTGTCCCGCGTGCGGGCGGTCGAGTGCGGTGACAACCACTCCGTAGTGCTGATGTCGGACGGCACCCTCCGAACCTGGGGCAGCAACGAAAGTGGCCAGCTCGGTGACGGCACCACCACCGACCGGTACCGTCCCGTCAAGGTAGTCCAGTCCTCATAGTGCTGGGCCTGCCCCTGCGCCCACCGGGCGGCAACGCTCCGGCGGGAATCGCCGAGCGAAGCCCTCGTAGGCGGGCGAATTCCAGGGGGCGTTGCAACACGTGTTGATCAACTGGCTGTGGCCAGGAGCTTAGCGAGACGCTCGGCTGGGGTTTCCCAGCCGGGCGTCTCGCGTGGGCGGCTGTTGAGTTCGGCGGCGACGGCGTCCAGGTCCCCGCGGCTGTAGCGGGAGAGGTCGGTGCCTTTGGGTGCCTCTGTGTTTGTCAAGCCGGTTGGGGCGGTGGGTCCTTCTGCGAGTTTGGCCTGGTAGTAGGCGTGGCCCCGCGTGCCGGGCATGCGTATCTGTGTGATCGCCACGGTGAGGAGCGCTGCGTTGAGTTGGCGGCCGCCGCGCCGGGACAGGCGGTGGCGTGCACGGTCCGCGCTGGCGATCTCGATGGGAGCGGTGCCGGGAGTACTGCGCGAAGGCGCTGGCGGTCGGGAAGCGGGTGGGGTTTCCGGTCCGGCCGAGGAGGCGGGCGCAGCTGGTCCCACGGCCTTCACCGACCGCGGCTCAGCCGCCTCACTGTGCGCGGAGTGTGGGACGCCGCCGTGGACACGCCTGGCTCAACGACGACGACAACGTCCTGGACGTCACCTGGGACGACATCATGGCTGATCTTGGATCCGACTACGACAGCTACGTGTCCTCCATCGGCTGGTCCGCCTGAACGCTACGCGGCGACCTGAAAGATATGCGATTGCAGGCGATGCTTTGCGATCCCCAGCCGCAGATCGCCTCAAATGGAGTGCACGGCGCGCTCACAGGGTGAAGGCCGGACTGCTGTGTCATACCGTCTTCTCATGGCATGCACTGACAGTAGTGGGTGGATACCGGCCCGAGGCCTCATAGTTACGGCCGGGGTCTTCGCTGCGCTGGCTAACGCTGTCGTCGGTGCTGGGTCGGCACATGCTGACGACAGCGCAGATACCCGGGTGGTGTTCGAGGTGGTCACCCCAGGGGGTTTGAACGTCACAGCGCCCACTGCGGCCGTGTTGTCCAGTGCAGCTCCGGGCGGCACTGCCTCGGGTCACCTCGGCGAGGTTCGGGTAATCGACGAGCGGGCCGCGCCCGATGCCCAGTGGATAGCCACCGTCGCGTTGAGCCAGGACTTCACCACCGGCGGAGGCCGGTCCAACGAAACCATCTCCGGAGGGGGCGTCGACTACGACCCTGGAGCGGCAATTGATCCGGTCAACGGCCCCTTCATTCCCGGCCCCCCGGGAACCCTCGCGAACTCTCGCGTGGCGTTCAGACATGCGAGTGGTTCCGGCAGCAACTCTGTCGCCTGGGACCCGACCCTGGACGTTCATGTGCCCGCACCCGCCGTCGCCGGCACCTACCACGGCACTGTGACACATTCGGTGGCCTGACCCAGCTCCTTCGGGTGCGACCGGCCCGGACCGGCTCCACCGTCTGGCGACGGAATCCCGGCGGGTAGGCCGGGCGTGCTCTCGGCACGAGGGGGGTTTCGTTCTTGCGGGGACCAGCACTCAGGCGACGGAGTGCGTCACAGTTGCGGTGTAGCTGCCTGCCACGGCGAAGGTGGGCACCGAGACGATCAGAGTCGGATTCCAGGTCACCAGGGTGACTGCGGTACCTGACTGCAGGCTGAACGCCGTGCGGGGGTGCTCAGGCTCTGCGCTTGCGCCGCTATGGCCTGCCCCGGGGTCGCGATACCGGTGCCGGTCTTCGCGGTGGCCGGTCCCGACCAGTAGGCGAGACGGCTCTTCGGGATGGTCTCGGCAGGTGAGCCGCCACCCGTGGTGCAGTTGGTCACGGAGACGGTGGCCGTCCAGGAGTCGACACCGCTGGCGTCGACCGTCACCGGTCCCAGTTGCCCGGTGATCGTTCCGTCGGGTGCCCCGCTGCCGGTGTCGTGATCGACAGTTGCGGACCGGTGCAGTTCGCCGTCGTGATGGTGTTGGTGTCCAGCGCGACCGCGGCATTCTGCGCAAGGACCCGGCCCTCGATCACCGCGTTGGTGTTCACCGTGATGGCCGTCAGGGCCAGGACGTTGCCTTTGAAGGCGGAAGTGGTGTCGAGGGTGGCGGAGCTGCCCACCTGCCAGAAGACGTTACAAGCCTGTGCTCCGCCTGCGAGGCTGACATGGCTCCCCGGCGCCGTGATCAGGGTCGAGCGGTCCACGCCCCAGCGTTCCGCGGCCTCGCGCTGGGTGTGCTGGCCGGTGAGCACGGCCACGAACATCTCGTACTTCTCCGACGGCGCCAGCCGCTTCTTCGGCCTGCGCGGGGGCGGTGCTTCCTGCCATGAGCGGCAACCTTCCAGATCAAGGGCTCCGGGCCCGGGACCTGGCTGGGTGTTTCCTCCCGATCTTGGATCATTTACTCAGACGCATACCGTCGGTGGCGAGTCCCGGGAGATGGCTTGTCAGGCCACGGAATGGGTGACTGTCCCGGTGTAGGTGCCGGCGACTGCGTTATCGGGCACGTCGACGTCCAGGGTGGGGTTCCATGTGACGGTGTTGTTGCCGGATCCGCTCGGTTTGCTGTAGGCGGTCCGGGGGGCGGCGAGGGTTCCGGGTGTGCCTGGGGTGAACGGCCCGTTGACCTGGGCAACGGGAGTTCCGGGTGTGTAGGTGACGTCGTCGCCAGCGATGGGATTGCCACCAGCGGTGGTGAAGTCGGTGGTCAGGGAGACGGTGGCCACCCAGCTGGCGTCAGCCAGTGAACGCTGGTCGTCCACTGTGACGTTGCCGAGGGGGCCGGTGGCGGTCCCGCCGGGAGCTGCCGCGCTCAGTGTGGCTGTGGCGGGAACGGTGATGGTCAGGCCGTCGGTGGGGGTGACCTCGAATGTGATTACTGTGTCGCCCTGGCTCGGGGAGGCCGCCGGTACTGCCGCACCGCCGCTGACGGTGAGGAGGGTGGCGCCGGCCGTGTCGGTGGCGGTGTCGATCACCGACACGTTGCTGGAGTCGAAGTTCGTGACGTAGGCCTTGGCGCCGTTTCCGGTGACGGCTACCCCGGTCGGGCCGGTGCCGATGTTGGTGGTGATGGTGGAGGAGACGGCGTTGGTTGTGGTGTTGATCACCGACACGCTGTTCGAACCATAGTTCGCGACGTAGGCTTTGGCGCCGTTGGGAGTCACGGCCACCATTCGGGGGGTGTCGCCGACGGCGATGGGGGTACCCGTGGTGTCGGTGGCAGTGTTGATCACGGACACATTGTTCGAGCTCGCGTTCGTGACGTAGGCTTTGGCGCCGTTGGGAGTGACGGCCACCCCGATGGGATTCGTGCCGACGGTGATGGTGGAGCTGACCGTGTCGGTTGCGGTGTTGATCACCGAGACGCTGTCGGCGTTGAGGTTGGCGACGTAGGCTTTGGCGCCGTCAGGGGTGACGGCCACCCCGATGGGATTCGTGCCGACGGTGATGGTGGAGCTGACCGTGTCGGTTGCGGTGTTGATCACCGAGACGGTGCTGTCGCCGGAATTGGCCACATAGGCTTTCGTGCCGTCAGGGGTGACGGCAACCCCCTGGGGCTGGCCGCCGACGGCGATGGTGGCGCTGACAGTGCTGTCGGCGGTGTTGATCACCGACACATTGTCCGAGCCGTTGTTCGCGACGTAGGCCTTGGTGCCGTTCGGGACGATCGCCACCCAAAACGGACTCGTGCCGACGGTGATGGGCGTGGCGCCGACGGTGTCGTCCGTGGTGTTGATCACCGAGACGGTGCCATCAGCGGGATTGGTCACATAGAGAAAGTCCGACGGGTCGGCGGCTGCAGGAGGTGCAGCGGCCATGGGCAGGGCCAACGACGCCAGCGCGATCAGGCCTACGATGGACCGCTGCCTGGCTGGTACGGGCTTCCTCTTTCGTCTGAACCGTCTCTCAGGCGACCCTTCGGGGCGGTCGCCTGCTGCTGGCCGAAAGGCCCGATGTCCGAGCACGGAGACCTCCGTGTCCACGATGATGACGCCCGGTATCTGCCGTGGCGCCGAGATCATCTGCGATGACTTGAGGATCACTTTATAGATGTTGTTGCTGTGCTGATCCTCATTTAAATAGCGCGTGTCGCTTTCTTCGTATATGAACAGTAAGGGTTCGCTGAAAATCAATGTGTTGCCTGGCGCGCGGGAAAGGCGCATCGTGACGCGAATAATTCGTCCATTCGCTTCTGTATAGGCGGAGAGACACGCCTAGCCGGCGCGCCGACGGCGTCGCAGGCCCGCCAGGACGATTCCGATGACGGCCAGGGCAGCGGCTCCGACTCCGGCGTAGAGGAGTGTGTGAGATTTGGCCTCCTTGGAAAGCGTCAGCGTTGCTGTGGCCATTCGTTCCACTGTGCCGCTCCGCAGCCTCACCTTGGCTTTCCAAGGACCGTCGGGCAGTCGTGGCTCAAGGGGAATCGTGACGGTACCCGTTCCGTGCGGGGGAAGTGTGGTGCCGAAGGGTACCCGGAACGGGCCTGCGCTGATTCCGCCAGGGCCATCGCGTAGGTCGAGTGTCCCGCTCAGGTCCACTGCTCGTCTGCCGAGGTTTCGCACGGCGGCGGTGACGCTGGGGCGGCCCTTATTGTCACGCGCGCCCCTCATCTTCTCGATCTTGAAGTCGGAGAGGGGCTCTGCGCCGGGCCCGACGTCCAAGTAGATCCGCACCCCCACGCGGTGGATGCTGGCGACATTGTGGGTGGCATCCGCTGCCGCGCTGCTTTCTGCCCACACGACGGCGTATCGCTCTCCGGCTTGCGCAGTCCTTGGCACATTGATCGTGATCTCGGCCTCTGCTACTGAGTGCGGGCGCAGATTCACCATGCCAGGTTTGGCTCTTGTCCACTGAGTCAGTTCGTTGGCCGTGCGCTTCGGGGCGAAAGTGAATCCGTTGTTCGCGATCGAGGCGGCGGCCGCATACAGGTCGATGCGACGTGGGACTGACGACTTGTTGGAGATCTCGATCCGCCGTTGGATGGTGACGCCCGGATTGAGGTGGTCAACGATGTAGGTACGTGCGCGCGGATCAGCGCGCCGGGCCACGGGGGCTTCGAGGAGCCGGATTCCGAAGAATTCCGGCTCCGCGTCCGCGGCTGCCGCTGACGTGACGCCGACCGGAGCGAGCACACTCATGCCGACCGCCGCTGCGGCGAGGGCCGCAGCGGCGATCAGGGTGAAGATCCGGCGAGACGGCTTGTCAAGCCACAGAATGGGTCACCGTCCCGGTGTAGGTGCCGGCGACTGCGTCATCGGGCACGGCGACGTCCAGGGTCGGGTTCCACGTGACGGTGTTGTTGCCGGATCCGCTCGGTTTGCTGTAGGCGGTCCGGGGGGCGGCGAGGGTTCCGGGTGTGCCTGGGGTGAACGGCCCGTTGACCTGGGCAACGGGAGTTCCGGGTGTGTAGGTGACGTCGTCGCCGGAGATGGGGTTGCCACCAGCGGTGGTGAAGTCGGTGGTCAGGGAGACGGTGGCCACCCAGCTGGCATCGGCCAGTGAACGCTGGTCGTCCACAGTGACGTTGCCGAGCTGGCCGGTGGCGGTCCCGCCCGGAGCGGCGTCGCTCAATGTGGCCGTCGCGGGAACGGCGATGGTCAGGCCGTCGGTGGGGGTGACGTCGAACGTGACCTCCGTGTCCCCTTGGCTCGGGGAGGCCGCCGCTCCTGCCGGACTACCGCCGACGGTGAGGAGGGTGGCGCTGGCCGTGTCGGTATCGGTGTCGATCACCGATACGTTGTTGTCGTTGAAGTTTGCGACGTAGGCCTTGGCGCCGTTTCCGGTGACGGCTACCCCGGTGGGGCGGCCACCGATGTTGGTGGTGATGGTGGAGCTGACGGCGTCGGTGGTGGTGTTGATCACCGAGACGGTGCCGGGGTTGGCGTTGGCGTTGGTGACGTAGGCCTTGGCTCCATTGGGCGTGATGGCCACCCCGATTGCGCCCGCACCGACAGTGATGGGGGTGCCGACGCTGTTGTCGGAGGTGTCGATCACCGACACGGTGCCGGCATTGGCGTTGGCGACGTAGACCTTGGCGCCATTGGGGGCGACGGCCACTCCTTCGGGAGCGTCACCTACGGCGATGGTGTCGGTGACGGTGTCAGTGGCGGTGTCGATCACGGACACGGTGTCCGATTGGTTATTGCTGACGTAGGCGAAGTCGCCGTTGGGGGTGACGGCCACCTCATGCGGGCTTGTGCCGACACCGACGGAACCGGTGACGGTGTTGGTGGAGGTGTCGATCACCGAGACGGTGCCGGAGTCGGCGTTGGTGACGTAGGCCTTGGTGCCGTCGGGGGTGAAGGCGAGCCCGTGCGGACCGTCGCCGACAGCGATGGGAGTACCGACGCTGTTGTCGGAGGTGTCGATCACCGACACGTTGTCGCCGTTGAAGTTTGTGACGTAGGCCTTGGTGCCGTTCGGGGCGATGGCCACCCTCAAGGGACCACTGCCGACGGTGATCGGCGTGCCGACCACGGTGTCGTTGGTGGTGTCGATCACCGAGACCGTATTGCCGGTGAAGTTGGCCACATAGAGGAAGTCCGAGGGAGTCGCGGCTGCAGGAGGCGCGGTGATCATGGGCAGGACGACCGAAGCCGCCGCCGCCAACCCCAAGGCGGCTGCCCGCTTGCGGGCCCACCGCAAGCTGGGTCGGTTCCGTCTTCCAGGCCGTCCTGCGAGGCGATCAGCCACTTCTGGCTGATGAGCCCGTTGTCCGAACACGAGGACCTCCACTTTCACGATGATGACGCCCGCATACGCTGGGCACCGAGATCATCCGCGATGACTCGAAGATCACTATATGAAAGCAGATGCCGTGATACTCGCATTAGTTCGGTTAGTTCGTTGCGTGTCCATTTTTCTTCTGCCTATATGGCAAATGGATACACAGGATTATCCGAGGGCCTGAAGCGAACAGCTAGTGCGCCCGGTGCTGATTCCCGAATCTCATGACGAAGCTCGTGAATGATCTCCGTGGCCAAGCGCTTGACGAGGTCAAGCGCGCGGTCGCGATAACGGGCTGCCCCGCGATTGATCGTGGGCGGGCCGTGACATGAGGGTGGCCGCGCGGGTTCTTGAGGTGTGGAGCCCTCGCAAGCCCGCGCGACCATGTCCTAATTCTTCCTTTTTCTTCCTTCTGTGGCGTCGCGCGCCAACATCTCGGCATGTTGATCGAGGAACTCGCGCCACGCTGGGAAGCGCGCTGTGAGTCCGGACGCCGTGAGCGGCGCGAGGGTGCCCGTATGCGGGTGGCCGGGGCCGGACCGAAGTACGAACTCGGCTGGGGGGCGTTGTCAACCTACCGCGGTCATGGTGGGTTGATGGTGCGGGCGGTTTCCATCAGTGGTTGCGAATCAGCTGGTCAATGCTCGTGCTTTCATGGCCTCAGCGGGTCACGGCCCCGGCGTAGTTCCTCTGTGTCCGGTTTGATGGTGGTTGGTCAGATGCCGTAGGCGGTGAAGGCGTCGTCGTGGTGGTGGAGGTCGCGGCGGGCGTGGGCGATGTTGGTACGTCCGGCGAGGCGGAAGGCGTTGATGGCCAGGTTGCGGAAGCTGGCCATGGCTCGGGGTGCGGTACCCGTCCTGAGCTGGGAGTTGTCCTCGTGGAAGGTCACGTCGCGGACCCAGTGGAGTCTGTTCTCCACGGTCCAGTGTTGTCTCTCGTGGTAGTTGAGGTGTTCGGGTCCGGCGAGGTGGGTGGGCAGGCTGGTGACGCCGAGGACGATTTCCTTGGCCGTCCAGTCGCCGTCGAGGCCGCCGGTGTCCCGGCGCAGACGGAAGACCTGGTGGGCGCCGGGGAACAGGGTCTGGTCGGCGGGGGCGGTGCGGATCGTGCGGCGCTCGGTACGGGCGTGACCGCGGTCGTCCTCGATGGCCATGGTCTGGGTGAACTCGGTGTCGGGGCCCTCCAGTAGGAAGCGGACGGCCTGACGCGCGAGTGGCTGATTGCCCTTGAGGATGAGCAGGTAGTGAGCGTTCAGGGTCTCGGTGATCAGGCGTGCGGTCTTCTTCGAGGTGTGCAGCGCGTCCAGAGTCAGCCCGTCCCGGATACGTCCAGCGGGGTCAGGAGTTCGGGCACCACGCTCGACTCCCCGCGTTTGTCCGGGACTTGACACTGTCCCAGGACGATGCCGCTGACGTGGGCGATCGCGGCGACCAGGAAAACCCGGCGGCCGTCGGCGGTGCGGGCACCGCGCAGGGCCTTGCCGTCGATCGCCGCACCGGGCAGCAGACCGGCGGGGGCGCGATGCCCTTCCGCACGCTGCGCGGCCCGACGCTCCTCACGCTCCGGTGGCCCCGGGGCGCGGGGAATCACGGGCACGGGGGCCTGCCCGCGGACGACATCCGTGGCGTATCCGCAGATGGCGAGGTCCAGGGCGTCCGCGTCCAGATCGGCCAGGATCCGGCGGAAGGTGCGCTCGCTGGGCACCATGTACCGATCGCGCAGCGCGTCACGGCGTGCGCCGATCCGCTGAAGCTTCTCCTGCGAAGCTCCCGCCGTCCACTGCCATATCGCGGTGATCGAGTCGTTTCCCACAACCAGCGTCGCGCACGCCGTCAGGACCAGAACCACCACCAGCCGGTGGCGTCGGCCACGCCGCTTCCGACGGTCCGGGACCCGCGCCAGCCTGCTGACCAGTGAAGACTCCATCGCTCTGGGTTCGACTGCCAGCTCCCTCTCCCACAGTGCCAGGTCGTTCAACTGGGCAAGGGCAGGGCTGATCGGGGAAGATGCAGACACGAGCGCGACTCTGTGACGATCTTTTGGCCTAGAGACCTGAAAGATCATCAGAAGTCGTGCTCGTACTGCAACCAACCACTCTCATCACCCGGGCAAAGCCGACCGAACTGCATCAAAGGTCAACTACGCCGGGGCCGTGCCCAGCGGGTGTCTTGTCGCCGAGGACGAGGCGGGGTCGATGGTTCAGCTAGAGGGCCAATTCCTGGAGGTCGCGGGCGGAGTGGATCGACAGGGGCGTGGCCCCGCAGTCCGGGCCGGCCGTATCGGCGGGCCCGGCCCCCGCGCCCGCAGGGCTACCCGAAGCCCGGCCCCGGCCGAGGCCCACCCGTTCTGACTGAGCCCCAAGGGCGCGGGGGAGATGGCTGGTTGGCGCTCTGATGGCGGGGCCGCCGGTGGGGCAGGCTGGCCCGATGAAGCATGTCACCGTGTGGGCGAGCGGGGCCGGGCTGGCGCTGACGGGGCTGGGGGTCGCGGCCTTTCTGGTGACCAGGGCGCTCCTGGGCGGCACACCGTCGGCTGGTTCCGCACCGGAACCGGTACGGGAGAGGGTGTGCCGGAAAGGTGCCGGAGGGTACCCGTTGTAACGGACTTGCCGGATACCTGGGCGAACAGCCGGCACGCCTCACCGGCCGACGCTCCGCCGGAGCTGGAGAAACTCCTCACCCGGCTTCTGGTCAAGGGCCCGGCAGGACGCCGTGGGTGAGCGTCGCTGGCCCAGGTCGAGGCGGAAGTCGCGGGCCAGGGCGAGGCCCTGGCGCAGGCAGCCCACCAGCAGCATCCGGTCCCGGCCGGTGTGCGCCTGCCTCTGCTGGCCGAGAGCGGCCAGGGACCGCTGGGCGGCCGGCTCCCAGTCGCGCGGCGACCAGCGGTCCCGCCGCGCGGCTCGTGCGGCGACTGCGGGTGCTGCTTCTCCCTGACTGGCCTGGCTCTCGAGGACGGCCTGTGCAAGCTCCGCTGCGGGCCGCGCGCGAGGCGCAGGCTGGGATGGCGGGGCGCGCGCAGGTAATCCCGGGCAAAGACCACGTCCGGCAATCGTCAACTTGTCGGCAGATAGGGCCCGTTCGGGAATCCTTCCGGAGGCCGAGTGGCCCAGGGCAGGGGGCGATGACGATGGGCGAGCGGGATGCGGACAAAGGGCGGCGGTGTTCGGTGGCGAACGAGAGGAACCCCACGCCGTGCGAGGGGTCCCTGACCGCGGTCACGCTCGTCACCCGCGACGGGATAGAGATCACGGGCTGTGTACAGCACAGTGCCAGGCAGCTCGCCAGTCTGAAGGGCTCTCGGTTGCACCCGATGGCTGCCCTGATGCCGTGGGTGCTCGACATCTACTGCCGAGCGGGAGAGCTGACCCCGTTCCCGTGGGAGATCGGGCTATAGCAAAGGGCCTCACCGCCGCGGACTGGGCAGGCCCGGACCTGGCTATACCCGCCCGCCGGCGGGGCTCAAGTTCCGTCGACGGCTGATGCAGGGAAGGAAGAAGACGCAGAGCTGGGACGGGACAAGACGAGCCCGCAGGCACTGAAGACTCATCCGGTGTCGTGCCCGCGGAGCGCAGGTTCACGTGAAGCATGTCAGCCTTCGCGAAGCCGGCCTTGACCAGGGTGGCCCCGGACAGGCTGGAGCTCGTGAGGACGGCCTGGGCGAAGTTGGCGCCGGTGAGCAGCTCGTGCCAGGTCGATGCCTCCGAGGTGTGTGCGTTCTCATGGGCGCCACCATTTCCCTGTAGGGGCACGGCGCTCCGGGCAACAGAGGCGGTTCTCAGAGAACCCCGGACCTTGCGATGGTGATCGTCGCCCTGGTCGATCCAGTGGACGAGCCGAATGTCTCGATTTTCTGGACGACGTCCATGCCCTTGATGACTTTTCCGAAGGCCACGTGTTTGCCGTCGAGCCAGGGCGTCTTGACGGTGGTGATGAAGAACTGTGAGGTGTTGGTGTGGGGGCCGCTGTTGGCCATCGACAGCACGCCGGGCCCGGTGTGCTTGAGGGTGAAGTTCTCGTCGGCGAATTTTTCGCTGTAGATGCTCTTGCCGCCGGTCCCGTTGCCTTTGGTGAAGTCGCCGCCCTGGAGCATGAACTGTGGAATGACCCGGTGGAAGGACGATCCCGCGTAGCCGAAGCCTTTCTCGCCGGTGGCCAGGGCGCGGAAGTTCGCCGCCGTCCTGGGGACGACGTCGTCGCGCAGTTCGAAGACGATCCGCCCGGCGGGCCGGGCGTTGATGGTCATGTCGAAGAAGACATTCTTCCCGAGGACGGCCCTGCGGCCTTGGCCGGGGATCCGCGCGCCGGCGGTGGTGGGCCCGGTGCCGGCGAAGGGAAGCGCGAGAGCGGCGGCGGTGCCGGCGAGATGATCAACATGATCAGACTGAGGGCCTCTCGCATGACGACCGAGAGCCCTGAGCGTGCCTGCCCGGATGAAGGAGGCTGCTGTTCAACGACCGTGGAGTGGATCGGTTCTGCGCGCGTAGCCCTTTTTGCACGTGTGTGAGAGCTCCGGCATGTGGGGAACGCCCGGGTGTGTTCTGTAACTGGGCTTTGTAGCGTTCTCCTCCCGGGACTTGGTGTGCGCATTGCGCCTCAGTGTGACTTTGGCGCGGGTTGTGCGCTGATGTACAGGGGTCTGTTGGGTCGTGATGCGAAGGTGGGGCATGACGATGCGTCGGTGGCTGGTGGTGATGTGGGCGTGCGAGCTGGTCTTGTACGCGGCGACGATGGCAGGGGCGTATGCCGGGGTGCGGCATGGCTGGCCCTGGTACGTGGCGGTGGGCTTCGTGGCTGCGGGCACGGCGGTGGCCGAGCTGCTGCTGGCGGTGTGGCGGAGGTGGTGCCCGCAGCCGTCTCCCTCGCGGCGGTCGAGCGATGGGCTGCGCCGGCTGGTGGCGATCGTGCGGGCGGTTCGTTGGACGGGGCCGGGCAGTTCGGCGTGGGCGGCCCGGAAATCCGGCGGCCGGTAACCCGGGCTGTTCCTGGTCGTCGGCGGGTAGGTGTACGTCATCGGTGCACGTGAAGTCGGAGACGTACGGCGGGCGTCCAGGCTCTCGATGGTGACCACGGACTTGCTGCGTCGGTCGACGGTGGCCCGGTCTGTGATGCGGGATGACACCGCGCGGATGCTGGTCAACCGGGCCCAGTTCGACAACTCCGAGGAGACTCGCGAGCGGATCAGGGAACGTACCCCGGCGGTCCGCAAGATCGAGCACACCGTCGAGTACCTCGACCTGGTCGGCTCCTGCCACGGCTTCGTGGCCACCCTCGGCCGCCTGGTCCCCCAGCTGCGGGGCCAGGAGTTCACCGACGACGAACGCGAGACCGTGCGGCGGCAGATCAGCCGGGTCCGCGCGGCGGCGGACTGGCTCGAAGGCGCACTCGCCAACGGCGAGTTCACCCTCGACGAGCAGTTGGCCCAGCTCCTCAAAGGCGAGTAGGCATGCCGCGGCGCCGGGAGGCGCGGCCGCTGGCCGAGCACTACGGCGACCTGGTCCGCGTCGCCCTGATGGAAGCACGACCCGCGGGCCTGCATACCTACCAGCTCATGTCCGCCACGCGACTGACGAGGTCGCAGGTGGGGGGCGGGGGATCAGACACGTGCGGGACGTCGTCTCCTCTGAACAGCTGACCCCGATCACCTGGACCCGCAAGGACGGCTACATGTTCTCCGAGGAGCCCGCGGACTGGATCGAGTACGACAAGCGGCAGTTCCGGCAGATCCTCGGCCGGCTCACCCGGGTGATCACGGGCACGCTCGACCCGCACCTGTCCCGCTATCCCGACGACGAATGGGCCCAGCTGGCATCGGCCCAGCTCATCGGAGTCCGCGCCACCCTGGCCCAGCTCTCCAAATCGCCCTGAACACCGTCGATCACCTCGTCTGCCGAGCCTGCCATGTCTGCTGCTTCCCGTCGCCGCCGCTACCCCTCCGACACATCCGTTGTCGAGTGGGCTCTGCTGGAGCCCCTGCTGCTCCGCCGTCGGATCCGTACCGGCAAGGGTCGCTGTCCCCACCCGGTGACGCTGATCGTCGACTCCCAGTGGGTCAAGGGCGCCTCCACCGTCGGTAAGAACAGCCGCGGCTACGATGCCGGGAAGAAGATCAATGGGCACAAGCGACATATCACGGTCGACACGCTCGGCCTGCCCGTGATGATCACGGTGACGCCCGCCGACCTCCAGGACCGCGACGCCGCCCGCGACATGTTCTGGCGCCTCCGTCTCACGCAGCCGCAGATCACGCAGGTCTGGGCCGACCGCGGCTACGCCGGCGAACTCGTGGACTGGGCCCGCGAACGCCTCTGGCTCACCCTGCGCATCGTCTCCCGGCCGAAGGACACCAAGGGCTTCGTCGTCCTGCCCCGCCGCTGGAAAGTAGAACGCACGATCGGCTGGTGCATGAACGCCCGCCGCAATGCACGCGACTACGAGCGGCTGCCCCAGCACTCCGAAGCCCACCTGAACTGGGCACTCATCACCATGATGACCCGGCGCCTCACCCGCAAAAGCGTCCGCACCAGCCAGTGGACGAAAAAGCCACCGGCCGCACGCTGACGGCAGCTCTGCTCGGGGGACTCCGGTCCCTACACCCCGGGCTTGAAAACGCTCATTCAGTCTGCTTTGGCAGCATTCAGTTCGATTCGCCGCAGTGATGGCAGGAGCAGGGGTAGCAGCATGGCGGCCCCCGCTCGGTCCGCCGCCGCCCGCCGGTGCCACGCGCTGTCGACGAGTTCGTTGTCGTAGAGGACCGTGCCGTCGCGCCGTACGACCGTGGTCCGGTCGGCCAGCTGCTCGGCCTCGATGACTGCCAGCGTCGCGAGCATCCCGCGCGCGCAGGAGTCGTGGTTCTCCTACGACACGTACCGGTCGCTGGCGTCGACCGCCTCAGGCTCAGCCACCGCGAGGTCCGTGGATGAGGTTGACGGTGAGATTCGTTTCAGTGTCGCTGACAAGGACGGCGGAGATGGAGCCTTGGGCTGTGCGGTAGTCCCCCGTACCACCGGTGATCGCGAAAGTGATCGGGCCCGGGCCGGCGTTGGTGATGGTGAACCGGCCTTCCGCGGTGATCCGTCCTTCGGGAAGGTCGAGTACGACCGCGCACTGCAGGTCGTACGCGTCGTCGAGGCCGGTACGGGTCACCGTGCAGACCTCGCTGAAGTCGCCGACCGTGGTGCCGTCGCGGCTGAGACTCCCGTTGACGACCAGCTCATCACCCTGACTGGTACCGGATGATCCGTCCACATCGATGAAACTCACTTGATTCACCGTCGAGACCAGCTGGAAGACTTCCTCCACGGCTGTGCCCGGCGGCCCCGTGGGGCCGGTCGGGCCGGTGTCGCCAATGGCACCTGTGGCACCTGTGGGTCCGGTCGGGCCCACCCTGCACCTTCCGTCCCAGGCCGTTGCCTGCGACCCTGTGTCCGCGTTGGTATTCTTCGTCGGCTTCGGGTCGCATTTGTTGTTCCAGCCCGATGGGCTGGCTACGGCAGTCTGGGCAGTCTCCCTGGCACTTTGCGCCGCGGTGACCGGAGAACTCGCGAACCCGGTAAGCACGAGACCGAGGGCTGCGATTGTGCCGGCGCTGAGAGCGCGATGCCTCGGAAGCGGACCGAGGCGATATCTAGTCCTGCGTTCAGGGCTCATGCACGCTCCTTTTAAACCAGTTGAGGGTAATGCGACGGAAGCGGGTTCGATCTTCCTCGGCATCATCATCGGGTCAGCGATGCAACGCGTTTGAGAGCCTCGCCGCGTCTCAACACATCAGCCCACCAAATGCCGCACCAGCGGACGCGCACGCGCCGCCGACCGAGCTGTCCTCAATCTGACGCAGACCGGACACTCCGCCTGCTCACCCCGCTGCATCGCGATCATCCGCTGCCGGGTCCGCTGAAGCCTCCGCCACCGTCGTGACCTGCACCGACCCGAACAGAACACCGCCTCCGCCGCCATCGCCTGCGGCAGCGGATCACCGCACTCACGGCAGTACCGCCGAGCCGTCCCGTCAGCCCCCACAAACCAGATCATCCAGCCGACCCACTTCACGGCCGGGACTGTAAGAAGAACGGTGTAACTCCTGATCATGGAGGATGCACTGATGACCAGTAACAACACGCCTGAGAACGAGAGTTCAGAGGCGGCTGTCCCGCAGTCGGCGAATGCGGTGGATGACCAGCTGATCGAGGAGTTGGTGGGGCGCGCTCAGGCCGAAGGGCTGCAACTCACCGGTGAGGGAGGCCTGCTGCAGCAGCTCACGAAACGACTGCTGGAGTCGGCCCTGGAAGGCGAGGTCACCGACCACCTCGGCTATGACCGGCGCGATCCAGCGGGCAGAAACGGCGGCAACTCCCGCAACGGAACCCGCTCCAAAACGGTGCTGACCGAGGTCGGACCCGTCGAGATTGCCGTGCCCCGCGACCGGGACGGGTCGTTCGAGCCGAAGATCGTGAAGAAGAGGCAGCGGCGTCTGACCGGCGTCGACGAGATGGTCATTTCGCTCGCCGCGAAGGGCCTGACGACCGGTGAAGTCCAGGCCCACCTGGCCGAGGTCTATGGCACCGACGTTTCCCGCCAGACGATCTCGACCATCACCGACAAGGTCCTCGAGGGCATGGCCGAATGGCAGAACCGTCCCCTCGACCCGATCTATCCGGTCATCTTCATCGATGCCATCCACGTGAAGATCCGCGACGGTGCGGTCGCCAACCGCCCGATCTATGTGGCGCTGGCCGTCACCACCGAGGGCCGCCGGGAAATCCTGGGCCTGTGGGCCGGTGACGGCGGCGAGGGTGCAAAGCACTGGCTCCACATCCTCACCGAGATCAAGAACCGCGGCGTGGGCGATGTCCTCATGCTCGTCTGCGACGGCCTGAAGGGCCTGCCCGACGCAGTCGGGACCGTCTGGCCGGCCACCATCGTCCAGACCTGCGTGGTCCACCTCCTGCGGAACTCGTTCCGCTATGCCGCCCGCCAGGACTGGGACAAGATCGCCAGAGCCCTCAAGCCCATCTACACGGCCGTGACCGAAGACGCCGCGCTGGAGCGGTTCGTCGAGTTCGCCGGCGCCTGGGGCAAGAAGTACCCGGCGATCGTCAGGCTCTGGGAGAACGCCTGGGAAGAATTCACCCCGTTCCTTCGGTTCGACACCGAGATCCGCAGGATCGTCTGCACCACCAACGCCATCGAGTCCGTCAACGCCCGGATCCGCCGGGCAGTCAAAGCCCGCGGCCACTTCCCCAACGAGCAGGCCGCGCTGAAATGCGTCTACATGGCGATCATGTCCCTCGACCCCACCGGCAAGGGACAAGCCCGCTGGACCAGTCGCTGGAAGACCGCCCTGAACGCCTTCGACATCACCTTCGACGGCCGACTCAGCGCAGCACGCCACTGACCTCAACAACCCTAGTTACACCGTTGATTGGACAGTCCCTCACGGCCAGGGATCAAAAACACCTACTTTAAGTGCAGTTCGCAGTACCCAGCAGTGAAGTCAGTGAGCGGTACCTCGGTGAAGGCGTCGGCTGCGGGCGCGCGTGCCGGGAGGTTCGGCAGTGGGGTTCTAAGCCAGAGCAGATGCAGGACGGGCGACGGGGCTGGCTGCCGAAGAGTGGCGCTGTTCGAGGCCACCAGTAGTACGCAGTACAAGCAGTACGCAGTTGCCGCTTGGTAAGTAGTTCATCCAGAGGGAAAGAACGGAGGAGTTGAGCGCCATCAGGATCGCCCGGGCGGAAGTGTTGAGTCCGGGTACCGCAGGACATCGATAGTGAGGTGGTCTCCGGTCAGGCAACTGCGATCCCCGCGCCCCCGACAGCGTCTTGGTCGGGTCTGCGGAAACAGAAGGCCGGCGCAGTATCAGGGTCGGCAGATGGTGTAGCAGTTCCTTCGGGGCCCTGGTGCCAATGGCGCCAGGGCCCCTCCACGCGTTCCACAGAGAGGTGCAATGACAGCAGATGACTCGTTCGGCCGTCTCGACGACGACGACTACCCCGCCTACACGATGGGCCGGGCCGCCGAGATGCTCGGCACCACCCAGGGCTTCCTCCGCGCCATCGGCGAAGCCCGCCTGATCACCCCACTGCGCTCCGAGGGCGGTCACCGCCGCTACTCCCGCTACCAGTTGCGCATCGCCGCCCGAGCCCGGGAACTCGTCGACCAGGGCACCCCCATCGAGGCCGCCTGCCGCATCGTCATTCTCGAAGACCAGCTCGAAGAAGCCCAGCGCATCAATGCCGAATACCGCCGCGCCGACGAAGTGGTGAATCCAACGGCCGCAGTCTGAGACGGCTGAGACCTGCAATTTCCCCAGGAGCTTCGCGGCCGCCCGCGCATGCTGCCCGGGACGCAAAGCGTTCCGGGCAACTTCGTCTTCCACGGCCCTGGGGCTGAGAGCTACCTACGCACGGAGAGTCACCCGCATCAGCGCCAACGGCCGCCGAGGGAGGAGCAGTTGACGATGGCGCCGCTGCCCTGGGCGCGCATGTGGCGCAGCTCGTGCTTCATGGATGCCCAGATGCCACGCAGGTTGACGGCGTTGACACGGTCGAGCTGCTCGGCGCTCTCTTCCGCGGCGTCGGCGGGCGGGATCTGGATGCCGGCGTTGTTGTAGGCCATGTCGAGGCGGCCGAAGGTGTCCACGGTGCGGTCGACGGCGGCGGCGACCTGGTCCTCGTCGGTGACGTCGCAGACGATTGCGAGGACCTGGTGGCCTTCGTCGGTGAGCTGTTCGGCGGCGGCCGTCAGGGCGGCTTCGTCGATGTCGGCCAGGGCGACAGCGGAGCCGGAGGCGGCGAAGGCGCGGGCGGTGGCCAGGCCCATGCCGGAGGAGGCTCCGGTGACGAAGGCGACCCGACCGGTGAAGTCGTAGGTCCGGCAGTGTCCAGCTTCCGGGGCGGGTAGGCGATCTGCTCGGTCTGATGGAAGTCGTCCATGCCCAAGGTGAGCGGGAGGCTTGCGAGGTCCAGGGCGGTGGCGCTGTCGTTCAAGGTGGCCCCGACTCGGTGGCCGTCGATCGTCAGGCGGATGGTCACGGCGGCGTTCCCCTCGGAAGGTGCGGGTGGTGCCTCACGCGTCGCAATCTGCTGGCGGGAGGGTGAAGACGAGGCGCCCCGGAGGAGGCGGCGAGCTGTCGCTGCAGGCCGACACGGCCAGTACGAGCAGGGCAGCGGGAGCGGCTCGTACGGCCGCGTGGCGAAGGGCGCGGAGCACGCGGCCTCCTCCTGTTCACTCGGGCAGCGGTCCACCGTCGTGCCATCCCGCTGGAGAGCGGATCGGGCCAGGTTTCAGGGTTTCAGGCGGTGGCCGGGGCTGCGGTGTACTCCTCGTCGGTGACGGGGGTCAGCCAGTGCACGACGTCGTGGTCGGCGTCGCCCTCGTTGATAGCCAGGTGGACCATCAGCCGGTTCGGCGCGGCGCCGTGCCAGTGCTCTTCATCGGCCTCAAACAGAACGCGGTCGCCGGGCCGGATGATCTCCACCGGTCCGCCCCGGCGCTGGCACAAGCCGATCCCCTCGGTGACGAAGACGGTCTGGCCCAGCGGATGGAGGTGCCAGTGGGTGCGCGCGCCGGGCATGAAGTGCACCAAGGCGGCGGTGACCCGGGACGGGGCGGGGGCCGCGGCGACGGGATCGAGGTACACGTCGCCGGTGAACCAGTCGGCCGGGCCCTTGACGGTGTCGATCGAGCTTCGGGTGATCTGCAAGACGGCTCCTTCTCTGTGAGCGTCACGGCTGAGCGGAAGGTGCGCGGACACGTCGACTGTTCCGGGGCAACCCCCGCACGCGGGCACAGGGGGCGGCGGGTCAGGGCCTGAGGAGGGCCTTGATGGCACGGCGTTCATCCATCGCCTTGTAACCCTCAGCGACCTGATCCAGGGGCAGGGTGAGGTCGAAGACCTTGCCCGGATCGATCCGGCCCGACTGGACACGGCCGATCAGGTCGGGCAGGTAGCGACGTACGGGGGCGGGGCCGCCGCGCAGGCCGACGTGGGAGAAGAACAGCTCTTGCCCGTCGACGGCGACGTCGTGGGGGACGCCGACGAAGCCGACGTTGCCGCCGGGCCGAGCCGAGTGCAGGGCCTGCTGCATGGCCTCGGCGGTGCCGACGCACTCCAGCACGCTGTCGGCACCGATCCCGCCGGTGAGGTCCTTGATCCGGGCAACGCCGTCCTCGCCGCGCTCGGTGACGATGTCGGTGGCGCCGAACCTCCGGGCGAGGTTCTGACGGGAGGCGTGGCGGCTCATCGCGATGATCCGCTCCGCGCCCATCTCCTTCGCCGCGATCACCCCGCACAGACCCACCGCGCCGTCGCCGACGACCACGACGGTCGAGCCGGGCTTGACCTCGGCGGAGTCGGCCGCCCACCAGCCGGTGCCCATGACGTCGGAGACGGCCAGCAGACCGGGCCACAGCTCCTCGCCGGGCACCTCGTCGGTCGCGACCAGGGTGCCCTGCGCGTTGGGAATGCGCACGTACTCGGCCTGGCAGGTGCTCATGAACTCACGATGCAGGCAGTTCGACTGGAAGCCGTTACGGCAGTTCGCGCAGGTATTGTCCGAGGTCGCGAACGAGCCGACCACGAACTGGCCGGCCTTGACCGCGGTGACCGCGCTGCCGACCTCCTCGACAAAGCCGACGTACTCGTGCCCCATCGGATGCGCGTCGCCGATCGGCTCCGCGCCGCGGTAGGGCCACAGGTCGGAGCCGCATACGCAGGTGACGGCGGTACGAATGAGCGCGTCGGTGGGCTGGAGGATCCTCGGGTCGTCCAGGGTCTCAAAGCGGACATCGCCGGGGGCGTGAATCACTGCGCCGCGCATGAAAGGTCCTTACGTGTCGAGGCGAGCGGTACCGGGGGGTGTACCGGCCGCCGAGTGCAGTTGCAGGCCCGGCACAAGCGGCGAGAATTCGACCCCGAGCCGGACACGGGCTCACTGACCATCCGCGTTCACGGCCGGGTGGAAAGTGCCACGTCATCCAGGTAACCCGCTCTTCGCACGCTCAGCGAGTCACCAGCAAGAGGTGTACCGGCAGTACACCCCTGTGGCTGCGTGCGGGACGTACCGTCGATGTCGTGGACAACCGTGAAGAGGTCCGCGAGTTCCTCACCTCGCGGCGCGCAAAGATCACCCCCGAGCAGGCCGGGATGCCGTCCGGCAGCCGGCGGCGCGTACCCGGCCTGCGCCGCAGCGAGGTCGCAGCCCTCGCCGACATGAGCGTGGAGTACTACGCCAAGCTGGAACGCGGCAACCTCACCGGCGTCTCCCCCACCGTCCTCGAAGCCGTCGCCCGCGCCCTGAAGCTCGACGACGCCGAACGCGCCCACCTCCTCCATCTGGCCCAAGCCGCAGACGGCTCCGACGTCCTCACCCGGCCCCGCCGCCGCACCACCCGGCAGCCCGGTCCCACGGCCCGTACCGCTCGGGGACATCGCGCCACGGCGTCCCGGTCCGGGTCCGCCACCGTATCCCGTTGATCAGCTGCCGCCGCGTCCATATCGGCGGACGGCCGGACTTCTTCCCCACGGGCAACAGCGGCTGCAGATGGGCCCACTGCTCCTCTGTCAGATCTCCACGCGACACAAAGCATGATCATTTCACGATCAAGATCCACTTTTGCAACAGGCCCTAGCGGAGTTCCGATCGCGCAGGCAGACTGCTCTGCACCGTTGTCGGGCGGTAGAGACCCGCCTGCCCCTGCTATTGCAGGATCCCTAGCATCAGCCACAGGGTCAGTGCGGCGCTGACAGCGCCCAGCAGCAGGGCGACTTTGATACAACGCCCGCGAAGCCGTTCTCGTGATTCGTGAGCAGCCTCTTGCTGGGCGAGCCGGTTTCGCAGTCGCTGGGCCTCAACAAGTCGTTCGCCGGTGTACAGCCGGAGCAGCTGCTCCCGCTCGGCCCAGGTGAGGCAGGGCATCCGGTCGGCGAAAGTCTCGGCCGCTTTCCGTGCTTGGGTACGCTCGCTTTCTGCCGCGAGGAAGCGTTCGAGTCGTTCGATGCCCGCTTCCGGGTCTGGAGTCGGCTGCCCGGTGGAGGGGGCCGTCATGATGGTGTGTCTCCGCCCTTGGATGCTGCGTCCGGGTCGGGTTCGACGGCGTCGCGGCGTCCGGTCTGGGCTCCCTGGTCGAGCGCCGCTACCTCGGGGTAGTGCAGGTCGAATGCCGGGGATTCGGAGCGGATCTTGGGCAGGGTGATGAAGTTGTGCCGCGGCGCGGGGCAGGGGGTGGCCCACTCAAGAGACCGACCGTAACCCCACGGGTCGTCGACCTCGATCCTCTTTCCGTACTTGGCGGTCTTCCACACGTTGTAGAAGAACGGGAGGGTGGACGCGCCGAGGAGGAACGCGCCGATGGTGGAGATGGTGTTGAGGGCGGTGAAGCCGTCGGCCGCGAGGTAGTCGGCGTAGCGACGGGGCATGCCTTCGGCTCCCAGCCAGTGCTGGATGAGGAAGGTCATGTGGAAGCCGATGAACAGCGTCCAGAAGTGGATCTTGCCTAGGCGTTCGTCGAGCATGGTGCCGGTCATCTTGGGCCACCAGAAGTGGAAGCCGGCGAACATGGCGAAGACGACGGTGCCGAAGACGACGTAGTGGAAGTGCGCGACGACGAAGTAGGTGTCGGTGACGTGGAAGTCCATCGGCGGGGAAGCGAGGATGATGCCGGTCAGGCCGCCGAACAGGAAGGTGACGAGGAAGCCGATGGTCCACAGCATCGGTGTCTCGAACGACAGCGAACCGTTCCACATGGTGCCGATCCAGTTGAAGAATTTCACCCCGGTGGGCACGGCAATGAGGAAGGTCATGAAGGAGAAGAACGGCAGCAGGACAGCCCCGGTGGCGAACATGTGGTGCGCCCACACCGTCACGGACAGGCCCGTGATCGCGATGGTGGCAGCAACCAGTCCGACATAGCCGAAGATCGGCTTGCGGGAGAAGACCGGAATGATTTCGGTAATGATGCCGAAGAACGGCAGCGCGATGATGTAGACCTCCGGATGACCGAAGAACCAGAACAGGTGCTGCCACAAAAGCGCCCCGCCGTTCTCCGGGTTGAAGACCTGGGCGCCGTAACGGCGGTCGGCCTCCAGGACGAGCAACGCGGCGGCCAGGACCGGGAAGGCCAGGAGGACCAGCACAGAAGTGAACAGAATGTTCCAGGTGAAGATCGGCATCCGGAACATCGTCATTCCCGGCGCCCGCATGCACACGATCGTGGTGATGAAGTTGACCGCCCCGAGGATGGTCCCGAAGCCTGACAGCGCCAACCCCATGATCCACATGTCGCCCCCCACGTAAGGAGTGCGTTCGCCACCACTGAGGGGCGTATAGGCGGTCCATCCGAAGTCGGCCGTGCCTTGCGGGGTCAGCAGGCTGGCCACCACGATCAGCCCGCCGAAGAAGAACAGCCAGAACGAGAACATGTTCAACCGCGGGAACGCCACGTCGGGGGCGCCGATCTGCAACGGCATGATCGCGTTGGCGAAACCCGCGAACGTCGGGGTCGCGAAGAACAGCAGCATGACCGTGCCGTGCAGCGTGAACGCCTGGTTGTACTGCTCCGTGGACACAATCTGCAGCCCCGGCCGCGCCAGTTCCGCCCGCATCAGCAGCGCCAACAGGCCGCCGAAGACGAAGAACATAAACGATGCCGCCAGGTACAGATGGCCGATCTTCTTATGATCCGTGGTGGTCAGCCAGGACACCACCACTGCACCACGACTTCTGCCGCGAACAGGAATGGGGGTGACCGGCTCGGTCGACGTAGCCATGCGCATCCTTCGATTCGAGCGAGGTCGAACAGATAGCAGTAACCCATTTTCGACGGCGCAGCCCTACAACTCCATTGCTGGCGAAATAGTTAAGCCAACAAGCCCTATCCGGCAGACAATAGGAACAGCATTGCGGTCCCGGACCGGGCTGCACCAACCGGGCGCAGCCTCTCGGGCATCCCGGTCGTCATCAAGGCACCGGAGGGCAAGCCCCCGCTCAGCGCTGTTTCACGCCCGCGGCGCAGGCATCTCCGCAGCCCGCAGTTGGCGCGCCGCACCGCCCAGCGGTATCCGGGCGGGCGTCGTGCACCGGGCCCGCGATCCACTGAAACCCGAACTGCTCGGACCGCGGGGCCGCACCGGGCCACCCAGTGTGCTGCGCGTGTTGAAGGGCTCCAGGGGTACGCGTTGTGGAACGGTGATCTGACTTCAAGATCACGCCACGAGCGGAGGGACTTTCTTTTATGGGACACGGCGGAAATGTGATTGCGGAACTCGCCACCGACCACCGCGAGGTCGAGGCACTGTTCGCCAAGATCGAGAGCCAGCCGGTCGGCGACAAGCGGCGCCGGGAACTGGCCGATGAGCTGACCATGGAACTGGTGCGGCATTCGGTGGCCGAGGAGCAGTATCTGTACCCGGCGGTGCGCGAGCACGTCGAGGGCGGGGATGAGATCGCGGACAAGGAGCTCGCCGATCACGCAGAGGTGGAGCGGCTCCTCAAGGACCTGGAAGGCCTCGATGCGGGCGATCCGCAGTTCGATCACCTGGTGGCCAAGCTGAAGCTCGACGTGAGCGCGCACGTGCGCGACGAGGAGGACCGGCTGTTCCCCCTCCTCGCTGCGGCCTGTACGCCCGACGCGCTGGACGAGCTGGGCGACAAGATCCGCACTGCGAAGAAGATTGCGCCCACCCGTCCCCATCCCTCCGCACCGCACACCCCGCCGGGCAACAAGCTGCTGGCCCCCGGCGCGGGCCTGGTGGACCGAGCCCGGGACCTGCTGAGCGGCCGCGGCAAGAGCTGACATTGCCTCACCAGAGCGTGGTGCCTCCGGCCGTCGGCCGGATCGGGAGCAGAGACAAGGAGAGAAGACGATGACCACCGCACGAGAAATCATGACCGAGGGCGCCGAATGTATCGGCGCGGACGAGAGCGTTCTGGAAGCGGCGAAGAAGATGAAGCAGCTCGGGGTCGGCGCACTGCCCATCTGCGGCACCGACAACAGGCTCAAAGGCATGCTCACCGACCGCGACATCGTGGTGAAGGTCCTCGGCGCCGGAAGGACCCCTCCTCCGTCACGGCCGGCGAGCTGGCGCAGGGCGAGGCAGTCACGATCGGCGCCGACGACGACGCAGAAAGATCCTGCGGACGATGACCCAGCACAAGGTGCGCCGGCTGCCGGTCATCGACGGACACGACCTCGTCGGCATGGTCGCCCAGGCCGACGTCGCCCGCGCCCTGCCGGACCCGAAGGTCGGCGACCTCCTCCAGACCCTGTCTACCGACTGACCCCGTTCTTTGCCAGGCCCCTTTTGCCTCCCCGCGAGCGGGGCCCTCTTGTCGCTTCCGCAGGCTGAGATTGTGCCGAGAGCGGTGCCCAGGGCCTTGCGAATGCCAAGGTGTTCGGCCGACGGGCCGGACAGCGCAGGCTGGGTGACCAGGCAGCACACCGGTTGGCGCGTATCCCGTGCGGGCATGGGTTGGAGCGTGAGCGGTTTGGAAGACGATGACGGGGCGGCGGGCCCGGCCGATCCGTCCGACGCGATGGCAGCGCTGGAGCAGGAGGTGGGGGAGCTGAAGCATCCCCTGGTCTCCCATGCGGTGATCGGCCAGGCGATCGGCACACTCATCGCCACGGGTCATATGGACGCGGGGCAGGGCAGGGCTGGGCGGTGCTGCAGCAGGTTTCCCAGCACCGCAACATCAAGCTGCGGCACGTCGCCGAACTCGTCATCACCTGGGCGCAGACCGGTGACCTGGCTGCCGGCATCCGGCAGAGCTACACCAAGCCCTGCGCGAGCACGCGAGACCCGAAACCCGGTGAATGCACCGCGCCGCGACCCGGACGACTGACCCGTAGATGCTCCCGCACGGCCTGGGCGATGAAGCCGGCGGCCGCGCAGCTCGGCGGAGCGCGCGCCCTTGCTCAGGCAGCCGTCCGCACGGGCAGCACCTGCTCCACCCCGGTGGCCTGGAACAACCGCTCGACAACCGGTGCGACCGGTCCGGACACGCCGAAGGACACCCCCGCCGCGCGGGCCTGCTCGCAGGCATCGAGCAGCACACTCAGCCCCGAACAGTCGCAGAATGACACCTCGCGCAAGTCCACATCGACACGTTCAACGCCGCTGGCGACAGCGCCCTCCAGCTCATCGCCCAGCCGGGGCGAGGTCAGGTAATCCACCTCACCAGCAACCGGCACCGTCGTCCGGCCCTTCGCCGTCACGCTGCACACACGCAACCGCCGACCGGACCTCTCCTCCGAGAAGCTGTCCATAGAATCAGCCTCTCCACTACGGCAGCCGACAATCCAAGCCCAGCGAACCGGAACGCACCTGGGCACGACCAACGCTCCCTCGTTCGACGACTTCCAGCGGCCCAAGCGCAAGGTTGCCGAACGGCCCGAGCAACACGAAGGTTTGATGCGGCAGTTCACGAGGTCTTGGGTGGAGCATCCGATCGTGGTTCCTCTCCCGGGCCCGCCCGGTGCAGAGACAGTACGCCATGTCCCTGACGGGACGCCTCGCTGGCGTGAAAATCGGTAGTGCGATTGTCGTTCGAGTACCGCCGCCACGGCACCGCCTCCATCATCGCGCGGCGCTCGACGTGCACACCGGGGGCGGGTCGGCCAGTTGCTGGTCACTGCGGGCGACAACCCCGACCGCCTCAGGTTGGAGGCAGCGTTCGCGATGCTCTGCGTGGCATCGCTGCCCATCCAGGCGCACCCACCGACACCGCCTCAACCGGGGCGGCGACCGGGCCGCGAACGCGGCCCTCTACCGGATCGTTCTCTGCCGCCTGCGCTGGGACCAGCGCACCCGCGCCTACATGGAACGGCGGACCAAAAACGGGGCGCGTGTGAGGCCCGAACCACCGGTGGTTCGGGCCTCACCGCTGTTCGGTGTTTTGGACAAGGTGAAGTAGAGCCGGTGGGCAGTGAGAACGGGAGCCACGGTTTCAGCAATGAGATTGGGAGCCACCCGGTCTGGCGGTGTGTGACATGCCGCTTTCGGCGTAATGGGCGGGTAGGGCCGTTTGACCGCGTCACGCTGTGCGTCGTCGATCACGGTCGTTAGGAGACTGTCCATGCGATCGCTTGAGTGGCTGTACGAGCGGATCCGCCAGCCGCGAACGTCGGCCCTGGACGAGTTGCGGTCGCCGACTGATCCGGCACCGCCCTGCCGACGCGACGGGAGGGCGGGAGCACGCCGTCTTCTCAGGCCGTTCAGGGTTGGCTGCGTCGAGCTCCCGGCGGCGGAGGGCGAACTGTCATCGCCGGGAACTCGGCAGGTGTTGAGTGTTACTCGACGACCTTCAGCAGCTTGTTGGGCGTGCCCGCGCTGGGGTTGGAGATCTTGTCGGGCGTGGCGCCGTCGGTGAGGGCCTTGGCGACCTG
>NZ_JBEZKA010000032.1:0-70908 GCF_040651435.1 Streptomyces sp. NPDC048479
CCACCGGGCGATCGTCCGCTACATCGAGATGTTCTACAATCGAAAACGCCTCCACTCCGGACTCGGCTACAAGACTCCCGCAGAAGTCCACGCCGAGTACGAGGAGTTGCAGGCAGCGGCATAACGAGAACCCTCAACACCGCTGTCCGAGAAGCCCAGGGCCCCTCACTCCGCCATGAGGTGGATCTCCATGGCGGAGCCTCCGCCGCATGGGGGAAGCGGATCATGCGCTGGCCCGATCCCTGCGCGCTGCGGATGCAGAACAGTGATCCCATGGCAATCAGCGAGACGAGTCCAACGACGGCGGTCGAGGGGACCGAGCGGCCTGTGCCGCTCTGGGCAGAGCGCATTGCCCGGCGAGATTGGGAGCCACCCCTATCGGGTGACATACGACGCTGCCGGGATGGGTGCCGGAGTGTCTGTGCGAGCGGTCCACGCGCGGACCGATGTCTGGGGTCCCGAGTTCTCCCAGTCCGCACGTCCGATGGGAACGACGCCGAACCCTCCGTCGTTCCCGGCAGTCAACTGTGTTGAGGACGATGGGGAGGCCAGCTGTGGCGATGTGGGCCATGTCGTTTCCGGCGTTCGTGTGTCTGCTGGTCTGGTTCGCCCTGGTGGAGAGCGCGTGGCGATGGTTCACGGGGCTGGGCTTGATCCCGTGGCTACGCAGGCGCACGGGTCAGTCGTTGTCGAACACGGCCTTCGATGAATTCACGGCGGTCGTGAACGGAAACAAGACGGTGGAGCTGGAGCAGCGGCGGGTGGAGCTGCTGCGGCGGGAGGACGAGAGCGACGGTGCGCCGCCCCGCTCCAGCATTGACCTGACCAAGGGCACGGCGTTCATCGTGTTGCCACAGGAAGCGGACGGCCCGTGCGCTGACAGGCGCGATGTCCTTGAGGGCCGGCGGTGAGACGCGAACCGAAGGGAACAGGTGCAGAACCGTCCACGCTGTGGGGGCGCATCGCGTCCTTGTGGGCGGCCGCGTTCGCCGGGTTGCATTTCTACTGGGCCGTCGGCGGTGATGTGGGGCTGAGCATCTCCGCCGGTCCGCTGGCCACCGAGCGCCCACTGTGGTTCGTCGTAGCCGGTTTGTGGGGTGTCGGTGCGCTCTGCCTCCTCGGCGCCTTGCTGGCATGGCTGCTTGCCCGGTCCAGGCTCCGGGGTGTTCCCGCTCTGCTGGCAAGGTGGCTGGGGTGGGGCGTCAGTGCCCTCCTACTGGTCCGGGGCATCGGTATCGAGGTGCTGCTGCTGACCAACACGACGCACCTGGACACCTCGGTGAGCGTGGGGCAGCGGGCCTGGACGCTGGCCCTCTGGAACCCCTGTTTCATCGCCGGCGGACTGGCCTTCGGCCTCGCCACCCTTCGGTCCAGCAGGCATACCGACGCAGAACCGCGACCCCCGTCCAGAAGCTGATTGCTCCACCAGTCAGCTCACAGCCCCACTACTCCAACAGCGGCAGGTAACACACCATCAGGCCAGGTGGCTCCCAATTTCGTTGCCGAACCAGCGGCTCCCCATCTCAGCGCCCCACCGGCTCTGGGCCTTGACCCCGGATTTTGGACACCGGAGACACTTGGATCTTGATGGTCCGGGTGGTCAGGAGTCCTGCACAGATGGCAATGAAGCACTATCCGCCGGAGTTCAAGGCGGACGCGGTCGCGCTGTACCGTTCGAGGCCGGGAGCGACGATCAAGTCGGTCGCTCAGGACCTCGGGGTCAACACCGAGACGCTGCGGAACTGGATCCGGGCCGACGACGGACGGCGCCCGGGCGCCCACTCGACGCCTCCGGCCGCGCCGGCCCAGGCCCGGAGCCCGGTGGAGGCCGAGCTGGTGGCCGCGCGGAAGCGGATTCGCGAGCTGGAGGAAGAACGCGACATTCTCCGAAAGACGGCCCGGTATTTCGCCGGGGAGACGCGCTGGTGACCCGCTTCCAGTTCGTCGCCGACCACCAGCGCCGCCACGGCGTGAAGCGGCTGTGCGCCATCCTCGGGATCGCCCGTTCCAGCTTCTACTACTGGCGCCGCACCACCCCCAAGCGGGCCGCCCGCCAGGCTGCGGACGCCCAACTCGCGGCCCGGATACGTCAAGTGCACCGGGACTCGGACGGCACCTACGGCGTCCCGCGGATCACCGCCGAACTCCGCGACGACGGCCGGGCGGTGAACCACAAGCGCGTCGCCCGCGTCATGCGGACCATTGGGCTCACCGGAGTGCGCCTGCGCCGCAGGATCGCACGACGGTCCCGGCCCCGTCCGCGGCCAAGGTGAGGTTGATCCCTGGGAGTGGACACCGGGTTTCATGCGGCGAGTGACAGCGTAGTTGCTCTGATCAATCGCTGTTCGAACTCGATCGGTGTGAGGTAGCCGAGGGCTGAGTGCCGTCGGCGCCGGTTGTAGTAGGCGAGCCAGCGGAACAGTTCGAGCCGAGTCTGTGCCTTCGAGGTCGAGGTCGGCGGCACGTTCCAGCAGATCCCGCAGTAGCTACGCCCCGGGGACGGCGGCCAGCGTCGTCGGCGTCACGGCCGGCCTCGCCCTGGATGCCGCCTCACACTGGTGGGCGGACCGCCGCACCACACTCGCCTGGCTCGCCAAGATCACCGGCAAGGCCGAGTTCTACCGCCTCGGAACCGACACCGTGCACACCACCACCGAAGCCGACGGCATCACCGGCAAGCACATCGGTACCGGCGCCTACGCGCTCGACCTTCTCTGCACTAACTTTCGGGATGCGATCGCCTGACTTCGTACGCGCTCATGGGTATCTCGATGAGGCCCAACTCCCGCCGGACTGCTGTAAAGAATGCATGCTGGGCCGACCACAGCTTCTCGAAGTCCTCCGCCGGAAGAGCTGCCTCGGAATGAGTTGCTCGCGCGGCAGCGATCTGGCGGACGCTCCGGACTACATCCCCGGTGGCACTAACGGTCTCGGCGGACTCCGACACGAGACGAACAGCCATCGAGGTTGCCTCCAGCCTTTCTTTGTAGGGCCGTCCGGCTTCGTCAAAGAACGGCATGAGGCTGCCAGGAATCCTGGGATGCGGGACGGCAGTGATGTTGGCGGTCGGCTCAAGCGTGTACGCCATGTACTCACGGTAGGCAGCCACGAAGTCTTTGCAGGCAGCGAGGCGGATGTCCCTCCATTGGCGCGCGTGGTCACGCTGCCACAACCGGTCTTGATTGCGAATGGACAACCACCCGCCCAGAACCACGCCAAGCAGTGCAACCACCGCCGTGATCGATGTGCCCACAACGTCCATCGATTCTCCCCCTCCAGACCGTGTTGGACCAAGCGCAGTTTTCAGCCCTGCGTGTTCGCGACGCGCCCCGGCAACGACGGCGTCTCGCCTTCCACCCCGCTACCACATCGAGCCGTGACCCAAGTTAGTGCAGTCAACTGACCAGAGCTTCCACGCCCTGTTCCTGTTCTTCGCCGCCCTGATCATCGCCACCGTCTGAGAGGAAGGCTCGTCATGAACGCCGAGACGCCGAAGGAACTCGCGACGACCGCCCACGTCACCGCGATCGAGACCACCGCCGACCGCGCGGGAGAGACCGGTGAACTCGGCTTCCTCGCCCCGGCGGCTGCCGCCGCGCTGCGCCTCCTCGCTGACGCCATCCAGCGCGGCACCGACCACGACATCGTCGTCCAGGCCCTGAAGGACGCTGGCGTCCATGACGCGTTCGCCGACGTCCTGGACGCAGCCTCCGGGGCCGTCATGAACAGCACCGAGGACCCGTACGACTTCGACGAGCGCCTGGAAGCCGACAACCTCAGCGGCGCGGCCTCCCAGGTCCGCGACGCCTTCCGTTGGCTGTAGCTGCAACATCGGTCCGAGAGAAAGGGATGCTCACATGGCGCATCGTCTGACCCCCAGGCGACTGGCCGCCCTCCCTGCCGCAGCCGCGCACCCGATGGGCAACATCACCCCGCGCATCGAGATAGCTCCCGGGGTAAAGGCCTGGCTGACGGCAGCAGACGAGATCGCCCTCGAAGAGCTCGGCCTCGGCTACTCGATCGACGACTGCGGCCACGCCCAGGGCAGCGCCGACCCCAGCGGTGAACACCGCGCGCACCCGCACCAGCGTCGATCACTACTCGTCCGGTTCCATTCGCATTGCTCGGGTGCGCGCGGTCTGCGCGCTGCCGCGTGCTTCGCGGGCCTTCCGGGCGGCCTCCGCGGCTCGGTGCCCGGCCTGGTCCAGTGCGCTGCGGGCCTGGCGTTTTTGTACCTGGGCGGCTTTCACCTCCTGGGCGAGGGCGGCAGTTCGCTCCTCTGCCTCCTGAAGCTGCTTCTCGGCCTGCTCCCGCTCCGATTCGGCTCGGCGCAGCTCGTCCTCCCGCTCGTGTGCTCGCTGCTCGGCACTCTCCGCGTCCTGGCGGGCCTGGGCGACCTTCCGCTGCCGCTCCGCATCTCGACGCTGCTCCTTGGCGCTCCGGACCGGACTGTCCGACCCGTTGTGATGGTCCCGCCCGGCCGGGCGGGACGATCGTGTGGGCGGTGGGGCAGGGGCCGTCTGCGGGGTGCTGCTGACCGCGGCCGCAGGGAAGCCGACCGGGGGAGCGAGCGGCCTGACGATGCGGCCAGCGGCCCATTCCCGCGCTGCCTGGGGATCGGCCAGGACTGCGTGCAGGGTCACTTCGATCTCGCGCTGCACGTCTTCACTGACTGGGTGCCCGGCCTCGGCTGCCAGCTGGCGGGCTTGGCGCGCCAGCGCGCCGGCCAGGCGGTGCTGCTGGCTGGACAGTTCACGCAGCTGCTCACGGTCGAGTTCCTGGTGGGCTTCTCGCAGGCCTTGGCCGAGGCGGAGCAGGCCGGCGACTGCGTCGGGCTGGGCACGTACGAGGAGATTGCTGGCCCAGGCGGAGAGCGTCGGCCGTCTCAGCGCGCCGATCTTGCCGGCCAGCTCTCGGTCTCCCGCCTTGCGAGCATCGGCCGCGTGTCGGCTGCGGGCGTCAATGAAGCCCTCGGGCGGCAGCCCGTACAGCTCGTCTGCGATGCTCTCCAGATCCCACAGCTCTCCCAGCACCCCTCACTCAGATAGAGACGAGTTTGCACTCTTTACCCGGGTAATCCCCATGTATGAGTCTTGCTCCTCCGGTGGAGCCGATGCTGGCCCGAGCGGTGCCGCGTCTCCCGGTGCCCGCCGCCTTGCCGGGCGGCACGGTGCTGGAGCCGAAGTACGACGGGTTCCGGTTGCTCGTGTTCGCCGGCGCCGATGGCGCGGTGTTCCTGCAGTCCCGCAACGGTCGTGACCTCACCGGGGCATTCCCGGAGATCGCGAGCGCGGCCGCGGCGCTTGGCGAGGACGTTGTCATCGACGGCGAGGCTGTCATCTACACGGGCAGTCGGCTGGACTTCTCGGCGCTGCAGCAGCGGATGAACCGCCGGCCGCGAACGATCGCGCTACTGGCTCGGGAGCAGCCGACCCATCTGGTCGCCTTCGACCTGCTGCAGCACGCCGGCGCGGAGATGCTCACCTGGTCGTATGCCGAGCGCCGCGCCAGCTTGGAATCGCTTTTCCAAGGCCACGGCCTTCAGGCTCCGTGGGCGCTCACGCCATCGACGACCGACCGGGCCCTTGCCCAGGAGTGGCTGACCGAGTGGACCGCGGTCGGCGTGGAGGGCCTGGTCATCAAGGGCCTCGATCAGACCTATCAGCCGGGCCGGCGAGGCTGGCTGAAGTACCGCACCCGCAACACCGCCGAGGCGGTCATCGGCGCAGTCACCGGAAGCCTCATCCGACCGGAGACTGCCCTGCTCGGCCGCTACACCACCGACGGGCGCTTCCTGCTGGTCGCCCGCAGCACACCCCTTGCACCGCGGCTCCGGGCAGGGCTCGGCGGCGGCCTGCTTACCCCCGCAGGCGCCGATCACCCCTGGCGCGACGTGCACTTCACTTCGCACTGGGGCAGCCCTGAACCGCTCGCCTTCACCCCTGTCGCGCCCCAGCTTGTCGCCGAATTTCACGGTGACACCGCTGTCGATCGCGGCCGCTGGCGCCACCCCGTCAATCTCCACCGGCTCCGTATCGACATCGCCCCCGACGACGTCCCGCCCTATGGCGCGGAACGGCATTCCGCGGACCCGGACCAGCCGGCAGCGGAATGACGCCCGGCTGCGTCAACACCGCTTGCCCGGGCTTCGACCGTCAGTGGGGTCTCACGTGCGCCACGGTCGCTGAACCCAGCATCACGCGTTACTGTTCTCGAACGGAAGTTCGAAATCGCTTTTCGGTGTATTCCGCACGAAAATAGACAGGTGGGGTCAGTGGTGTTCGGAGGCGCGGCGTGGCGGGTTTTACCCACGTGCATGTCGCGTCCGGCTATTCCGCCCGGTACGGGGCCTCCCACCCCGAGGACTTGGTGGAGCGGGCGGCCGAGCGCGGCATGAGCGCGCTGGCGCTGACCGACCGGGACACCGTCACCGGCGCGGTGCGCTTCGCGAAGGCGGCTATGAAGCACGGCATCCGCCCGGTCTTCGGCATCGACCTGGCCGTCGCCCCCCTTGCTGCCGTGCGTGCGCAGCGCCGCCGCACCCCGGTGCGCGGCGGCGCCCACGTGCTGGAGCGGCCGCTGCGTATCGTGTTGCTCGCCGAGAACAAGGCCGGATGGGCGCGGCTGTGCCGCCTGACCTCCGCCGCCCACCAGCAGCCCCACGGCGAGAGGCCGGTGGTGTCCTGGGAGGCGCTGCGCCAGTACGGGGGCGACGGGCTGATCCCCATGCTCGGGCCCCTCTCCGAACCAGTCCGCGCGCTCTCCGCGGGCAGGCCGGACATTGCCGCGCAGCTGCTCCCCCCTGGCGCGAGATTTTCGGCGACCCGCTGCGGCTGGAAGCGGTGTGGCACGGCCAATCCGGCACCGGCCCCGGCTCGCTGCGCCTGGCCGCCCGCACCCTCCAGCTCGCCGACCAAACACACATCCCCACCGTGCTGACCAACGCCACCCGTTACGCCGATCCCAGCCAGCACCGGCTCGCCGACGTCCTGGACGCGGCCCGCCTGCTGCGCCCCATCGACCGGCGCCAGCTCGATTCGGGAGAACGCTGGCTCAAGGACCGGCCGCCATGGCGGATGCAGCCTCCCGGATTGCCGAAGCCGCCAGCACAGGAGAACAGCGGGCCCGCCGCCTGCTCGCCGACACCGAAGAGACCGCGGCGCAGTGCGTGCTTGACCCGGTCGCGGACCTGGGCCTGGGCACACCGCACTTCCCCGAACCGGAAGTCGTCGGCGCCGCCGGCGGAGCGGGGGAGGCATCCCGGCTGCTGCGCGAGCGGTGCGAGGCCGGCATAGTCCGCCGCGGCCTGGACCGCGACACCGCGGCCCTCCAGCGGCTGGAGGAGGAGCTCGCCGTCATCGCCGAGCTCCGCTATGACACCTACTTCCTGACCGTCGCCCAAGTAGTCGCCGACGTACTTGTAGGTTCGCATTTCGCGTGTCCCTTTCCCATTGACGATGGCCCTCGTCCGGCCCATGGGACAACGCGCTGAGACGTACTCCTGTCTGATCGTTCACTCGTCGTAGTGCTGTTCCCGGTCTCGTTCTATGCAGCGGCTCCATTCCGCTTGATCGTGGAGATGTCGCAGCTGGCCGAGACCAGGAGCTCCGCGCCCCGCTCTCGCTGCTCGGGGGTGGAGCATGTCGCGTGTGATCGGCGAAGTCTCGATGAGTCTCCGTAGTACGAACGGGAAAATCGACGAGGACCTGGTCTGGTCGACGACAGACATCGACATCTTCAGGCCCTCGATTCCTTGGCGTACGTTCCGCTGGCGAGAAGGCCAGAAGCACTATTCCGGCCTGTATTGGTCGTCAACCATGCGCGACCACGTCGTCTACGAATCCCGGCTTGAGCTGACACGACTGCTCTACGCCGACTTCGACCAGGACGTGACGGCCGTCTTCGCCCAGCCGTTCTTGCTGTCCACCACCGCCGATGGCCGTCGGCGCCGACACGTGCCCGACTTCCTGGTGATGCGCGAGAAAGACGTTCCGCTGGTCGTGGACGTCAAACCGCGGCACCGGCTCACCCGCCCGAAGGTGAACTTCGCGCTCGGCTGGGCCCGCGAGGTCGTTCTGTCACGCGGCTGGGACTTCCAGGTGTGGTCCGAGCCGCCCGAAGCTGAACTGGCGAACCTGCGTTTCCTCGCGGGCTATCGCCGCGACTGGCTCTTCGACGAGGACCTGCTCGCGGAGATCAGGGCGACAGATCTGAACGAGGCGACGCTGGGCGAGGCGTTTCAAGCCTTCCCCCGTCACCCGGACTGGCGGGTGAGGGCCGCGGTACTGCGGCTGTTGTGGTGCCAGCACTTCGTGACGGACTTGACGGAGCCCCTGTCCGAGCGCCACATGCTGCGCCCGGGCCCGGCCACGGTGGTTGGCGCTGGCAGACGCGACTTGCCCCGCCCCGTCGAAGAGCCCGGGGACGAATCCGCACTCGACGAGGAGCAGATCGAGCAGATCTGTCGGATCACGAGGTCGGGGTCTCGTGGAGGAGGACATGTGACCGGCGCTGCTGTTCGTGTCGGGGTGGGCACGAGGCTGAAGTACGACGGCGAAGTCGTCGTGGTGGAGGAGATGTTCGGCTCAGCGTCCGGCAACGAGGTGCTGGTCCGTGACGGGCCGGGCCGCAGGTTCCGTCTGTCGCTGCGCGAGGTGCTCGCCTCTGGCCGGGCCCAGGTCATCGCGACCGGACCGGGGCCGGAATCGGACGACGACCGCGAGACGGCCTCGGTGCTATTCGCTCTGCTCAGCGATGAGGAACTTGCCGAGGTTCGGGAGCGGGCCGCCCATATCAACGAGGTTCTGACCGGCTTCCGGTCAGGCAGCGACGAGATCGCGGAGGCTGGCGAGCCCCGGCCGCAGTACGCGGCCACGGTGCCCAAGCTGCGGCGATACGAGGCGAAGGCCACCGAGCTGGGCGTGAGCGTACGCACCATCAAGCGGTGGGTGCGCGCCTTCCTCACCGACCGGGAAGCCGGGCTCGTACGCGGCGGTCCGGATCGTGGGAGCGGCGACATGGGAGGACTGGGCCGGGCCGACGTGCGGTGGGTCGAGATGGCTCTGGAGATCATGGCCGAGCACGGGAAGGACTCGAAGCCGACCCGTGGGAAGGTGATCCGCTCCGTCGGCCCGCGCCTGGAGGCCCGCTATGGCGAAGGCGAGGTGAAGCTGCCCGGTCGCGCGACGGCCTACCGGTGGCTCGAGGAGTTGGAGCGGCGGCTGCCGACCTTCCGGCTGAGTACGAAGCGCAACCGGGACATCGCCACCCGGCCGCCGGGCGCGTACGGGAAGCTGCGGCCGACGCGGCCGGGCGAGTACCTGTTGATGGACACTACGCGCCTGGACGTCTTTGCCATGGACCCGATCACGATGAAGTGGGTCCAGGCCGAACTGACGGTCGCGATGGACTGGTACGACAGGTGCGTGTGCGGGATCAGGGTTACACCGGTGTCCACGTCGTCCATCGACGTCGCGGCCGTGATGTTTCAGACTTTCCGCCCCCGCCCCGCCGGCAAGGACTGGCCCGCGCACGCCGTGTGGCCCGACCACGGCATTCCTCGCACGGTGTTCGTCGAGCGGAAGGCACTCGACCCGGACCAAGAGGAGCCGGAGGAAGCCAAGAAGGGCGGTGTCGCCTCTCCGGCTCTGGTGCCGGAGACGATCGTCGTCGACCATGGCAAACCCTTCATCTCGGAGCACGTCACCTCCGTCTGCCAGCATCTAGGCCTGTCGATCCAGCCGGCTCGTCTGCGAACGGGCCGGGATAAGGGGCCGATTGAAAGATTCTTTAAAACCGTGCGCGAGGGGCTGCTGGAGTCGCTGCCCGGCTACAAGGGCCCGGACCTGTTCTCGCGGGGTGAGCGGCCGGAGGACCAGGCGTTCTTCTTCCTCCACGAGTTGGAAGCGATCATCCGGGAATGGGTGGCCTGCACGTATCACCACAGGCCGCACAGGGGACTCGTCGACGCCCATGTACCTGGGCTGAAGCTGTCGCCGGCGGCGATGTTCGAGCACGGCATCGCCCGGGCCGGCTACATCGAGGTGCCCCGCGATCCGGCGCTCGGCTTCGAGTTCCTGAAGACCGAGTGGAAGCAGACCCACCACTACGGCGTCGAGATCCGCAAGTGCCGCTACAACGGCGACGGGCTGGACGGCTACCGGGGCAAGACCAGCCCGTACACCGGGCCGAAGTCCCAGGGGCTGTGGCCCGTCCAGGTTGACCCCGACAACATCAACTACATCTACTTCCGCCGCCCGGACACCCGCCGCTGGCACACCCTTCAGTGGGAGCACGCCCCGGCGCAGAAGTTCCCGATCAGCCGGGGGGCCATCGAGATCGCCCGGAAGATCGCGGGCGAGAAATATCCGTTCCCCGACGACGAGACCGCGGTCGCCGAACTGCTCGACCGCTGGCACCTAGGCCTCGGGCTGACCATGACCGAGCGCCGTCTGGCGCTGCGCCAGGCCCGCGACGAATCCACCTTCGACCTCCCGGGAACCGTCGAGGACGACGTGCGCATGCTGCCGTCCGTCGCGCGGATCCTCGCCACAAACGCCGACGTCGAGGACGACGACGCAGAGGAGCCGGATGAGGTGGAGGCCGAGCCGTATGAGGGCCTGCTGCCTGGTGATGACGACGAGGACGACGATCTCGACGGCCCTGAGGACAACGGGGACTTCTACGACGATGCCCTGGAGGACGCGTGACGCTACCCCGCCCCGAGAACCCGCCGCTGGACAACCTCACTCTCTCCCGCAAGGAGGGCCTTCGCGCTCTTGCCGAGGCGCCGAAGCGGGAGCCGCCGGAGCTGCTCACCCTCAAACAGAAGGCGGACCTGGGCGAGGCGGCACTCGTGGAGTACGAGCAGGACCGGAGCGTCTGGCACGCCAACCTGGGGCCGATCGGCACGCCGCAACTCAAGGCGCTGCACGAAGACTTGCGGGACATCATCGACAGCAATCAGCAGGACGGCGACCAGGCCAAAGGCGCTGTGGCGGTGGACGCCTTCCCGGGACTCGGCAAGACCACCGCGGTCCTGGACTTCGTGCTGAAGTATCACCGGCGGGTGATCGAGCGGGAGGGCGCGTTCACCGCTTCCGGACACGAGCGGTGGCCGGTCTGCCGGGTCGGCCTGACCAGCAACATTGGCATGAAGGACTTCAACCGGTCGCTGCTGGAGTATTTCGCGCACCCCGGCCGCAAGGACGGCACCGCCACGCTCTTCGCGCAGCGCGCCCTGGACTGCGTGTTGGAATGCGAGACACGCATCTTGGTCATCGATGACCTGCACTTCCTGAAGTGGCATGACCGCAATGGGACCGAGGTCAGCAACCACTTCAAGTACATCGCGAACGAGTTCCCCGTCACGATCATCTTCATCGGTGTGGAGCTGGGCAATCGTGGCCTGTACTCCGAGGCCAACCCCTGCGGAAACATCACCATCGCGCAGACCGCGCGGCGCACCACCCCGCTGACGATGGAGCCGTTCGTCGTCACCAACGACAAGCACCGTCATGAGTGGCGCAGCTTGCTGCTCGCCCTGGAGCAGCGGATCGTGCTGTGCCGGAAGTTCCCCGGCATGCTCGCGGACGAGCTGTCCGATTACCTCTACATCCGCTCTACCGGCCACATCGGTTCGCTGATGACGCTGATCAACCGGGGATGTCAGCGCGCGGCCCGCACCGGCATCGAGCTCTTGGACGAGGAACTCCTCGACCAGGTCAAGCTGGACGCGGCGGCGGAGCGGGCGCGCAAGGCGCTCGCGAAGAAGTTCGCCCGCGGACGGATGACGACCCGGCCGCGCTCCCGGACCGCAAAGGCCGCCGCGAGGGTGACCGTTACATGACGCTGATGAGAACGCTGCCGCTGCGGATTGAACCCGTTCCCGGTGAAGCGCTCGACTCATGGCTGGAGGCGGTGAGCCGTCAGTTGCGAACCCCGTGGAACGATCTCCTGCCTGATCTCGGACTCAGTGACCTGCGGCAGCATCCTCAGAAGCATCCCTCGTGGCTGACTCTGCTCCCCGACGCGGAAGCCGCAGCCCTATCCGCAGCCACTGGTGTCGAGCCCGCCCGGCTCCGCCGGATGACTCTTGCCCACTACGACGGTCGGGCCCTGGTTGTCGAACCCAAACCACGCATGATCCACCCGCGGCGTTTGTGGGGGCGTTCACGAGGGTCCTTCTTCTGCCCGGACTGCCTTCGCGAGAACGGCGGCCGATGGCTGCTGCGCTGGCGTCTGGGCTGGTCCTTCGCCTGCGTAAAGCACCGTCGGCTGCTCGGCGACCAGTGCCCTGTGTGCTGCCGGATGCCGCGTCTTCAGCCCTATCCGGCAAGTCACTTATCCGAGCCGAGCCGGTGCATGAACTCCCTGGCCGGGCAGGCGCGAACGCGCGGCCGGGCAGCTCTCCGATGCGGCCATCTGCTCACGGAAGTGCCGCACTGCTATCTGCCCGACGGGCACCGGGCCCTACTCGCCCAGCAGATGCTGAACCAGATCATCACCCGCGACCTTGCCAACATGGGCCTCTACGCGGAGCGTCCACAGAACGCGATCACCGCGCTGGGCGACTTCAAGGCGCTTGCCTGCCGGGTCATCAACAGAGCCACACGACAGCACCTGACCGGCGTGCTGCCCGACGACCTCGTCGAGCTCGGCGCACACCTTCTGCCAGCAGAGCTACCCCGGGACGCTCAGACCCCGTCGCGGGACGGCGGCAAGGCCCCGTCCCGATCCGCCGTCACCGCCGTTTCCCTGACGGCGGCAGCGGAACTCCTGGCGCAACCTGATGTGCACGCGGCCGGCGAGGCGATGCGCTGGCTCATCAGCATCTACTACCCCACGAAGCCGCCGAGCCCCGCCCACGTCCGGCCCTGGGGTGAAGGATGCAGTCCCGTCCTGAATGCCGTCATCATCAAGGCTCTTCAGCCCACGATGCAGCGTGGATCCGTCCTTCGCTACCGCACCGGATCAAGCCTGCCCGGCACTTCCATGCACGTCACTGCCGCTGCAGGACGGGCGAAGAGGCTCCCGGGCCTGATGTGGGGCCGGTGGGCATTGAGGATGCTGCCGCCGAAAGGGTTCAATGTGCGAACGGTGCAGGTGGCGCTGCCTTGCCTCGTCCTGCAGATCGGCAACACCCTCACCCACCCCCGGGCAGCAAAGATCCTGGGCGATGCCAGCACCCAGGAGAGCAACTTCCGGGTCCTGCACGCCCTGCAGAACAACCCGCGCTGGCCCGACACCCAGCGAGCCCTGCTCCGACTGGCCGACCATCTGGACCACACCCCACCCCCCATCGACTACCAACGCCGCCGCGAGCTCAACTACAGCGACGTGCTGCCCGAAGAGGACTGGCACCGGTTCTGTCACGCCGCCCAGGCAGCTGTGGGCCAAGGCCCCCGCTACCTCGTCACCCGGTGCTACCTGATCGAACGGATCAGCGCCATGCCGGTAGGACTCGCTCCTGAGCTGCGCAGCCAACTCTCCGGCTTCCCCGCCACCTTGACGCCGCAGTTCGTAGCCGAACTCGAGGCAACAGCCCACGCGTTCCTGACCCGCTGCGGAATCAGCGAGCCCACGGTGTGGGAGCCCCCGGTGAAACTTTTCGACGGCCTGGCCCTGCCCGGCTTCGACCCGGCAGCAGTACAGGCCCGGGACATTCATGAGCTGATGCGGAAACAGGGCCTGACCGCCGCCCAGACCGCCGACCGGCTGGGCACCTCCTCCCACGTGATCCACCACATCCTTGAGCGAGTGCCTCTCGCGCAGAACCTGTACCAGGCACGGCTCGCCGGAACGAAGCGTGAGGAACTCAAACGCCGCCTGCCCAGGGTGGTGTTGGCGCAGCTCGGACGGCGCTACTCCGAGGCAGAGATCGCCCGCCGCTTCAGCGTGAGCAATCACATGGTCGCGGCGCTCCGCAAGGAATACGGGCTGCCAGCACCGCCGCGGGGCAACCGTGCCGTTCTGGCAACGGACCCCTAAGGCCCGCCGGCGAGGACGACGAGGAGTGCGGGACTCCGATCCTTCGACGCCTTCGGCATCGACATCTGCGGCTGATCCAGGCATGACTGCACCTCCTGTTGCCGCCGGCGGTGTCCCGGGCCAGGATCCGGATCATGCTGGTGAGCAGCGAGGACGCGGCGCGCAGCCGCTTGCTGTAGCCGGACTGCTGGGGCACGTAGGGGGAGAGGTGGCCGATGTCCGCCCCGACACGGCGCAGCCAGCCCCGCTCGGAGGTGTAACCGAGCAGCGCTGACGTGACCGCGAGGGTGACCAGTTCGGCGTCACTGAGTGTGAGTGCGATCCCGACGGCGGGCCGGCACGGGGCCAGCCACGGCGAAGCCTTCAACTCGTCGTCGATCCGGGCATAGAGTGCCGTTGCGAGGGTGTCCAGGTCTGTCTTCACACACTGACATTGGACGCCCTCGTCTCATGTCCGCAGGCCATCCCTCGGACCCAATCATCTAGCCATCAAGGACGGACTGGCCTGCCTCAGCCCGAGTCCGGCGCCTGGGTGTTGTCGGATGCGGTACTGGTCCCCGAGGGCCCGGGCGGTGGCTTGGCAGGCTTCTGCGGCGCGATCCGGGCGGTTACCGTACGGGTGTCTTGTAGGTCTCGGACGTCGCCGAACTCGCGCTCAACGCGCTTGCGGCGGCGGAAGGGCCAGATACCTCTCATTGCGGCGTCTCCTCATTGTCGGGGTGTGATTAGGGGTGTAGCCATTCGACGATGTCACCGTCCTTGAGTGACACCCAGACCCCGGCAGTCGCGTTCACCGGGTCGCCGATCGTGCCGTCCGGGGCGATGTGGTGCTGGTCCTCGATGAAGATGTCGCGTGGCTCGGGGTAGGTACTGACGAACGATTTGGTGGCGAACCAGCCGCCGACCCATCGGCCGTCGCTGAGCCTGATCCGCACCCACCGGCCTTCCAGTCGGCTGGCGACCTGGTCCCACGCTGTCGGCACGGGCGAGTTCGTGGTGCCGCGCGCTGGCACTCTGACCGGGAACCGGCCGATTGCCCTCGCCTCGCGCCAGCGTGGCTCTCCGTGCCGGAGATAGGCGAGCAGTGCTGGGACGAGTAGGCCAAGACAGAGGATGCCGAGTGCGGCGAGGCGGGGCTGCGTCTGCAGGGTGTCAGTGCCCCCGGCGACCCAGCTGACCGCAATCTTGCCGAGCACCAGCAGGTACACAGTGTCGAGGAGGACGCTGACAAGGATCGCCTGCAGGACCCGGGGCGTCCAGCCCCGGTCGTGGGGACGGGTACCGGAGACGGTCGCCCGGACCGCGCCGTAGACGATGCCGGGCAGGACCAGCACCAGGAAGACGGCGACGGCGTACGCGGTCGTGGGGATAGTCATCGGGGCCCCTCGGCTATTCGATCCGCGCTGTCGGACCCGTCGGCCCAGTCCCGCAGCTCGTTAACCGAAGTGTCGAGGTCAGTCGGCAGTAGCTTGCCGGGCTCAGCGAAGTACTGGTCGATGTCGGCGAGCATTTCGTGGACGACGTTGATGCCCTCGCTGTTCCGGTGTAGTGCAATGAAACTGCGGGCCAGTTTGACGTGCAGGCGTGCGAGGTTCGCCCGCCACCATCCAACGTCCAAGGGGTGTTCCCGGAGCGTGGTGATCACGGAGCGTAGATGGTCGATCGAGATGTCCGACAACCCAACTTCGCGGAAGGCATGGGCGGCATCGGCGCTGGCGATGGCGCTGACAGGCTGGAACCATCTGGCATCGGTCGGCACCAGTTCGACGTAGAGAGCCACGGCGCGTACTGCCGCCTCCAGCAAGTGATGGTCATCGGGGTCCCGGCGTGTCAGTCCGGGCAGGGACAAGTGGGTGCAATAGGCGGCGAGCGCGGCGCGCCCCCGTACCGGCTCGCGTTCGATGGCTTGTCCAAGCAGGTCGAGCACCTCGATGGGTGGCGCAGCGCCCATCACCGCCTCAGTGCTCTCTGCCATCCGGGTGGCCAACTCGTGGACCACTTCGCGTGTCGGCCACCGGTCGGTTTTCCTGTCTAGGTCGTGCGCCACGACGAGAGCGTCGACGGCCTGAGAAGTCAGTCCGGAGCGCTGTGCTTTCACCGCTGAGCGGATGAGCCGTTGCCGCGAGTCCAGCTGGCTCTTCCGGGTGTGGCCGCGTCGTTGGTCGTCCGCCACCCCCTTCAGCACGACGTCGATGTGCAGGTTGCGATACGCCGGGCGGGGGCTCGCGGGGCGAAGGTGCGCCGGCCAGGTGACGGGCTGACCGGTCCGTAGCCGCGCGCCGATGGCGGCGCACGCCATGAACGCGAGCAACATAAGCAGCGTGAATCCACCGAGTTGCACGAATTCGGTGACTCCGAATTCTTGGAGGCCGCCGAAGCGGAACGGCCACCAGTGGAAGTCCGACCACGGCGGCTTCCACCGGGGGTAAAGCAGGGGGCGCAGGACGTTAGGTACCGGCGACAGCCCAGCCTTGAGGCTTGCCAGCCCGATGAGCCAACTCACCAACCCGGCCAATCGGGCGACGGGCTGACTGATCGTGGCGACGAACCAATTGGGTGCCCGGCGCAGGCCCCGCAGTACGGTGGCCCGGTGCGCCGCTCCGGCGACCTCGACGCCCGCTAGGGCCATGAATAGCAGGGCCTTCAGTGCTTCCGGCAGGCCCGTGTGGCGCAGTAGCGCACCTGTCATGAGGACCCCGACGGCGGTCACCACGGCGAACGCGAACGTCGACCGCGTCAGTTCGGCGAAGTAGCCGGTGATTTGACGCTGGAAATTGGCGAGGAGTCGTTGGGGTTTGTTCCGGTCCGACATCCTGACAAAGGCCAGAAACTGTCGCACGGTGATGTCACGTCGCGACGGGGCGTGCAGTCTGCGCTGCCAACGAAGCCACGTACGCAGCTGCTTCAGCGTGGCGGCGTCGGTAGCAGCCGTCCTCAGACCTTCGTCGAACTGTCGTGCACCGATTTCTTCACGGACGTCGTTGAGAACATCCAGCGGTTGCTCGATAGCGAACGGTGCAGCACTCCCGAGGGCAACCTTGAACGCTCGGACCGCGGTATCCATCGCATCATCGTTCCTGCCCTGCCTCTGGTAGAGGTCGGCGAGTTCGGCCAGCCCCTCGACCCGGGTCTGATCGTCGTCGATATCCTCGGCAAGATCCAGCGCCTCGTTCAAAGCAGCCACGGCAGACTCGTAGTTGTCCCGCTTCCGGTACAGAGCCGCCATCATCCGGTACGTACGGGCCTGACCGGGCAAGTCGTGGACGATCCTTTGCATCTCCAGCGCGCTGTCGTAGCGCTCTGCAGCGACATCGATCAGGCCCATGTCCACAGCGAGCGTGCCTAATCGTTGGCAAACCAGGCCGCCGACCGCGACCGCGACCGATGGGTGAGCATTCCCGATTGACAGGGCGTTCCCATAGGCGACATTGGCCTCGTACCGCAGCTCGCGCGACCGGTACAGGTCGCCGATGTCGATGTGCACCAGGCAGGCGGATCGGTGGTCCTGTTCGGCTTCATAGCGCGCGAGAGCCCGGCGCAGCTGTGCCTCGGCCTCGGTGTAGCGCTTCTGCTTGAGCTCGGCAAGACCGAGGTGCCGGTAGGTGTCGGCTATGCCATGTGTCGGGGGGAGCGCTCCGCCGCGGGCCCGTGCCTGGTCGAGCAGCTTCTGGCCTTCACTCTCCTCGCCATTGCGGATGGCGAGGGCACCGAGCCGCCCCAGGGTCCCGACGATCTCGGCCTCGTCGCCGTCCCGGCGGAACCCAGCCAGAGCCTGGTCGAAAAACTGCTGCGCCTTCGTGTCATCGCCCGCCAGGACGCAGAGGTCACCGATGCCCTGCTCGATGCGGGCCGCGTCCGCGGGTGCCGGGTGGCCCCAGCCGCGCGCTTCCTCGTAGAGGGAGTACGCCTTCGACCACCAGCCGAGGTCGGCCAGCGTCCGGCATATCTGGTCGTTGACCAGCAGGGCATCACGCAGTTTGCCGGCCTCCTTCAGGTGGTGACGCGCCTCCAGCAGCCAGTCGGTCGGGTTGCCGGGCACGTCGTTACGCCGCCAGTAGGCCGCGGCACGCAGGTGCGCATCGGCCGCATCAGCCGGCCGCCCCTGCAGCATGACACCAGCGATCCAGCGGTCGACGAGGTAGCGGTCATCCGCCCGGGCGACCAGGCCCGCTGCGCAGAGTCGGTCCAGCGCGGTACCGATTCGCCCACGCGAGTTCAGTCCACCGAACGCGTCGGCGCCGACCGGCACCCTGAACACCGCCACATCGAGCAGCAGCTGCCAGTCAGCGTCCATGGCGAGCTGGGTCAGGCCAGCGGCGTCCGCTGCTTCGTCGATGGCAGACGCAACAAGTCGATCCACCACACCGTTCCCAGCTGGCAGCCCCTGACTGGCCCGCATCGCGACCCGCTGGTAGATGCCCGGATGGCCGCCGACTGCCTGCAGCATTCGGGTCTGTGCGTCCGCGTCCAGGGTGGACAACCGTCGGGCGAGCAGGCGCGCCTCGACGGGGTGCAGAGGTCCGACTTGATGCCGGTGTATTCGAGGGGTACCGGGAAGGGCGAACCGCCGCCGGGCGGTGAGTACCAGCGGCGTCGTCGGCGTGAGCTGGGTCCAGGCGGTGAAGAACCAGGCGAGTTGCTGGTCGACGAGCAGCCAGTCGGCCTCGCCGGGTGCCGCCGGCGGCAGGAGCGCGGCGTCGGGCACCTCGATGAGCAGCAGCACCGGGCCGTGTTGAATCGCTGGCCAGATCGTGTCGAGGTAGCGGAACCAGGAGCCGACGCCTTGCCATGGCGCGAGATTTAGGGCATCCGCGATGCTGTAGAGGACACCGCCGACGCCTCTGTCACAGCGGACACGGATAGTCCGTGGCGTTCCCGGCAACCGTTCGGCGAGTGCATTGGCCAGGCTGCGCACACCGCTGCCGCCGAGGCCGTGCAGCATTATGTGCGGGTCGTGCGACTGCAGGACCCGTCCCAGCGTGCGCAGTTCGGCGCGTCGACCGACGAAGGGGATACGGGCCGTTCGCTGGGGTACCGGCCGCTCGGCGGGTATGTACAGGGGACCAGGATCTGCGCCAGTGAACAGCGTCGGCACCCACCATTCCACCTGTGCCTGGCCCGGTGCCGTCCGCTCGGCCTGCTCCCTCGCCTGTTCCCGGTCCTGGCGGGCCTGGGTAAACGCCGTCAGCGGATCGACGGCGGGATCCGCGGCGAGCAACTGGTAGAACGTGCCCGCGAGTTCGGTCGCATAGAGGTCACTTACCGAAGCGGTCATAGCAAGGACGGTCGGTACCCCGTGCCGGATCAGTTCCCTGGCCATCCCCCTGAACTCATCCGAGTCCTTGCTACCGGTCTTCATACCCAACCCCGTAGAGCACGCCGAAAGTACGACGAGGGGTGGTACGTGGCCCGAGGACAGCAAGGATGCGGCGAAGCGGGCGGTGGACACGTAGTCGGGGTAACCCCCGTCGTCCTCCAGTACCAGCAACCCGGGTGCGGCGTGAGCCGTCACGTGCAAGACATGGAACGTTCCACTACACAACCTCGCTTCGATCGCCGCGAGGGAACCCCACTCCTCTTTCTCGAACTCAGCTCCCTGACCACCGTGCACCGCAGGATCGGTCGCGGACAGCAGCCGGTCGACCTCGGCCTCGTAGTCCAACCGCTCCTCCCCGCCGAGCTCAGGGCTGGCGACGACGGCGAGAATCCGCAACGGCCCGGCAGTCGGCACCGCCGCCACCTCGGACCGGCCCGGCACCCTGCGGAACACCTGCACCCGCCGGTCGAGCGCGAACGGCTCCGACTCGCCTGGCGGTACCGTCATCTCCCATGGCAGGTCGACGAGGGCAGGGTCCTCGACCTCGACCGCGAGCCGCAGCACTTCCCCCGCCCGCAGCGCCGCGCAGAGGGCGGCACCGGCTTCTCCGGCCAGGAAATGTTCTCCCAGCCGCCTGCCGAGCCGGTCCAGGGCTGCCACGTACCGTTCGACCGGCTTGTCGGTCGCTGCTGTGCCAGCGCCCGTTCGGTGCCGCGCTTTCGCCACCGCTCGCAACTCCGCGTCGATCTGGCCCAGTTCCCCGCCTGGACAGTGCCGAGCCATCACGCCGACATGCTCAAACGCCACCTCGTCGACGGTGATGCCCAGCCGCGCGATCGCCCCCATATATGCAGACTAGAGTCACAGGTCGTAATCTGACCCCTTTTTGCAACAATCGAACCAGACTTGGATGATCGGCTCTCATGGTCCTCCGCCCCTGCTGACCTATCAACCTGGGCACCTGCTGCGGGTCCGCTGATGGCAGCCCGCGCGCTTTCCCGGCTTGCGTGTCCGGTGGGTGTTCACGCGCGCCTGGCACTTGCGTATCTCCCCAGCACCGAATCGCCCGAGATTAGACGGGACAGCGGGGCAGATCGACGGCGAACCGTCCGAACCACAGCGCCAGCAAAGGAGGCCTCGCCCCGTCCGTGGGCATGTCACCAGCCAGGCAAGGCTTCCACGGCTTGGGATCCTGCAGGCGATCCGTGACCGTCCATCGCCTGGGAACGCGTGGCTGAGATCCCGCTCAACGAGCCCATGGAGTAGACCACGAGATGGGCCAAGATCGTGAGACAGAAATGCCGTGTCCCTCAAATGAGACGACTGGAAAGCCCCAGGTCGTTGCGGCGGGACAGGACATTCCGAATGCGGCCCTACACGTACGGGAGATGGGCATCCGGGTCGCTGCCCGTGGCTCCGGGGCAGGCAGCATGGTCAATCACGCGCTGATGATCGCCACCGCCAACCCGCTGGATCACCGGCTGCTCTTTGAGCGATTCCTGTCGGTGCGCCGCGCCTCGCTTCCGGACATCGACATCGACGTGGAGTCCGCCCGCCGTCTCGACGTCTACGACAAGATCATTGACCGTTTCGGGCTGGATCGGGTCGCCGTCACCGGCATGCCGGAGACCTACCGGGCGAGGCACGCCCTGCGCGACGCCGGCCTCGCCCTCGGCATCTCGCCCGCGGACGTGGACCGGATCGCCAAATCGTTCCCGCACATCCGGGCCTGCGACTCACCGCCGCCCTCGCCGAACTGCCCGAACTGAAGCAACTGGCGGCAGAGGCGGCCCGTACCGGCTGCTGTTCGAGCTCGCCGAGGGCCTCGACGCCCTGCCACGCGGGATCGCCATGCACCCCTGCGGCGTCATCCTCACCGACGCCTCGCTGCTCGACAGGCTGCCCGTGCAGCCCACCCCCGGCGGCTATCCGATGGTCCAGGCCGACAAGGAAGACGTCGAAGACCTCGGCCTGATCAAACTCGATGTCCTCGGCGTGCGGATGCAGTCCGCGATGGCACACGCCACCGCCGAGATCCAGCGCACCACCGGCGAGACCATCGATCTCGATGACCCGCAGCAGGTGCCACTGGACGACTTCTTCGCCTTCAAGCTCATCCAGGCCTCCGACACCCTGGGCCTGTTCCAGCTCGATTCTGTGTCAAGTCCAGCCGTGTTGCCGTCTTCCTGCTGCTTCCCTGCCGGCACCCCATCACGTCAGCTCGTCGGAGTCACGTGATGGACGGTTTCACGCACCTCCACGTCGCTTCCGGGTTCTCCGCCCGCTACGGCGCCTCCCACCCTCAGGACATCGCGCGCAGGACGGCGGAGCTGGGCAGAGGCGCGCTCGCGCCGACGGACTGGGACAGTGTCACCGGCGCGGTACGGCATGCGAAAGCGTGCATGAGCGCCGGGGTACGTCCGATCTTCAGGGTGGACATCGCCATACCTGCGTTCGACGCCGCGAAGGCTTCTCGGCGCCCGCGCACGCTGGTCCGTGGTGGTACGCACGTGGCAGAGCCGCGCCTGCGCATTTCGCTGCTGTCCGGCTCCGCGAGCGGGTGGGCGCAGATCTGCCGTCTCGTGTCCGCGGCCCATGCGCGTCCGGTCAACGGGTTTCCGGTCGCCTCCTGGAAAACGCTGCACGAGCGCCTGGGCGAGGACGTCGTGGTGATCCTCGTCCGCGCACTGGCCGCAGGGCGGCCCGACGTCGCGGAGCGGCTGCTCGTCCCATGGCAGGAGATCACGGGCCAGGGTCTTCTTCGGCTCGAGGCCGTCGCCTACGGTCTGCCCGGGCTGGGTGCCGGGTCGGTGCGGTTGGCCGCGCACACCCTGGCTCTGGGCGGCCGGCTCGGTATCCCGACGGTGCTCACCAACGCCGTGCGCTACGAGCGGCGCGAACAGCACCGCCTGGCTGACGTGTTGGACGCCGCCCCGGCTTTTGCGTCCGATCCCGCGGCGCGGCCCGCTCGACCCCGGCGAGCGGTATCTGAAGTCCGGGCCCGAGATGACCGAGGTGGCCGCGCGGGTGGCCGCGGCCGCGAGCGCCCCGGCCAGCCGGGGATGGAGTACACCGCACACACCCCGGCGCTCAGAGCTGCCGCCTACGACCTGTACGCCCGGCTCGGGCTCCAGCATGCCCGCGTTCGCACGATCACCCTTCGCGCAGATCTCACCGATGCCCAAGGCGCCGTCCAGCAGCTGCTCCTGGACCCGGCGGACGGCAAGCGGCGCCGTATCGAGCGCGCCGCCGACCAGGCACGGGCCCGCTTCGGCGATCACGCGATCCGCCCGGGAACCTCGCCCAGCGGGCTCAGCCGGTGCCGTGTTGCACCGGATAGTGGATGACGACCGCACCGCCGGTGGCGTAGTTGGCGACATCGGCGGCCACCTGGCGGCCCTGCGGCGACGCTCTTGCCGCGGTCATTGCCGCAGCGTCAGCGAACTCGGCTTCGAAGACCGCGAAGTACGGCGTCTGTCCCTGCGTCGCTGCCACGTCGAAGCTGTAGCGCCACGCGAGCAGGCCGGGCAGGCGGGTGACCAGCGGGAGGTGGTTGGTCACGTAGTAGTCGCGGAAGTGGTCGGAATCGGCGGGTTCGGGGTACAGGACCATGAGCTTGTGCATGACAGACCTCCGTTGAGCAGCGGGCGAGCAAAGCACTCCGGAGACGCCTCTGGCGCGGCCGTCATCGGTGCGTCCTGTCCAGCCAGTCGGTGATGAGGGGGAAGGCGTCGCTGAGGGTGTCGGCGCGGTGGTGTGCGCCGGCGAGTTCTTCGTCAGGGTGGGTGGTGCGGACTGCGATCACCGTCATGCCTGCGGCCCGGGCCGCTCCTACGCCAGCGGGAGCGTCCTCGATCACCAGGCAGGCGGGCGCCGGCACCTTGAGGAGCTGGGCCGCGCGTAGGTAGCCCTCCGGATCGGGTTTGCCGCGTCGGACTTGGCTGCTGTCGACCAGGATCGGAGGATCGGGTAGCCCGCCTGCGCGGAGGCGGTGCAGGACCGTGGGTGTTCGGCCTGAGGTGACGACGCCCCACCGCCGGTCCTGCAACAGGCGCAGCACCGCGGCGGCGTCGGGGTACACGGGAAAGCTGTCGCCTTCGTGGGCCATGATTTCCTTGATCAGCCGGTATTCAGCGGCGGCGTCGAGTTGTGGCGCCACTACCTGGATGGTGTCGACGGGCCGGCGGCCATGGGTGTGTGACCAGACCAGGTCTGGATCGAGGTTGCGGTGGGTTGCCCATCGGCTCCAGATGCGGCGGTATGCGGGGTACGAATCGACGAGCACGCCGTCGACGTCGAACAACACTGCCCTGTCGGTAGAGCTCGCCCCGATGTCGTGGAGGTGATGGAGCCCTTCGTGCGCGGCCTGCCGAACCATGCACAGGACGGTGCGGCGTTCGCGAGGGAGCCGGACGGCTGAGCGGCTCCACTGCAGTGCGCTGATCTCTCTCGCGAGGGCGGCGAACCGGTCAGCATTGCGCTCGAGATCCAGGAGTACGGCGGTCAGCGATTGCTGGTTGTAGGCGCCTTGCTCGGCGCGCTCGTCGTTGCGCATCGGTTCGAGGGTGGGTTCGTGCTCGGTCAGCGTGCGGCGGACTCGGGTGCCGTAGACGTCGTAGACGTCGCGGACATGGCAGGCGTACTCCAGCGCCGACCATACTCCGGGCGCCGGCCGCCGGCGCAGGACGTCGATCGGCAGGTGCAGCAGCCGGCGCCGGTACCGCGCGGGATGGCTGCGGATCAGCTCGAGGGCCGCCGACGGGGTCAGGTCGCCGTATCGCAGACCACACGATTCACAGTGGTGGCCCTCTTCCGGCAAGGGCGGGAGGGCCATCACACCGCCAGGCTCTGCAGTCGGCCGACCGCGTGGACGGCCGGTGCCGGCCCGATCGACAGATCAATGCCCATTTTGGCGTACAGCGCAGTGCGTAAACGCCTCACGATGCCATCCCTGTCGCTTCGGAAATAGAATCAATACGCGGGACGGTACTGTATCGAAGATCGAAGCATCAAGAGGGGTGGCGCAGGCGATGACGATGCCCAGGCCGGGCCGGCCGGTACGCGGATCGAGTACCGGGCGACCCCTCATGGCCGCCCTCGACCTGTTCGGCCGCCGCTGGAACCTGCGCATCGTCTGGGAGCTGCAGCACGGGCCGGTCGGGTTCCGCGCGTTGCAGCAGCGCTGCGACAACATGTCCTCCAGCGTCCTGCGGCAACGGCTGACCGAGCTTCTTGACGCCCACCTCGTCGCCCAGCAGCCGGACACGACCTACACGCTCACCGATCTGGGCCGCGGCGTCTACCAGGCATTGCGCCCGCTCGCCCGTTGGTCCGACACGTGGGCCTCGGCCCTGGGCGAGGACGGCGAAAAACCGATCCCGTGAAGCACCACCTCTGGCGCTTCGGAAACCGAATCACTACCGTGCTTCTGAATCCGAATCACCTGGAGGGACCATGGCTCGCATCCCGGCGCTCGAACCGCCGTTCACGCCGGACGTGGAGGCACAACTCGCCACGATGATGCCCGCCGTCTCCTATCGCCCTGTTCCGGACGTTCGCCAAGAACTTGCCGATGACCGTCGCGATGAGCAACTGGGGCAGGTACGAACTCGGCCGCGACCTGACCCTGACACTCCGCGAGCGGGAGGTCGTCATCCTGCGCACCTGCGCGCGCTGCGGCTGCGAATACGAGTGGGGCGTCCACGTGATGGTCTTCGCTGAGCGTGCCGAACTCTCGCCGGCCGAGGTCACCTCACTCACCTGCGGCTCCCCTGACGATCCCTGCTGGACGGCCGGCCGCGAAGCCATGCTCATCCGGATGGTGGACGCCCTGCACGACTCGTGCCACGTCGACGACGAACTATGGCGATCCGCGCAGGAGTTGCTCGACGAGCGGCAACTGCTCGACGTGCTACTGCTGTGCGGGTGGTACCACGCGATCTGCTTCGCCGCGCGCACCGCTCGCGTCGACCTCGAGCCCGGCGCTCCCCACTTCGCCGACATCACGGCCGCCTGATGGCCGGCCCACCGATGGCAGTGGTAAACGCCTGCACCCGCGATGGGCAGGGCGGCAGCCCCACCGCGGTCGTGATCGACGACGCCACGCTCACCGACGACGACCGGCACGCCACCGCCCGCAGGACCGGCACCTCCCACACCGCGTTCATCGACACCAGCACAGCGGACACCCCCACGGTGCGCTTCTTCGCCAGCGCCGGAGAACTCACGAACTGCGGCCATGGCACCATCGCCGCGCAAGCCGTCCTGCTGCACCGCAGCGGCGCCACCGAGCACCACGGGCGCCAGCGCACCGCAGGCCGCACCTTCGCCACGACCGCCATCCGCCGTCGCGACGGCGTCGAAGTCTGGTTTGACCAAGGCATCATCGCCCTGGCGGACCACGCCGACGCCACCGGCGGTGGCATTATCGCGGCCCTCGGCCTGCAACGAGCGGACATCGCCGCCGGCGTACGGGTCGCTTCGCCCGGCACGCCACGCCTTCTCGTCCCCGTCCGGGATCACCCGACACTGCTGTCCATGCAGCCCGACTTCGATCGGCTGGCAACCGAGTGTCGCCGACTCGGGTATCTCGGCTGCTTCACCTACGCACTCTCGCCGACCGCAGGAACGGCCGCAGCCCGCATGTTCGCCCCCGCGATCGGCGTCACCGAGGACATCGCGAACGCCAACAGTGTCGGCTGCCTCGCCGCCCACTTACTCGACACATCCGGCAACGGCGAAATCGAAGTCCACCTGGGTGACACGCTCGGGAGACCGTCATCGATTTCCGCCAGCGCGAGACACACCGGATCCGGCATCGTCGCCAGAATCGGCGGAGTAGTCGACCTCGGCCCGCCCATCGTTTCCGGCTGAACCATCAAGCGAGCAGCGCTCGGCCGTCTTCCTGGTCCCCCTCGCGTTCGGCGGGGACCTGACCGGTTCACCGCTGCGGGCGATGACCTTCATGATCGTGGCCTCGCCGTGCGCGGTGGTCCTGGCGACGATGCCGCCGCTGCTCCCCGCGATCGCCAACGCCGGACGTCACGGCGTCCTGGTGAAGTCCGCCGTGGTCATGGAGCGTCTCGGGCAGGTCGAGGCGGTCGCCCTGGACAAGACCGGCACCCTGACCGAGGGCACCCTCCGAGTCACCGACATTCGCTCATCGCCCGCTCCGGGCTGACCGAGGACGCCGTGCTGGCGCTGGCGGCCGATGCCGAACGCCCCAGCGAACACCCGCTGGTCCGCGCCGTCGTCGACGCCGCCCGCACCCGCGACCTGGCCATCACCGGCATGCGGGACTTCTCCTCCACGCCCGGCGTCGGTGTCACCGCCACCGTCGGCGGCGACACGGTCGCGGTCGGCGCGCCCGCCCGCCTCCTCGCCGGCACGGACGGCACCGAGGCAGCCTGCGCCGCCGAGGTCGCGGCCGAGTTGGAGGACGGCGGCCGCACGGCCGTCCTGGTCCTGCGCGACGGTATCCCCGTCGGGGTGCTGGGCATCGCCGACCGGCTGCGGCCGGACGCCGCCGCGATGGTCGCCGCGCTGAGCGCGCTGACCGGCAGCTCTCCGATGCTGCTGACGGGCGACAACCCGCGCGCCGCTGCCCGCCTGGCCGCCGAGGCCGGCATCACCGGCGACGAGGTCCACGCCGGCCTGCTGCCCCAGGACAAGGTCGAAGCCGTACGGCGCCTGGAGGACCAGGGGCGCAACGTGCTGGTCATCGGCGACGGCGTCAACGACGCCCCCGCCCTGGCCGCCGCCCACACCGCCATCGCACTGGGCAGCGCGGGCTCCGACCTCGCCCTGAAGACGGCCGACGCCGTCATCGTGCGCGACGAACTCGCCACCGTCCCCAAGGTGATCGCCCTGTCGCGGGCCGCCCGCCGCCTGGTGGTGCAGAACCTTCTCATCGCCGCCGGTCTTCATCTCCGGCCTGGTCATCTGGGACCTGGCCGGCCACCTGCCGCTGCCGTTCGGCGTCCTCGGCCACGAGGGCTCGACCGTCATCGTCGGCCTCAACGGCCTGCGCCTGCTGCGCGATGCCGCCTGGAACCGCGTCACCGCCTCGCAGACACTCCGTCTGTAAGCCGCTGTCGGTCACCGGTTCACCGCGACGATCTGTGTCTGCCGGTCCTGCTCGGGCCCGCCCTCCCATCCGCCTGGCCACCAGGAAGGCGGGCATCACCTCTCCCTCGCCCATGGGCTGCTGTCCCTGTCACTGGGCGGGCGGCCGCTGCCGGACTGGGAGCGCGCGCACCACACCGTCCTTGCCGGCCGACTGCCGCAGCTGCTGGTTCTCGACCTCCAGCACGTGGACCACGCGCGCCAACTGCTTGATATCCGTACGCAGCTGGTCGTGCTCGCCGCGCAGGGACGAGGACGCCCAGCTCTTCCTCGGCCGCTTCCTGCTCGCGCTCGCCCTCGACCCCGAGGATGCCGGGCGCCCCGCCGTCACGGACGGCCGATTCATTGACTGCGGCCGCTCCCAGGGCTACGCCCAGTCGCGGCTGTACGAGCTACGCGAGCTGGCCGAGTACGCCCACGCCCGAGGCCTGCGCGTCACCTGGGGCTGACAGCCCGCCCAGGCCGCCCCGCCGCGCTGCCGCCAGGGTGGCATCGGGGCCGACACGCGGGTACGCGCGTTGTGCAAGCCCCTGGTCCCCGTTGGCTGGAACCACGCCCGAAGCGAGTGAGGAAGAAGGATCATGATGCGCGCTGCCGTCCTGTATGCCCCCGGCGATGTCCGGGTGGAGGAGGTCGCCGAGCCGGAGATCACCGCTCCGACGGATGCGGTCATCCGGTTGGCGGCCAGCTGTGTCTGCGGATCGGACCTGTGGCCCTACCGCGGTATCGAGCCCGTCTCGCAGCCCGTGCCGATGGGGCACGAGTACGTCGGGGTCGTCGAAGAGGTCGGCAGCGAGGTCCGCAGCGTCAGGCCGGGGCAGTTCGTCGTCGGCTCGTTCGCGACGTCGGACGGAACCTGCGAGATCTGCCGCTCGGGCTACCCCTCCTCCTGCGTCCACCGCGAGTTCATGAGCGGCGCCCAGGCGGAGTTGGCCCGGGTCCCGAACGCGGACGGAACGCTCGTGCCCACGCCGGGCGTGCCCGACGCCGACCTGCTGCCCGACCTGCTGGCCGCCTCCGACGTGCTGGGCACCGGCTGGTTCGGCGCGGTCGCGGCCCAGGCCGGGCCGGGCAAGACGGTCGCGGTCGTCGGCGACGGCGCGGTCGGCCTGCTCGCGGTGCTGGCCGCCCGGCAGCTCGGCGCGGAGCGGGTCATTGCGATGAGCCGCCACGAGCAGCGGCAGAAGCTGGCCCGGGAGTTCGGCGCCACCGACATCGTCACCGACCGCGGCGACGCCGGCGTGGCCCGGATCAAGGACCTGACCGGCGGCCTGGGTGCGCACTCGGTCGTCGAGGCGGTCGGCACCCAGGAATCGATGCAGCAGGCCATCGGCTCCACCCGGCCCGGCGGACACGTCGGTTTTGTGGGCGTCAACCACGACGTTGCCCTTAGCGGCGAAGGCCTCTTCTTCTCCCAGGTCCACCTGCACGGCGGCCCGGCGCCCGTGCGCCGTTTCCTGCCGGACCTGATCGACCTGATCTGGCAGCGCAAGATCAACCCCGGCAAGGTCTTCGACCTGACCCTTCCCCTCGATCAGGCCGCCGAGGCGTACGGGGCCATGGACGAACGCCGCGCGATCAAGGCCCTGCTGCACGTATAGGCCCGCATCCAGCCGCGCCGGCACCCAGCGCGCACGCGATCGTGCGCGGCACCCCGACATCCAGGAGACGCAGATGGAGATCCTCAAGCAGCCTGCGACAGGCAAGCTGCCCGAACAGTGGTTCACCGGTGACGCCTGGGCGGACGTGATCTTCCGGGGTGGGGAGCCCTCTCGGTCCCGAGCCAACATGGTCCGCTTCGCGCCCGGGGCCCGCACTGCCTGGCACTCCCACAGCCTCGGGCAGACCCTCTGCATCGTCGAAGGCATCGCCTTGATCCAGTCCCGCGGCGCGGAGGTCCTCGAAGCCCACCCCGGCGACGTGATCTGGACCCCGCCGGGCGAAGAGCACTGGCATGGCGCCGCCCCCGACCGCTTCATGGCCCACCTGGCCCTGTGGGAGGGCGACGACGTCACCTGGCTCGACCACGTCACCGACACCGAGTACACCGGCCCGCGATCCAGCACTCGCAGCCACCCCTCATCCCCACCACCCCTGGTCCCCGTCCGGGCCCCCGCGGCCCCCGCGGCGGGCAGACGGGCCGGGACTCGCCGCCGCGCGGCCGCGCGGCCCGGAACCTGCCCCGCCCCAACCTTGTGGTGCCGACCATGACCACCTACGCCCTGCCGGTGATGCCCCGCCCCGGGGTGGGGCGGGGCATCACGCACCTGCCCAAGGACGAGCGCGCCGTGAGCTGGGCAGCCGCACTATGCCGGAGCCGAACTGTCCTGGGAGCGGGCGGCAGAGGCCCGCGTGAACCGGGAAGTCGTCTTGGATGCTCGCCGACCCGGTGTGCGGTGAACGCCTTCGAGGCCAGGCGGCGCAGCTGGTGTGGTCGGGCGGTCGGGAGCGGGGCATGTTGCTCATCATCAACTCGCGCTCGGTCTCGGGCGGCTGCTCCACCAGGCGCGGGGCCGGGGCGTCCCGCACGTCGCTGCTCAGCCTCGGGTCGGACAGCCGCGAGACCGTCTTCGTAGCGGGTGACCAGTCAGGCGTCCGGGCCGCCCGCGATGACGGCGCGACGGACCGGGCCGTCCTCGCGTAGCTGCCGGTACAGCAGGAAGGGGTTCGCCACGAGGCCGGGCCGGCGTAGGGGGAAGGGCCGGCTGCTGGCTCATCGTGCCTCCCGGGGGACTGGTGACCGATTGCAGCGGTTTTCTATTACTTGAGGGTATGTATCCCAGTGTGGCGGATCACGAGACGTACCGAAGGGAGGGGGCGTGATGGGCGCGAAAGATGCAGAGATCGACGCGCAGGCCACGACGTACACGGACGACGCGGGGAACATGGCCCGCACGGGCGAGACCGTGGATCGGACCACGTGCTGCGTCGTCGGCGGTGGCCCCGCCGGAATGGTCCTCGCCCTGCTGCTGGCCCGCGCCGGCGTGCAGGTCACGGTCCTGGAGAAGCACGGCGACTTCCTGCGCGACTTCCGCGGTGACACCGTGCATCCCACGACCCTGGCGCTCCTGGACGACCTCGGCCTGGGCGAGCGCTTCGCCCGGCTCCCGCAGCGCCGGGTGACGACGATTCAGCTGCCTCTCGGCCCCGGCCGCTCCCTCGTCACCGTCGGAAACCTCGGCGCACTGTCGGGCAAGTACAACTACATCGCGATGGTGCCGCAGTGGGACCTGCTCGACCTCCTGGTCGACGAGGCCTGTCGGGAGCCGGCCTTCTCCTTGCGCATGAACACCGAGGCGACCTCCTTCCTCGTCGAACGCGGCCGGATCGCCGGCGTCCGCTACCGCACGTCCGACGGCCGCACCGGCGAGCTGCGTGCCGCTCTCACGGTGGCGTGCGATGGCCGCGGCTCCCTGGCCCGGTCCCTGACCGAGCTGGGCGTGCGGAGGTTCAGCTGCCCGATGGACGCCTGGTGGTTCCGGCTGCCGCGGCGCGAGGACGACCCGCACGGGCTCGTGGGAGGCGTCGGCGACCGGTTTCTCGGCGTCCTGATCGACCGCGGCGAGTACTGGCAGTGCGCCGCCCTCATCCTCAAGGGCACCGACGCGCCGCGGCGCGCCGCCGGTCTCGACCGGTTCTTGGACCAGTTCACGGCCGCCGTCCCCTGGCTCGCGGACCGGGGGAGCGCGCTCGGCTCGTGGGACGAGGTGAAGCTGCTCGACGTACGCCTCGACCGGCTGCGGCGCTGGCACCGACCGGGGCTGCTGTGCATCGGCGACGCGGCCCACGCCATGTCACCGGTCTTCGGCATCGGTATCAACCTCGCTGTCCAGGACGCTGTGGCCGCCGCCCGCCATCTCGTCGGACCGCTGCGTGCCGGCTCGGTCGGCTTGCGGGACCTACGCCGCGTGCAGCGCCGCCGCTGGCCGACCACGGCCGCGACCCAGGCCCTCCAGCGCTTCGCTCACGCCCGCGTCATCGAACCGGTCCTGACGGGTCTGCCGCCTTTCGGCGACGTGCGGCGCGCCGAGCGCCTGACCGACCTCGTCACTACCTCGCGCTGGCTGAACCGGGTGCCCGCGTACTTCCTCGCCTACGGCGCCCTGAGGGAACGGCCCCCGGCGGAGTCGGTGCGTCCGACGTCGGTGCGCTGAGCGGCGGCGGGATCGCCGCAAGGGCACTGCGCCGAGGCCGGCCGCCGGGGCCTACTCGCCCGGCAGTTGGGTGATGTGGCAGCACCCCGAGACCGGCGAGACGTGCACGGGCATCGTCACCAACTGGCTGCGGGGCAACCGGACCGTAGGCGGGCGGCGGCCGCAACCGCCGTGCTGTGATTCCCTCGGACGGCAGCGAGCCGGTCGTGATCGAGCTGGCCACCGGTGCGAAGCCGACCGGGGGCCCGTGGAAAGCCGTTGATCGGGCTGAGCAGATCGGGGTGGCGCAGAAGGGGCGCGGCCTGGTGATCGCGGGGGCTGGGGATGGTCAGGCGTCGCGGGCCGCCAGCGCTGCCAGCGCCGTGCTCGGTGGCGGACAGGGCGGCCTCCGCCGTGGCGGCGAGGCAGGGGTCGGTGAGCAGATTCGCCGCCCAGCTGACGACGGTTTCGTCGACCCAGGTACGCCAGGACTCTTCCGCCTCTTCCATGTTGTGCTGGTCAGCGCCGGTGAGCGACTCCAGCCGGTCGGAACCGCCGGGGCCGACCAGGTTCAGCAATTCAATGTCGAGAGTCGTGGGGTAGCGCAGCGCGGCGGCGACGGCGGCCGCTTGTCGTGCCTGGGCTTCGGCCAGGGCGTAGTTCATGGCGCCGGCTGCTGCCGGGAAGGCGGTCAGCAGCCAGCGCGTGGCGGCAGCTATCACTGGCGAGAGGTCACCGGGCATGTGAACCGTCTTTCACGCGCGCCCGGTGCCTGTCTGTCGTGCGTGAGTCGGCCGCGCTGTCGTGTTCGGCGCGTCAGCGTATGCGACCCTCCCTGGCCGGTGACAAGGAGCTGCGTCACACGCGGCGGTGGGAAGCGCCCGCTCCCGACCGGTGTCTGGAGTCAGGACTTGCCGCGGCCGGTGACGAAGTCACGCACGCGGTCCACCATCCCCGCGCCCGGTGCAAGCAGTTTGTTGGCGGGCGGCGTGTCGGGGGCTGAGGGATGCGGCCTGGTAGGAGCCATGGCCTTGGCCCGGCGGATCTTGTCGCCCAGGTCCTCCAGCGCATCAGGCCTACATGCCTGGCGCAACCGCGGGAACAGCTGCCCTTCCTCGTCACGGACGTGGGCGTTGACGTCATTCATCAGCGTCTGCAGGGTGGGGTGAAACTGCTCGTCGTCCACCCTCATCTGCTCCAGCTTCTTCATGAGCTTCTCGGCCTCGGCGTGTTCCGCGATCTCCTTATCCGCGAGTTCCGCGCCGCCCTCGACGTGCTCGCGGACCGCGGGATACAGGTACTGCTCCTCCGCGACCGAATGCCGCACGAGCTCGATCGTTACCTCGTCCACCAGGCCACGCAGGCTGATATCCCCCGTCGGCAGCGCCTCGATTTGGGAGAAAAGCTGCTCGACCTCGCGGTGGTCGGCCATGAGCTCCTCGATCACGTTTCCGCCATGCCCCATGCCCTCTTCCTCTCACATCGGCCAGCAGCCAGGATTGCCCGGCCACGGTGATGCGTTCCCCATCGCCTGCCACTGCCTACGCCATCCCGGGCAGCCCACCCGACTGGCGGCAGCCGGAAAAGCGAGATCAGGCCGCGGTGGCAGACCCGGCACCCCGTCAAAGGGAAGAGTGTGCATGTAGTTCGGTGCAAGCACAGCGGACGGGCACGCCGCGTTGGCCCTTGACCACTCTCGCTAGGGCCGCCGTCAGATCGCGGCCAAGGGGTGCTCCTGCACGCTGCTCCTTCGGATGACCGCCCCGCCGGGGCAGCGAAGGAGACGAGACGATGACAACCACCCATCGATCGAGCCGGAAGGCCGGCCCGTGGCGGGCAAGCCGTGCCGGGCTCCCGCGGGCCTCACTTCGGGGGGCACTTGGGAACCCCCTTTGGTGCCCGACACCCCGAGCCGTGGAAAAGCCCCTGTTCAGGCCGCGAATTGGCGCGAATTCCGCAGCGTCACAACCCTCTTCTCTACTCCTGATGTCAGTGGTGGAGGAGATCATCGGGTTCCGGGGGCCCCGGCGCCCTCCCAGGCCGGGCGCGGCCGGCGGGCATTCGGCGGCCGGTCGCGAGTGATGAAGGAGCAGAGCTGATGGCGGGGAAGCTGAAGACCAACCCGGCGGGGTCGACGAACAGTTTCCGCGGCGATGTGCTGCGCGTGCTCGGAGCGTTGAAGGTGGCCACGGCTGATCAGATCCAGCGGATCGGCGCTCCGCACCTGAGTTTCCGGCACACCGACAAGGAGACCCCGTCCGAGCAGAAGACGGCCCGCACCGCCTCGCACACCGGCGCGCTCTCCGGCATGCGCAAGCACGGCCTCACCGAGAACGGCGGTTCCACCACAACGGGGGAGAGACTGCGGAACCTGACCCTCAAGCGCCTGGAGGCCGCCTCCTGCGAGCTGCGGCGCCCGGTGACGGAGATGGGCTCCACGGCACGCGGCGCGGGATCCAGCGGGGCCTCCCATCCCGTGGCCGTCAACGAGACCGTGATCGCGATGCTGCGCCCGAAGCCGAACCTCGCCAAGCTCACCGAGGATCCGCCTGAAGTCCGGTCAGCCAGGGCGGATGCGCGGTACTGGGGGGAAGAGGCCCGCCAGAACGGTGGCCTCCGGGTGGCCAACCAGTCGACGGCGTTCCCTGAGCCTTACCACGAGGCGAGCCCTGTGCAGCTGGCCCACGACATGGGGTATCTCCCACTGGAGGCGTACCGCGGGCCCAGCCGGCCTTGGTCCGTCCGCTGCACCGCGTGCGGGGAGATCCGGCGGATCCGACTCGGTGTCGAAATCACCAGCCAGGGGCGGCAGGGGTGCAGAAGGTGCGTTACTCGGGCCAACTGCTCGGCCTGCTAGGCGCAGTGACCGGAAATGATCACCGGGTGACGCTCCCGGAGCTCTACCGCTCAGTACACGACGGGCACAGCCCGGGCCAGCGGCTCCAGGTCGCCGTACAGGGCGGCGTGCATCGCGGCCGCGAGCTCGCTCCTCGTCCGCCACGTCGTACAGCGTGAGGTGCACCAGCCCCGCCGACGAGCCGGAGCGGACCTCACGGTCGCGGACCAGGCGGATGACGGCGTCCCGGATGGCGTCGCATGCGCCGTCGTCGACGACGACGTGCCCCGGAGCGGCTGTGAGCGCGTGGGCCGATACCGTCCACCGCCTGCTGCGGCGCTCGACGGCGACGAACACCACGCGCGCCGTCTTGGCCGCCTTGTACGCGGCGTTGAACGCGTCGAGGCCCGTGGCGTCCGGGATGAGGCCAGCGGGGCAGGCGAACGGCAGCGGCTGCGTAAGGGCATCGTGCCAGGAGGGTTGTATTGGCGAGCTCGCCTACGAGTCGGCCATTTTGGCGGCCAGGTCAGCCATCGCACGGCATTCCTGGGCGCCGGAAATGCGGGCGGGCCCGTCCTCGACGGACGGACCCGCTCGACACCCGGCAGATCGGCCGGTCAGAAGATTCCCTTGTACGCCTGCCAGCCGGTCGCGATCTTCGTCGTCGAGCCGAAGGAGCCGGTTCCCGTCCCGCTGTTACGGAGCAGATCACCGGCCGCGTTCCTCGACAGCAGATCCGCCTTGCCGTCACCGGTGATGTCCCCAACGCCGACGAATGCGTTACGGCCCGTGCCCCAGTTATTCCCGAAGGCAAGAACCCGCGGCTTCACCGTGCCCGCCGCGGTACCGTTGTACCGCCACAGTGAGTTGGTGCCGTCCACGGCGAGCAGCTCCCCGATACCGTCGCCGTTCAGATCGCCGGCACCGAAAACCGCCCGATACAGCTTCCAGTTGGTACCGATCCGCCCTCGCGCCTTCAGACCACCTGCACCATTGTCGGCGTACAAGTACATGTCCCCGGTCGACGCCTGGCGTGCGACCAGGTCTGGCCGGCCGTCGCCCGTCATGTCACCGGGCGATGTCAACACATTGAACTGGGCCCAGGCGGTGCCGAGGGACGTGTACGGAGCAGTCGGAGTCAATGCCTTTCCACAGCCGGGCTTGTACGCGCGCAGCTCGCCGCCGACACGTACGAGCACGTCGTTGCACCGGTCACCATTGAGGTCCCCGAAGGGCACGGCGCGGACCGAGGTCGACCAGCCGGAGCCGGAGGTGCTGCCGGCGAACTTTCCGGCGCCGTCGCCGTGCTGGAAGGTCAGCGAGCCGGACGCGTTGAGAGTCAGCAGATCGGCAATGCCATCCTGGCCGACGTGATCCCGGTACACCGGCGCCGCCGTCGGTCCGGCGTACACCAGGTGAATGCGCTCAGAGGCATCGACGAAGGCCACCCGGTTCCCGTTCGGGTCCACGGTCCACCTGATGCGGCGGTCCGAGGAGTGGCTCTCCGGCTCGAGATTCTCCGTGGCCGGGAGCGGGGCGAGGTCGGTACTGACCGCTTGGCCGGAGCCGAATGCGGTGCGGACCAGTTGGCCCCGGCTGGTGTCGTGCCGGACGAGAAAGCCGTCGGCCAGCAGGGCGTGCCCCACCGGCACGGGCACGGAGCGGCCGCGGGAGCGGTCAAACACGCCCGCCTTCCGCTGAGCCTCACAGGCCCAGTACACCCAGCGGCCAACGACCTGCAGCTCACTGGGGAAACAGGCGGCACCGATGTCGACACTGACCGCGGGCAGGCCCGATCCGAGACGGCTCATGGAAAGTCGTCCCGCGGTGGAGGTGGTGGTCCACAGCTGTCCGTCCCACACCGTCGCGGCCGCGACGGCATGGGTGGACACCACCTTGGACTGCGCCCAGTCGACAAGGTGTTTCTTGCGCGTGATCCCGCCGAAGAACACCGCGTACCGGCCATGCGCCGCCACCAGCTCACCGGACGACTCCGGCAGCAGCACCGCCTGGACCTCACCCGCGGGCGTACGCCTAAAGAGCTGGGAAGCGCCGTAGTAGTAGACGACGGAACCGTCACCCGCTCCGAACAGCCGGACACAGCTGTAGATGAAGATGCAGGGCTTGCCCGAGCCACCGGCTTGACGCACCGGCCCCACCTGAGGGTTGTCTCCGGCCGTCACCGTGCGGGTGTTGAACATGACGTCGCCGTGCGTCGGTGGCGAGGTCTGGTCCGTGTAGGCCAGCGTCCCGTTGGCCAGCGACACACCGTCGATGGCAGCAGGAACGGGCGGAAGGTCGATGATCTCCCGGGCGACGATCTGCCCTTCCGGCGACTGCGTGAGGCGTTGCACGCCCCAGTCCTTAGGGCCGGTACCGGCCTGGACGATGGCTGATCCGTCCGGCGCCTCATCGATCCATCCGCCCATCCTGGGGAACAGCTGACGCCACTCGCCTCCGGCGACAGGCATCGTCAGAACAGCATGGGTGCCCCAGTCCTCCACCACCACGTGGTCGCCGACAACCCTGAACTCGACCTTCCCTTGGGTCGGTTGGGCCGGAACCTGGATCTCTGCTCCCCCCAAGTCGTCCCGTCGCAGCAGCCGCGCGCCGGCCCCCGGATACCACCATCCGACGTAGTCGTGGCTGAGGAAGGGAGCGCGGGCGGAGCCCGCCTTGTAGGAGTCGAAGATCTTTGCCACGGACCCGTCGCCCACATCGACGAGCGCGAGCTGCTCCATGAACACCTTCGGATCGTCGCTGGGCATGCGGTAGCGCATCAACAGCGACTTGGCGTCTCGCTCACTCGTCGTGAGCAGCTGGGCGCCCTCTGGCCAGCCGGTCACCGTCAGATCGGTCGTGCCGCCCCCGGTCGTGGGCTTCAGCAGGTGCACCTCACGCACATCGGAGGCGGTGCCCAGGTAGGCGATCACCGTTTCCCCTGCGGTTCCTGCATATGCCAGCCCTTCGGGAACCGTGACCGTGGCCTTGGTGGCGCCCGAATCGAGGTCGTAGAACCGGACGACGTACGGCTTGGTGGGAGTCAACTCGTACGCGGTGTCCGACTGGGCGAGTGTCACCTGCCCATGGGGGGCGTCGTACTGGGGCAAGTCCCGCGATACGCCGGTCGCGTAGTCCGTCCAGCGCAGGTGGGCCGATCCTTCCGGCTGGGAGAGCAGCCCTGTGTCGCCGCGGCCGGAAAGCACTGCGTTGCGGGGCTGGTACCTGTCGGCGGCCGGCAGGACGATGTCAGAAGTGGGCGCTGCGGCCGCCGGAGTACCGGCCAGCGGCAAGGCTCCAACCGCGAGCAGTACGGACACGCCTACTGCGACACTCGGGCGAAAGAAGGCGTGGTGAGGCAAGAGATCCCTCCCGGAGACCTGAGGTCAGGGGTGACGGACACACGGGGAGTCGATGACCGCCCGCACATGCGTAGAAAGGCGACCTTCGGAAAACGAAGCCGGATACGCCCCGGGTGAACGCCCGTGCGAATCGCGCGATCTTAACAGCCGTCACATATGTGCCGGAAGTGAAAAGAGCCAGCAGCACTTCCTCTGCTGAAACGTGCGGCCGTGGCACCGGGACGCCGGAGCGGCACCAGTTCCTGAAGGGCGTGGTCGCAGACTGGCCGCCGCAGGGCTGGCAGGTGGAGTCCTCGCGCGGAGAATCTCCGCGACGCTCGTGCGCCCGAGGGTCCAGGATCACCGTTCCGATGGCTGCAACGGACTGAGCCCTCGAGTTGGGACTGTCAGACCAGGCTCGTAGCATCGGAAGCGAGCCTGGAGCGGCCGGGCCCCGGAGGCACGGGAGCAAGCCATGGGCGAGATCAGCGTCGGCAGGCAGCACCTCGATCGACTGATGGCCGACGCGGCCGGCACCTACGGAGCCCCCTACCAGCGGTCCTTCGCCGAGCTCGCCGAGACGCACCGCGGCTGGCCCGTCGCCGAGATCTTGCCCCTGTTGCGACGGGCGGCCGACCAGGCCCTGCTGGAGTTCCCTCATTCTGATCTGGTCGAGCAGGCCGAAGCGATCAGCACCGGCGAACGGTACGTCCTGCGCGTCAGGGTCACATGAAGGCCGCGGGCCCCAAGCGTCTGCGCCGCGAGGACGGCCGCGGCCATTCTCGGCAAGGTGGTCGCCGTCCTGCGCACTCTCTGAGAACCATGCAAGAGCGGTCCGCCCGGTCGACGTGCGATGGACTCCCGGGCGGACTCTGCTTCCCACGCTGCCCTGTCGCCAGCCGGGCCGCAGTGAAATACGGCCGGAGCCTGTGCCGAGCGAGGCAGCACCTGATTCCCTGAGGCTGAACCTTTGGAGTGGACACCCTGACAATGGATCTTGATGGTCCAGGGAGGGATGTCCAGGTGGGACGCAAGTCTGCGTATCCGGAGGAGTTCAGGAAGGACGCGCGCCGGTCGAGCACGGCTTCGCCCACCTGAAGAACTGGCGGACCCTCACCAAGCTCCGCACCGACCCCGCCCGCGCCACCCGCCTCTTGCGCGCCCTGCTCGTCCTGACGAACCTCGAAGTCAACCGCTGACAGACGATCTTCCCCGCAGACTGCCGCCCACGACCAGCGTGAGCACCCCGACAGACGGGCACACCAGCCCTTTGAGCTGCGACTTCAAGTTGGCGGAGGTTCAGTGCACCCGGCGGTGCGCACCACACCCCGGCAGTGCGCACCGGCCGGTGCGCATCGCGTGCGCGCGCCGCGCACCGGCCGGTGCGCGGCGGTGCGGCTACCGGTGCGCCCCGGCCACGGAGTGCACCACGCGGGCTCGCTCCAGGTGCTCATCGCGCAGCGCCTCCAGGGCGCGTCCTTCGGTTCGTCACGATTCGCTACAAACTCGCCCCATCTTGCTTGACGGATGTAAAGCGGAAGCACATATTTGGCCAGTCCATGTGGGGATCTTGTAAGACCTGGGGTGGGGTTTTGAGGGGTGGGGTGTGGCGTCGTGCGCGCCGCAGAACAGTCGTGGTGACAGCCGCGGCGATCGTGGCCTCGGTGCTGCAGCCGTTGGCTGGTCAGGCCACGGCGCAAGTGCCGGCCGGGGCGCCGGCGTCGGCGCAGAGCGCGGCGGCGCTGGCCGCTGCGACGGGTGAGCCGGTGGAGGTCATGTCTGAGAGGACGCCGTATGCGCAGACGATGGCGAATCCGGACGGTACGTTCACGCTGACGCAGTCAACGACGCCTCAGCGGGTGAAGTCCGGGGACGGTTCGTGGCGCAGTGTGGATGTGACGCTGGTTCGGCGTGCGGATGGCTCGGTGGGTCCGAAGGCTGCCGTGGTGGACTTGTCGTTCGCCGGTGGCGGCAGCGGCAAGGATCTGATCCGGCTGGCCACGTCGAAGGGTGCGGTCGAGCTGGGCTGGCCGCAGGCGCTGCCGGAGCCGACGCTGGACGGGGCGACGGCGACCTACCCCGAGGTGTTCAAGGGCGTCGACCTGCAGCTGACGGCGACGGCCACTGGCTATCGCGAGGTGCTGGTGGTCAAGTCCGCTGAGGCTGCGGCCAGCTCTGATCTGGAGCAGGTCAAGCTCACCGCGTCGGGCGAGAAACTGGACATCCTGCCCGGTGCGGGTGGGGGACTGCGCGCCGTGGACGGCGACGGCAACAACGTGCTCACCGGCCCGGCCGGCCTGATGTGGGACTCCACGGGTGATACCGCGGGTGCCGGGGCGCAGCCGCAGATGCTCCGTACGGAGTCGCCGGATGAGCCGGCCGCCGCGGTGGACGGAGATCCGGAGGCCGCCCGGCCGGACCACGACGACGCCAGCGCGGAACTCCCAGTACAGGTCGAAGACGGCGCGGTCGCGGTTGAGCCGAACCTGACGCTGCTGCGCGGCAAGGACACCGTCTACCCGGTCTACATCGACCCCTCCTTCGGACTGGGTGTTTCGGAGAAGACGGTGCTGTCCTCGGACGGGGACCATTTCTGGGACTTCGACGGAGACCTTGGTGTTGGCAACTGCAGCCACCTGGGTCCGTGGTACTGCGGCACGGACTACACCAACCGCATGTACTTCGAGTTCTCCCCGGCCCAGCTGTCCGGCAAGTACGTCATCGATGCCACCTTCCGTGCGTATGAGACATGGTCGTTCTCGTGCAGTGCGCACGATGTGGACCTGTGGCGCACGAACAACATCTCCAGCGCTACGCGCTGGCCGGGCCCTACGCAGCTTGACTTGATGGGCGACCGCAGCGTTTCGGCGGGCCGGGGCGACAACTGCTCGCCCGCCCAGCCGGACTCGTGGGTCGAGTTCAACGACAGTGCGAGTGAGCCGGACGAGAACCTGACCAAGACGGTCCGCTCGTTCGCCGACGGCAACTTCTCCCGGCTGACGCTGATGCTGCGCGCCAAGAACGAGAGTGACCCGGACGCCTGGAAGCGGTTCAAGGAGAACGCGGAACTGCAGGTCGTCTATGTCCTCAAGCCCGGATACCCGATCAACGTCGGCGCGATTCCGGGAGACGGCGCGATCGCACATTGCTCCGTTGACGCGAACGCCCCCGACATCGCCACGCGTGTGGATCCCACACTGCAGGGCAGGGTCCGCACCCTGCAGACGCCGGCCAATGACTCGGAGAAGGGGTCCCTGCGTTCCCACTTCTTCGTCCAGAGGAACACAGGGAGTAGCTTCGTCGACGCCTGGCAGGTCAACCAACCGACCGCGGGTTACGACGTGAACGGTGATTTGGAGAAGGTGAGCCTGGCCGGTGGCGCCGACGCCACGCTGTACCGCTTCAAAGTGCTCACCCAGTCATTCTGGACCTACGAGGGTGTCACCACAGCGATCTCCTCGGGTTACTCCCACTGGTGCTACTTCAAGATCGACCTTGACGCGCCCGAGGCACCCGTGATCGAGCCGGGCGCGCCATACAACGCGGCGTGTGCGGACGTGGGCTGCGGGGAGCCGGGCAAGGCCGGTTCCTTCACGTTCAAACCCAATCCCGAAGACGCAAGCGACACGACCGACCCGGACATCACCGGCTACCGCTGGTCCCTGTCCACCAAGTCAGGTGCCAAAGAGGTTCCCTCTGTCGACGCGAACGGGGACGTCGTCACCGTCACCGATGTGACGCCGCCTGTAGCGGGCTCTACGATACTGACCGTTGAGGCCAAGGATGTCCGCAACCGCTACGGCCCAGCCTCGACCTTCGAATTCATGGTGGAGCAGCCGGATGGGGCGGTCGGACGCTGGCATTTCAACGGCGTCACCGACAGCGCGACCGACGGCACCACTCGTCATCCCATTGAGCTGCACCAGCAGGCGGGCAAGGCCGCAACCTGGGGGCCCGAGGGACGCCGCGGCATCGATGACCATTCATTGCGCCTCAACGACGACGTCACGGATCCCGCGCAGCAAATCGGCTATGCCTCGACCCAGGGCGGCGCCCCAGTAGACACCGCCAAGTCCTTCACGGTTTCGGCATGGGTCATGCTGACCGATGCGAACAAGACGAGGGTGGTTGCTTCCGCTCCGGGCGCCTACACCTCGGCCGCGTTCAACCTGTCCTATTCAGGCTCTGAGAAGAAATGGGTGTTCGACCGGGCCGTGGCCGACTCCGCCACCCCGGTCTACGTCAGTGCCCTTGCGGACACGACGAACCCGCCCACCAAGGTGTGGACGCACCTGACCGGCGTGTTCGACACCAAGGGCGACCAGAACAAGGCAAACGACACCATCCAGCTGTTCGTCAACGGCCGCCCCCAAGGGCCCGCGACGGGCGTCGTGCTGGCCGGCGTGAACCCTGCCTATGCGCCGTGGACCTCAGCGCAGGACATGAGGGTCGGGGCTTCCAAGGCCGGTGAGTACTTCATGGGCCGCATCGACGAGTTGGCGGTGTGGCAGCGGGCCCAGGGGCGCCCGCTCATCGCGGACGAGGCGAACCTGACCGAGAACAGCGAGCAGGCCACCGCCCTCGCGGCGTCCTGGGATGCAACCGCCGCTAGCGGCACCACGGTTCAGGACACCTCGCTGTACAAGAGGCCGAACCTGACACTGGCAGGCGGCGCGACGCTGAACGCGGAGCAAGGCATTGTCCTCAACGGCACCACCGGCTACGCAGCCGCGACCGGCCCAGTGGTGGACGAGACCGGTTCGTTCACCGTCTCCGCCAAGGTCAGCCTGAACAAGCTCAACCTCCAGGCGAAGCCTGTCGGCTACCAGGCACAGGTCGCCGGACAGCGCACCGGCGGGGAATCCTCCTGGGCCCTGTGGGTCGTTAAGCCTGCTGAGGAGGTCTACCAGTGGAAGTTCACTCGCACCGCCGTCGACGGCACGGGCCTGGTGGTCCAGTCGGCCGAGGTCGCACAGCTCAATGGCTTCGCTGACACGACAGGCGCGTCTGTCGATGTCACGGGTGTCTTCGACGCGCAGGCCCGCCGGACTGAGGGCAGCGCTGACAGTTACGGCGAGTTGCACCTCTTTATCGGAGCTGAGTCGATGAACGACTCGGGCGATACGAACTCCTTCACCGCCGCCCAACAGGGGACGGGTGAGCTGTCGGCCGGCCGGGGCACCACCGCGGGCACCACAGCCCACTACCTGCCCGGTGCCCTGCAGAAGCTCCGGGTCTGGACCGGTGCCATGTCAGGCGCTCAGGTCCTGGCCCAGACGCAGGAATCTGGCGCCTAGCGCTCACGTAGTACTGCAGGTCCGGGCCGGCATGAGCGCCCGGACCTGCCCCAAGCACACGCATGAACCCGGCCCCCCGGCCGGGGCATAAGCCGCGGCCCGGACGGGTCGCACACACCAGGGGCGGGACATGACGAACTTCGGTAGGTCTGGCTGCACGGGCGCACGCGCGTCCGGCGCGAGGAGAGGGTGGACGCGGCGGATCGCCGCGATTGTCGGGTTCGCGATGGTGCCGGGCCTGTTGACGCCGATCGCGTGGGCTGCTGAGCCGGATCCGCTGGGCCCGTCAGCCCTGCCGAAGTTCACGTCGGTCAAGGTGTCGCCGTTCACCGCGAGGGTGGACAACAAGACCGCCGCAGTCGTGAAGACGGCCGCGGCGGCCGACAAGAAGGAGATCGCCCGCGCCACGAAAGACCGGGCGAAGACCGTCACGTGGCCATCGGCCGGGCAGTCCACCCTGACGCTGCCGTCCACGGGTGCGGCGAAGGCCGCTCCGGGAATGCTGCCGGTCACCCTGGGCCACCCGAAGCCTGCCAAGGGAAAAAACGGGAGCAAACCAAGGCCCCCCCTCGCCGGCTCGGTCGTGGTCAACGTTCTGGATCAGAACAAGTCTGCCGCGCTGGGCGTCAAGGGCATCGTTGTGACCGTCACGGGCCCCACCACGGGCGGACAGGCCGCACTCGGTATCAACTATGCGGCGTTCGCGTCCGCCTACGGCGGTGACTGGGCCGGCCGTCTGCAGGTCCTGCGCCTGCCCGACTGCGCGCTCAGCAACCCGACCGTAGCGAAGTGCCGTACCCGCACACCGGTCGAGTTCACCAACCACCGCACGAAGCAAGACCTCAGCACCGAACTGGCCTTCAAAGCTGCGCCGGGCACCGCGCCGGGCACCGCGCCAGGCACGGCAGCGAGTACCGCGCCGGGCACCGCGCCAGGCACGGCAGCGAGTACCGCGCCGGGCATGGTGGCGGGTACCGCGCCGAGTACCGCGCCGGGCATGGTGGCGGGTACCGCGCCGAGCGCGGTGCAGGGCATGGTGGCGAGGTCCGCGACTGCCCCCTCTGCCGGCCAGACCATGGTCCTGGCGCTCGCGGCGGGCACCAAGTCCGGGGGCGGTGACTACAAGGCCACCCCGCTCGCTGCGTCGTCGACGTGGGAGGCGGGTGGTTCCGCGGGCACGTTCACGTGGTCCTACCCGTTGCGTGTGCCGCCGTCCGCGGCCGGCCCCGGGCCAGACCTGGCCATTTCCTACGACTCGGGCAGCGTGGATGGCCGTACCGCGTCCACGAACAACCAGGGCACGGTGATCGGCGAGGGCTTCGACATCACCTCGTCCTACGTCGAGCGCAAGTACGGCAGTTGTGACGACGACGGCCAGACCGACAAATTCGACCTGTGCTGGAAGTACGACAACGCCTCCCTCGTCCTCAACGGCAAGGCCACCGAGCTCGTCAAGGACGACACCACGGGTAAGTGGCGGCTGAAGAACGACGACGCCTCCACGGTGACCGTTGCCACGGGCGCGGACAACGGTGACGACAACGGCGAGCACTGGACCGTCACCACCGGCGACGGCACGAAGTATGTCTTCGGCCTCAACAAGCTCGACGGCGCGGGAGCTACCGACCGCACCAACTCGGTATGGACCGTGCCGGTCTTCGGCGACGATGCGGGCGAGCCCGGTTACGCGGATGGCTCCAGCTTCTCCGGCCGGTCCAAGACGCAGGCCTGGCGGTGGAACCTCGACTACGTCGAAGACACCCACCAAAACGCCATGTCCTACTGGTACGAGGCTGAGCTCAACCACTACGACATGCTCGGCGACGACAACAACGGCACCGCCTACACCCGCGGCGGCTACCTGGCAGAGATCCGCTACGGGCAGCGCGCCGGCGCCCTGTTCTCCGCCACCCCGGCCGCGTCGGACAAAGTCGTCTTCGGCTACGCGGAGCGCTGCCTGGCCGCCGGGACCGGCTGTGGCTCGCTGACCGACGCGACCCGTGACAACTGGCCCGATGTGCCGTTCGACGCGGAGTGCAAGGCGGATCAGAAGTGCACCGGCAACACCGGCCCCTCTTTCTACACCCGTAAGCGGATGACCGGTATCGCCACCCAGGCGTGGGATGCGGCGGCCGCCACCCCCGGTTTCGCGTCGGTGGATTCCTGGGAGCTGAAGCAGCAGTACCTCGACCCCGGTGACACCGGAGACTCCACCGACCAGACGCTGTGGCTGGACGAGATCCGGCACACCGGTAAGCGCGGCACCGACCTCGCGCTCGACCCGGTCAAGTTCGATCACGAGTCCCGCCCCAACCGGGTCGACGGCGCCACCGACGACATCCTGCCGCTGACCAAGCCCCGCCTGAAGGCCATCACCTCCGAGACCGGCGGGCAGACCACCGTCTCCTACATGCAGGCCGACTGCCTGGCCGGGCAGACCATGCCCAAGGTCGACACCAACACCCGCCGCTGCTACCCGGTGTACTGGTCTCCGAATGGGGAGAAGGACCCGGTCCTGGACTGGTTCCACAAGTACCCGGTTGAGGTCGTCTCCGCGAAGGACGCATACGGGGGCGCACTGGCCGTGCAGCACACCTACACGTATTCCGGTGGCGGGGCCTGGCACTACAACGACGACCCGTTCACCAAGGAGAAGGAACGCACCTGGTCGATCTGGCGGGGCTTCGAAAAGGTCACGCACATAACTGGTCTGCCGGGCAAGACCCAGTCCAAGACGGTCAACGTCTACATGCGCGGCATGAACGGCGACCGGGTCCTCGGCACGGACGGCAAGACCCCTGACCCGGACCAGCGCAAGAGCGTCACAGCCGGCGGCATCAAGGCCGCGGGGATCGCCGATGCCGACCAGTACGCCGGGTTCACCCGTGAAAGCGTCACCTACAACGGAGCTCAGGAAGTCTCCGGCACGGTCAACGATCCCTGGTCCAAGCGCACCGCGACCCAGCACAAGTCCTACGCCGACACCGAGGCGTACTTCGTCCGCACCGCCGCCACGCATACCCGCACCAACGTCACCACCAGCGGCACCCCGCACGATCGGGTGCGCTCCACGGCGACCACGTTCGACGCGTATGGCATGGCTGAGACGGCCGAGGACAAGGGCGACGACGCAGTCAGCGGCGACGAGACGTGCACCCGCACCTGGTACGCCCGCAACGACACCCTCGGCATCAACTCCCTGGCCTCCCGCACCCGCACGGTAGGAAAGCCCTGTGCGACCACGGACGCGCTTCTTGACCTGCCAGTTGATGCGAAGCGCCCCGGTGACGTCATCTCCGACACTGCGATCGCTTACGACACGACCACCTGGACGGGCACCCAGACCCCAACCAAGGGGGAGCCGCTGTGGACGGGCCGCGCCAAGGCCTATGGCACGGACGATTCTCCGGTCTGGCAGAAGACGGCCACCACCAGCTATGACGTGCTGGGCCGTCTGCTGACGGTCAAGGACACCAACGACACCACCACCGCGAAGACGACCTACAACCCGGTGGCCGCCGGGCCGCTGACGTCGTCGTCGGTGGAGGATGCCAAGCTCTACAAGACCACCACGCTGGTCGACTTCGCCACCGGCGCTGCCACGATGGTCACCGACCCGAACGGCAAGGTCACCGAGTCGACGTATGACGCGCTCGGCCGGGTCAGCAGCGTGTGGCTGCCCAACCGCCTGAGGGTGCTCAACGCACCCGCCAACTACGTCTACACCTACAGCGTCACCGCCTCGGGCCTGCCGTGGGTTTCGACTGCCACGGCCCGCGGTAACGGCTCCGGCTACAACACCACGTACGAGATCTTCGACTCGCTCCTGCGCCCCCGGCAGGTGCAGACGCCTTCGCCGTCCGGTGGCAGCGTCATCGCGCAGACCGTCTACGACGAGCGCGGACTTGCGGTGAAGGCCTCGAGCGACATCTGGGCCAACGCTACAAATCCGTCCGGCACCATGGTCCAGATCGACGGCGGCCAGGCCCCCATCGAGACCGTCACCACCTACGACGGCGCAGCCCGCCCGACCACCACTGTCACCCAGAGCTACAACGTCCCGCTCTGGACCACTGACACCACCTATACCGGCGACACCGTCGCCAGCAGCGCCCCGGCCGGCGGACAGGCCACCGCCGTGGTCACCAACGCGCTGGGCCAGGCCACCGAACGCCGTGAATACGGCGGCACGCAGCCCTCCGGCAGCGACGTCACCAAGACCGCCTTCACCTACACCCCGGCCGGCCAGCAGGAGACCGTCACCGGCCCTGACCAGGCCAAGTGGACATACAGTTACGACCTGTTCGGCCGCCCCATCGAAGCGACTGACCCGGACAAGGGCAAATCGACCACGGCCTTCAATGAACTCGACCAGGCCATCAGCACCACTGACGTGGCCCGCAGCAAGACACTCGTCTCCGAGTACGACATTCTCGGCCGCAAAACCGGCCTGTGGGACGGCACCAAGACGGACGCCACCAAGCTCGCTGCCTGGACGTTCGACACGCTCAGGAAGGGCCAGCAGGACACCGCTGTCCGCTACGACGGGGGCCTGACCGGCAAGGCCTACACGAGCAAGGTCACCGGTTACGACAACCTTTACCAGGTCACCGGAAGCCAGCTGATCCTCCCCGACAGCACCAAGGAACCCCTGGTCGCCGCCGGCGTCCCGCAGACCCTGTCGTTCTCCACCAGTTACTTCCTCGACGGCAGCATCGCTTCATCCACCAGCCCGGCCGTGGCCGGTCTTCCATCCGAGGTCGTGGAGAACGGGTACAACTTCACGGGCGTTGGCCTGCAGCAGACGTCCAAGGGCCTTCTCCAAGGCGGCTTCTACTCCCCGCTGGGCGACCTGATGCGCCTTGACCTCGCCACCGACCCGACGTCCACCAAGAAGCTCTACCTCAACTACGCCTACGAGCAGGGCACTCGCCGTCTGAAGAACTCCTTCGTCGAATCAGACATCCACGGATACCGCCTGCAGGACCTCGCCTTCACGCAGGACCAGGCCGGCAACGTCACGAAGATCTTCGACAACAGCACCCTCGGCGGTACCGAGAAGACCGACAACCAGTGCTTCACCTACGACGGCCACCGCCGCCTGACCGAAGCCTGGACCCCCAAGACCGCCGACTGCGCTGCCAGCGGCCGCACCACCGCGAACCTCGACGGCGCAGCCCCGTACTGGACCGGCTACACCTACAACGCCGCCGGGCAGCGTAAGTCCGAGACCGAGCACACCACCTCGGGCAACAAAATCACCGACTACACCTACGGCACCCCGACCAGTCAGCCCCACCCGCTCGCCAAGACCACCGGCGCCAAAGCCGCCACCTACGCCTACGACCCCGCAGGCAACACCACCAGCCGCCCCGGCACCCAGGCCCGGCAGACCCTGACCTGGAACACCGAAGGCAAACTCGCCGGCAGCAGTGAACCGGCCGCAGGCACCAAACCCGCCACAGGTACGAGCTACTTCTACGACGCGTCCGGCGAACTCCTGATCCGCCGCAACACCACCGCCGACGGCGACACCGTCCTCTACCTCGGCGGCACCGAAATCCGCCTCACCACCAAGGGCACCACCAAAACCCTGTCCGGCACCCGCAACTACACCGCCGCAGGCCAGACCATCGCCGTCCGCACCGCCATCGCGGGCACCACCGGCACCAAGCTCAACTTCCTCGCCGCCGACCACCACGGCACGAGCAGCCTCGCCATCGACGCCACCACGCTGGCGCCGACCAAGCGCTACACAACGCCGTTCGGCGCCCCACGGGGTACAAAGCCCACCACCTGGCCCGACGACAAGGCCTTCCTCGGCAAACCCGCCGACTCGAAAACGGGCCTCACCCACATCGGCGCCCGCGAATACGACCCCGGCACCGGCCAGTTCATCAGCGTCGACCCCATCCTCTCCCTCGACCAGCACCAAGCCCTCAACGGCTACAGCTACGCCAACCAGAACCCCACTACTACATCTGATCCCACGGGGCTTTGTGTCGACCCCGGCAACGGCCATTGCATGCCGACCAACGGCGGAGATGCGGGAGTGAACGCCCCGCCCCAGGAGCACGTCGGCAGCGGCAGCGGTAGCACCGGCGGAACAGCCAGCGGTGGCGGTGGAACCACATCAGAAGACGGCCAGCCGGTGATCGACGGAATCCGAGTGCCCCGATACGAAGAGCTGGGCAACTATGCAGCCGGTTACCAGAACCAGGACACATATGGCTACCGGATAGAGAAATGGGCCAAGAACAACTGTTTCAGTAACACGCCCAGCTCCGAATACACTGCCTTCTGCGGCACCGCACAGAAAGCCGGCCTGCTGGAAGTCGGCGACGACCCGTTCGGGATCAAGGTCGTCGGGCGATGCATCGTCAAGGGCAAGAATTGCGGCGAAGCAGCCGTCACCGTCGGGCTCTACCTCGTTGGTGCGGGAATGGAATGGGCACTAGCCAGAAGAGCCGCAGCGGGTTCGATCGCAGCTAACGGGGAATCCGGCGCAATAGCGAAAGCCTTGAGCGGATGCAAATGCTTCCTCGCCGGAACTGATGTCTTGATGGCTGATGGCTCCACAAAGGACATCGAAGACATCAAACCCGGTGATCAAGTTCTTGCGACCGACCCGGAAACAGGGAAGACCGGAAAGCGTAAAGTCACCCGACTTATCGTCAATGAGGACGATAAGCATTTCAACGAACTCGCCATCGCGACCGACGAGGGAACGAAAAAGCTCACAGCCACGCACGAACATCCCTTCTGGGTGGCATCCGAGCATCGCTGGGTCGAAGCCGGCAACCTCAAGCCCGGCATGACCCTGCTCACGGATGATGGCACCACGGTCGCCGTGGCAGGCAACCGCGCCTTCACTAAGCATGCACGGACCTACAACCTCACCGTCGACGACCTGCACACGTACTATGTGCTGGCGGGACAGACTCCGGTCCTTGTGCACAATTCAAGCTGCGGGATCGCCGACCCGTATTCGCTGAGTCGTACTGAGGGTCTATCGGGGAATGCTTCGATCAAGAATGTCGACAAGCTGGCAAAGGACATGAAGGAGAACGGGTGGCAAGGAGACCCGATCGAGGTGTTCGAGCATGGTGGATCGCGATATGTAATCAACGGCCATCATCGAGTAGCTGCCGCCAAGCGCGCTGGAATAGAAGTTCCCTACACGAATATTTCCCTGGAACGGCTCCAAGAGTACGGATACAAGAGTGCAGACGACGTCGTTGCCGCATGGGCGAATGTCAGACCGGATAGCCTGACAAATAAGTACAAGCGGAGATGACCATGGTGAATGCACCCGCACGTGAATGCGTGCTCGACTTCGTCTCAGCACTGGCGTCGGTGAGGCAGTCGATGGTCACCAGTTATCCAGCACTGAAAACGCTTTCTGACGTGATTCCGCTGGTCAGGCGTGGCGGTATGGATCGACGTGGTACCTCGCGTGACGGTGTGGACTACGCGGTTCATGGAATCGGTTGCAGGATGGTCGATCAGGAGGGCAGGGAAGTAGATGTCGACTTTCTGCCGGATGGGTCGGAAGTCTTCGATGATTGGCGAGTGATTCGCTTCATTGAGAGCTTGGATAACGGACTTGATATTTCTCGGGAGGATGTCTTGTCATCTTGTCGTGAACTGGCCCGTGGTGGAGTTCTCGGAGAGGTTAGAACGGGCTGGTTCAGCGCTGTCGTTCTGCAGTGAGTAGCGCTGAAGGTTGAGGTGTCACCTGGTCAAGTGACGGGTCCCGCTCGTGGGCCCCGTTAGCGCTTGATAGTTGGACGCGAAATCCATGTACTGAGCACAGGGATTCTCCGCCTTCCACCTTGGCGTCTCCGAAATATGCAAGGCGATGCCCCGCCGGGTTTGGCCGGTTCTACTGATCCCCGCAACACCCTGGAGTTCAGGGAGTTGCGGGGATCATGGGTTTTTGAGGTGCTGAAGGCGAGGTTCTTCGAGGCACTGGATCGGGAGGACGGCAGCATCACCGCTGCCGCTCGCGCAGTCGGAGTGAACCGCAATACGGCGTTCGGATGGGCCGGTCAGGCCGGTGTCCGCGGTCGCGGGAAGCCTCGCAGGCCCGGGCATCCCGGTCGGGCGGAGTACGAGCGGCTGCGTGCGGCCGGAGTCCGACGCCGCGATGCCGCCGCGCAGGCCGGCGTCCACGAGCGCACCGCCGAGGACTGGGACCAGGGCATCCGGCAGATCGGCCACTCGCGCCTGCGCGCTGACGGCCGCCTGATTGACTACAAGACCGGTGTGACCACTACCCGTCGCCGCCACGACCCAGCCGTCCCTCGCGGCGGTCGACGCGCGGCTGCACCCCCGGTTTTTGAACGTGACCGAGCGGGAGACGATCGCTGACATGCACCGGGCCGGCCATTCGCTGCGGGCGATCGGACGGGCTCTGGGGCGACCGGCGTCCACGGTCAAGCGGGAGATCGACGCCCGGGCGGTCGACGGCGTCTATCGGCCGCACCGGGCCCAGCGGGCCTGGGCCGAGAGCCGGTCACGGCCCAAGGCATCGAAGCTCGCCGCAGACGGTCCGCTGCGTCGATACGGGGTCTTCGAAGTTAAGCGGTGCGTGTAGGTGTACGCGCTGACTTCCCGTCACTGTCAATGCCGAATGAGTGGTTGTCGGTCCTGGATGCAGGAAGCCCGTGGTCCTGGGTGATCATTTCTGTGTTTGAGGCAGAACGATCATCTGGGAGCCACGGGCATGGTCAACGATACGACGTTGCTGTTGGACCTGGACGGGGTGTCCGTCATCCGGGTCGAGCGGCTGGAGGACGGTACGCGCCGGGTGGGTCCGGCACAGCTTCTGACCCGCGCATGGGGATCCGGCCGCCCGGGAAGCGTTCGAAGGCCCGCGGGACCAATTGTCCGGCCCACGAGTTCACGATCATGAGCTCCTCGCCCCCTTAACTCTTGCCCGGCCTCAAGGACGGGCCCGTAGTACGAGCAGGGGGGATCCCTGATGGACCCGACCACGGCCGTCATCGTCTCGACCGTCATCGCCAAGGCCTGCACGCTGCTGGCACTTTGGATCCGCCTGCGCTGGCGGGCACGCCGTGAACAGCAGCGGCAGCGATACCTTCTTCAGGTCACCGAGACGGTGGCCCTGAACGGCCAGGTCGAGCTCGATGACCGGGACAGCGACGGCCACCGCCTGCAAGTGAAGATCACCCGCACTCCGGTTCCAGGGGAGGACCAGGCAGCGTGAGCAACCATGACCCGGCAAACAGCGCCGACCGACCTGCGGCCACGCCCGCACCCCCCGGCCCGTCCGGCCAACGCCAGCGCGCCCGGCAGCAGACGGACGAGGAGTTCTCCGCCTTCTACCGCGAGAACATCCGACCCCTGACCGGCTTCCTGATCAACCACGGCGCCGGCGTTCAGGTGGCCGCGGACATTGCCCAGGAAGTCATGACCGATGCCTACCGGAACTGGGAGCACATCACTCATCCGAAGGCCTGGGTCCACAAAGCCGCCTCACGCGCGCTCGTGCGCAAGGTCGCCTCCGTCGAAGAACCTGTCGACTACGTACCTGAACCCACCTCCCTGGTGCCCCGGCCCGACGCTATCGCGGAATGGGAGGCCCGGCACGACGCGCTACCCCTGCTATGCAGCCTGCCGATGAAGCAGCGCCAGGCCATGGCCTGGACACTGGCAGGCTTCACCCCCACCGACATCGCCGACCACCTGGGGCTGCTGGCCGAGAACGTACGCGCCAACCTGAAAAAGGCCCGCCGCACCGCAGCCGCCTACCTCAAGGCACGGGAGGAGGACCAGTGACCCGCCACCCCAACGTCCACGACCAGGCCGCGCACCACTGGCTCACCCAGCACCAGCACGCCCTGACCCGCGCCCTCGACGACCTCCTCGACGCCGAAGCAGGTCTGCGCGAAATCCTCCTCCACTCCCGCTACGACACCGCCACAGACGACCTTGACACCATCCTGGACACCGAAGCAGGCCTTGCCGCCATCCTCCCCGCCCCCCTGACCCCACCGGCGGACACACAGGACACGCCGCACCACCACACCGACGCAACGGAACTCCTCCGCGCGCTCAGTCCCGCAGACCGCATGACCCTGCGCAACAACCCCGACGTCAAAACAGCCAGCTTCGACCTCGACCGCGACCGCGACCTCGACCGCGACCTCGACCGCGACCTCGCCCGCGCCCGCACTATCGACCTCGCCCGCAACCTCGCCCACGCCCTCGACCGCGACCTCGACCGCCACCTCGCCCGCCACCTCGTCCGCGACCTCGACCTCGCCATCGGCCTCGCCCGCCACCTCGTCCGCGACCTCTACGCCGCCCTCGCTCGCGACCGCGGCCTCTACGGCGCCCGCGACCTCGCCCGCGACCTCGTCCGCGACCTCGACCGCGCCCGCGCCCGCGACCTCGACCTCGACCGCGCCCGCGCCCGCGCCCGCGACCTCGACCTCGCCCTCGACCTCGACGGCGCCCTCGCCCTCGACCTCGACGGCGCCCGCGCCATCGGCATCATCGTCGACATTCGTACCGCCGAGGTTGGCCGGGCCATCGGCCTGGCACTCCGCCGGGAGCCCCCCGCCCTCGACAAGGACTCGCTGCACGCGCTCCTGGACGACTTCACTACCACCGACCTGCGCAACGCCGACCTGACCGGCATCGACCTCAGCGGTATCCACTGGTCCGAACACACCACACAGTGGCCGCCAGCCATCGACGTCGAAGGCCTCAAGGCCCGCTCGGACGAAACCCCGCCCGGCAGCGGCACCTGGATCGTCCGGTCCGGCACCGCCACCATCCGCGACCTCGCCGAACGGTAAGACGTACTGGAAGCTGACGACGCCCTCTCCAGCTTGAGCGCTCCGACCTGCGCAAAGAGGACACAGCTTCTCAGACTGATCAACGAAGGCATACGAAAGCGGGAATGGAACACGCGAGCCCCCTATGCCCAGCGCATTCCGATGGCGGACAGCTGCTCCACCCGTTCCGGCGTCAGCGTGGCGGCCCTGCTCCGCTGGTTGCTGACCCATGCCCCCAGGCGGAACTGAAGCTCCCGGCCGTCCTCGGAGAGCACCGGCTCGATGTGCTTGCGCGGCACCTTCAGGTGGCCTTCGCGCTGGTAGAACTGCTGGGCGGCGGTGTGGTGCAGCGCCCACTTGTCGGCCTGGCTGGTGCGGGGCTTGGGTTTCTCGTCCTCGCTGGCGGGTGTGATGCCGAGGACTTGTTCGCACATCCACTGCTGTACGCCGGTGAGCTTGTCCCAGCCGTGGCGCTGGGCGCGGACCCACCGGCCGAGGTCTTCGCCCTGGTGCACGACGACGCCGGGTTCGGTGGGCAGTTCGCTTCCGACCTCTTCGAGGTGGAGGCGGGTGAGGTGGAAGGCGCGTTGCCATTCGACCGGCCAGGTGGGGCACCAGGACGGGTCGATGTCCTCCAGCTGCTCGTGCCGCTCCGGTGACATCGCCCCGGTCCATGATTGGACGGGGAGCCCTTCGGCCTGGCGCTGTTCAAGCTCCTGGGCGTGCCGGGCGGCGGCGCGGGCGTTCTTCAGCCAGATGCCCACCTTGTAGCCCTGGTGGGCGGCGTCCAGCGGCGCCAGGAGGTGGCCGTTCTCGGAGGCCCACCCACGCGCTGCCGACAGACCTTCCTCCCAGGCGACGTCGTAGTGCGACCAGACCATGCCGAGCTTCTCCAGCTGGTCGACGCGGTCTTCGTCCATGTCGCCGCGGGCGTAGAAGCGGCGGGCGTCGGCGGTCCACTGCCCGAGGGGGAAGTTGGCGAGCGAGGCCGGCCACCCCACCCCTTCGGCCTCCTCGCCCTCGGGGACGCGGTACGTGAACGGCACCCGCAGGTCGCCGTGCTCGCGGGCGAAGATCACGGCGGCCTCTACCCCGCGCCGCCAGTGCTCGTGCTCCGGGTTGAGGACGCGCAGGTTGATGAACGCCGCGAGCGCGGCCGGGTCGCGCGGCACAGAGAACTTCAACAGGGCCTTCGCGGGGGCGCTGACGACGCCCCCGGAGCCGTCGCCGCTCCCGCCCGTGCTCTTCCCGCTCTCGTCCTTGCTCACGGGCTTGTAGCGGCTCGGGGCCTGCTGCTCCGCGAGCGTCTCCACGATCCGCGCATCGTGCGCCCTCAGCGCCTCCAGCAGCTTCGCCAAGCCGCCGAACGCCCGGGACGTGAGCATGTTGTCCGCCGTCTCGCCGGGCCCGAGCAGGATCGGCACCACGAGCGACGCCATCTTGCCCTCGCCGGGCTGCACCCGCAGCGCCCGCCCCACGGCCTGGACCAGGTCGGGCATGGAGCCGCGCACATCCGCCCAGTAGACGGAGTCGCAGTTCTTCGTGTCGACGCCTTCCCCGAGGACCTTCACGGACCCCAGGTAGCCCTTCTCCACGACCGTGCCGTCGCCTGCGATGCCGTCGGCGAACTCACCCAGGACGCGGCGGCGGTGGAGCGGCTTGTGCTCGCCGCACAGCCAGTTGGCCCAGATCGTGGCCGGGTACAGCTCGGGGTCGCTGGCGTGCAGCTGCGCGGCGACGTTCGGGAGGCCGGCCGCGAAGGCTTCGGCCTCCTTCACGACATGGTGGAAGACCAGCGTGCGCCGGAAGTTCTCCTCCGCGGACGCCTTCACCAACGCGGTCTGCAGCGCTGCGAGCCGGGCCCCGCGCATCTCGTCCGACCGCCCCTCCGCACCCAGGAGCTGCGCGGCCTGGAAGTGGGTGTCGGTCACGTCCACGCACACCACCTGGTACGGCGACCCTTGGGTATTGCATTAGGTGGGTGAGTTGTCGCAGGTCGTGAGGTCGCTATGGCGCTGCTAAGCCTTCATACGCTACTCCGAACCCGGCTGTTTATCAGGGCAGTTGAAGGTTTGATCCCGTCTGATGCAGGATTTGCCCAGGAGACGGGAGGTCCTGGGAGTGGGTTCTCGACGCAGGAGCGATCTTGCCGGTGCCGCGCATCTGGAGCTGGTCGCTGGCGTGGTGCAGTTGCGGCCGCAGGACGCGATGGTGGAGGCGATGTTGCGGGGATGGCGTGCTCAGCAGGCCGCGCGCGGGCTGAAAGCGGACACGGTCGAAGCGCGGGAGCGGACCGTGCAACGCTTCCTGGAGTTCACGAACGAGTACCCCTGGGTGTGGACGCCGGCTCACGTGGATGAGTGGTCGGCCTCCTTGATGGGGGAGAGGCATCTGGCTCCGTCCACTGTGCGTGCGTACCAGTGCGAGCTGCGTTTGTTCAGTGAGTATGTGACCGATGCACGTTATGGGTGGGCGGAGGCGTGTGAGGCGGAGTTCGGAACGCATCCGGTGGCGATCTGCCACGAGTGGAACACGATCGCTCATCTGAACGGCTATGAGGGTGATCCGGAAGCCCGGCCCTTCACCCGCGAGGAGTTGCAGCGGTTCCTCGATTATGCCGATGAGCAGGTCGATCGTGCGGTGCGCGCCAGACGCAAGGGCGCGCTCGTGGCATACCGGGATGCGACCTTGTTCAAAGTTGTCTATGGCTGGGGTTTGCGGCGCACGGAAACATCGAAGCTCGATCTCGTCGATTTCGGCCGTAACGCGAAGGCGCCGCAGTTCGGCCGCTACGGGATGCTGAACGTGCGCTACGGAAAGGCCAAGCGGGGACAGCCGCCGAGGCGCCGGAACGTTCTGGCGGTGATGGACTGGGCGGTGGAGGCGGTGCGGGACTACGCCGAGAATGTTCGGCCGAGATTCGGCTGTACGGAGCACCCTGCCTTGTGGCTGACCGAACGGGGAGGCCGGGTCAAGCCCGCAGAAATCAATGCCCGGTTCGTCGCCTACCGCGACGCGTTGGGCCTGCCCCGTGCACTCGTCCCGCACTCGCTGCGCCACTCCTACATCACTCATCTCACGGAGGACGGGGTGGACCGGCGGTTCCTGCAGCTTCTCTTGAGTCCTCTGGACTGTGTCCTTGACGTGCAGCACGGGCCTGGGGTGGGCGGAGATCTGTGTGGTGGAGGTGGTTATCTACCGCCGTCCATCACGCAGTTCCCCAGGAGGTCTGATGCTGGTGCAACGGGTGCTGATGCCCGCCTCGTCGCTTGAGTCGTGGACCGTGCTCGGCGACGAGGGCGGCATAGTCGAGCCGATCGAGCGGTACCTCTCCTATCTGACCGACATCGAGCGGTCGCCGAACACGGTCAAGGCATACGCCCATGATCTGAAGGACTGGTTCGTCTTCCTCGGCCGACGGGGCCTGGACTGGCGCGAGGTCCGGCTGGAGGACCTGGGCGAGTTCGTCGCCTGGCTCCGCCTGCCGCCCGCAGGCCGCGACGGCCGCGTCACGATGCTGCCGTCGGCGGAACATCACTGCGGGGTGACCACGGTCAACCGGAAGCTGTCCGCGGTCAGTGGTCTGTACGTCTTCCACGCACGCCACGGTGTGGATCTCGGCGATCTCGTCACTGAGCTGCAGCCGGTCCGTGCGCGACGCACAGGCTGGAAGCCGTTTTTGTATCACCTGGCCGGCGGCCAGCCCGAGCGGCGTCGCACGATCAAGCTGAAGGCGCCGCGCACGTATCCGACGATCCTGACCGCTGCCCAGGTCCAGGTGATCCTGGACGCCTGCACCCGGCTGCGGGACCGGTTCTTGTTCGCGCTGCTGTGGGAGACGGGGATCCGGATCGGTGAGGCGCTCGGGCTCCGGCACGAGGACCTGGCCGCGGCGGAGGGCGAGTTGACGGTCACGCCGCGGGTCAACGACAACCGGGCTCGGGCCAAGTCCGCTTCTCCTCGCACGATCCCGATCGGCCCCGAGGTGATCCGGCTCTACGCGGACTATCTGCACGGCGAGTACGGCGACCTGGACAGCGACTACATCTTCGTCAACCTCTGGGGCGGCTCCTACGGACGTCCGCTGACCTACGCGGCCGTCTACGACCTGGTGCTGCGGCTCCGCCGCGACACCGGGACCGACTTCGACCCCCACTGGTTCCGGCATACCCGGGCGACCTTGCTTCTGCGCCGCAAGGTGCCCATCGAGGTGGTCAGCGCCATCCTTGGCCACTCCTCGATCGCCACCACGATCGACATTTACGGTCATCTGTCCGCCGAGGACGCCCGCCGCGCTCTGGAGGCCGCCGGATTCCTGACCGGACAGGAGGTGCGGGCGTGAGCGAGATGGCATCTGCCGTTCCGGCTCCCGGTTCGGGACTGTTGGGCAAGCTTATGGCCGCCGTCCGGCCGGAGTTCCGCGTCGATGTGTTCATCCCCGCCCCCGGGGAGCTGATCTTCGGCCTGGGATCCTGCCGGGTTCCCGGATGCCCGCGCCAGCCCCGCACCCGCCGGCTCTGCCGCGGCCACTACTACCGCTGGCAGCGACGCGGGGGCCCGGACATGGAGGCGTTCATCGCCGATCCCGGCCCCGGCCCGGTCGGACGGACCGAACTGACGGCCTGCGCTGTCACCGGGTGCCGCTACGGTGCGGCCCGCCAGGGACTCTGCGTGAGCCACCACGGTTTCTGGGAGCGGGCGGGCATGCCCGGCAGGAAGAAGTGGACGGCGGGCCTGCCCGTGGTCGAAGACGATGGCCATCGGGTCTGCCGACTGTCGTTCTGCGCCCTGTGGGTCCAGGGGAAGTCGCCGTTCTGCCACAACCACAAGTCCCGCTGGTATGCCGTCGGAAGCCCCGAGACCGAGGAGTTCGTACGCCGCTGCGAGGCCGCGGGAGACGACCGCTTCGACTTCCGGCCGCTGAAGGCAAAGCGCCAGCTGAGGCTGGAGCTGCAGTACGCGCTGCAGTGCCGCCACGACGAGCGGCAGGTCAACACCCACAGCTCGGCTGCCGGCCCGGTGATCCGGCTGGCCGCCGCCAGCGGCACCGCGTCGTTGCTGGAATGGCCGATCGAGCGGTGGAGCGAGTACTACGCGGCCGAGACACGTGGCTCCTGCCACGGCCAGAACGGGCAACTGGCGTTCTTGCGCTATGCGTACACGCACCTGGAGGATCTCGCCCACGGCAGCGGTTGGGAGAGCGAGTTCCCGCGCGATGTGTGGGAACTACGCCGGCTCGGGATCGACGGCACCCGGGCCCGGTTGCGCTTCGACCGCATCACCCAGCCGTGGCTGCGCGAGCCGGCCAAACGGTTCGTGCGCTGGCGGCTGAGCATCGGCCGCAGTGTCAACCAGGCCGTCGTCGATCTCCTGGCGCTCAACCGGTTCTCCGGATTCCTGGCCGCCCCACAGGTCGCCGCAGGCGATCTCGCCGCCGTCGACCGGGCAGTACTCGAACGCTATCTGGCCGCCCTCGCTCTCGATATGCGATCGGTGCACTCGCGCAGCCGGGACATCGGTTCGCTCAACGCGTTCTTCCACGCCATGCGCCGCCACGACTGGGGACCGGCCCTGCCGGCGAACGCGGCCTTCTACCCCGACGACTTCCCACGGCCCGACAAGCGGCTGCCCCGAGGGCTGGCCGAACACGTGATGGCTCAGGTCGAGCAGAGCGCCAACCTCGACCGCTGGCACACCCCCGACGGGCGTGCGCTCACCTTGATCCTGATGCGCTGCGGGCTCCGGGTCGGCGACGCCTGCAACCTGGCCTTCGCCTGCATCGTCCGGGACGCGGACGGCGCCGCCTACCTGCGCTATCTCAACCGGAAGATGAAGCGCGAGGCCCTGGTCCCCATCGACGAGGATGTCGAAGGCGAGATCACAGCCCAGCAGCAGCGCGTCCTTCAGCGCTGGCCTGACGGTAGCCGGTGGCTGTTCCCGGCCCCGCGGATGAACCCCGACGGCACCCGGCCACTGACCACGCACTCCTATCGCGGACAGCTCGACCGCTGGCTGGAGCGGTGTGACGTCCGCGATGAACACGGCCGCGCGGTGCATCTGACGCCCCATCAATGGCGCCACACTCTCGGAACCAGGCTGATCAACCGGGATGTCCCGCAGGAAGTCGTACGTGTGATCCTTGATCACTCCTCCGGCGAGATGACTGCTCATTATGCGCGGCTGCATGACACCACCGTCCGCCGGCACTGGGAGAAGGCCCGCAAGGTCAATTCCAAGGGCGAGAGCGTCACCGTCGACCCCGACGGTCCGCTCGCCGAGGCCAACTGGGCCAAGCAGCGGCTCGGCCGCGTGACCCAGGCCCTGCCCAACGGCTACTGCGGGCTGCCGGTTCAGAAGGTCTGTCCACATGCCAACGCTTGCCTGACATGCCCGATGTTCGTCACTACCCCCGAGTTCCTGCCGCAGCACCGCGAACAGCGCCAGCAGCTACTGCAGATCGTCTCCGCCGCCGAGGCCCGCGGCCAGTCACGCGTGGTCGAGATGAACCGCCAGGTCCTGGGCAACCTGGAGAAGGTCATCACTAGTCTGGAATCCGAGCCCGACGAGCCGGAGGCGACTGCTGATGCGAGCTGACAACAGCCAGCACATCGTCGATGCCGCCCGTCGGCGCAGCGAGTACACCCGCTCCAAGGCCGTCCAGGCGCTCCGCGCCCTCGATGCCGAGGGCGAGCGCGTCACCTTCGAGACGGTGGCGAAACGAGCAGGTGTCTCCCGGTCCTGGCTCTATGCCCAGCCGGACTTGCGAGCGGAGATCGAGCAACTTCGTGCAGTACATCGCCGAGCACCCGCGTCCCCGCTGCCTGCACGTCAACGCACATCCGACGCGTCTTTGCTGCGCCGGCTCGAAGCCGCCGGCGCCCGCATCCGCCGTCTCACCGAGGAGAACCAGCAGCTTCGCGAACAACTCGCCCGGGCCCTGGGCGAACAACGTGCGGCGACGACTCGCACAGGCCCGCCGCGAGGCGGCGCGAGCAATGCCAGGTCGGTAACGATCGGCCCGTGCTGAAAGGACGTCAGATGCCCCCAACCGCTACGTCCTGCACAGCGACCACGACACAAACACACAGGTCAGCAGCCTGGCCCGACAACGAACTCAAGATAATCCAGCAACAGGTCGGTCACGAGTGCGACAGTTCTCTTGCCACCTATACCCATGTCAGCGACGCCTTCATGAACAGCGCTCTGCAGCGGGCGCTCGCACCTGCCTTTGCCGAGCCGTCGGCCGTAGGCGGGCACGGATGAACGCGAAGCTCGACTACCGATGGCACCTGCGGCACGTCATGGCGGACCGTGGCATGTTCTCCACCACCGACCTGATTGCGCCTCTTGCGGCGCGCGGCATCACCTTGTCCACCAGCCAGGTCTACCGGCTGGCCGTGGAACGACCGGAGCGGCTGAGTCTGAAGATCCTCATGGCGTTGCTCGACATCCTCGACTGTTCGATGGACGATCTCATCGAGCCTGTCGTGGCGGTCGGGTCCGCAACGATGAAGAGGGCCGCAGCGGGCGGGGCCGGTGGCGAACATGGGGTCGGCGATCTGAGGCCCAAGCGTGCCCGTATCAGCAGGGCCGACGAGTGACCTCCGCATCCGAGGCCGAGTACGCCTCCGATCCAGTCCAGCGGATCGTCTCCCACGTCTGCCTGATTGAACAGCATCTCTCTCCTGACCAGGTGCGCGATGTCATCGTGAGCATCACTTCCGAACGGTCTAAACGGCGCCGTCTGGCCGATGCGTTGGAAGCCGATCCGCAGGTACTGCGTACCGGCCGTCCGCCGGCTCCGAAAGCTGTTGCCGAACTGCTCTTGGCCTTACGGGCAGCCGGCGCAGGCAATGTCGCTGCACCGCGTTGTTCACGGTGTGACGGTGAACAACGCAAGATCTCGTACTGGGCTGCCGGGGCCTGGGGGTGTGGTTCGTGCTTCGAGGAAAGCAGGCCCTGTGCCGGATGCGGTAGGGCACGCAAGATCGTCAGTCGGGATCGGGAGGGGAAGCCACGGTGCCATCGCTGCCCGGATAGCGACCCGCAAGCCATCCCCGCTCTGGCCGCGCTGATCAAGGACCGCAGCCCGGGTTTGAGTGAGCAGACGGTTGAGCGAGCGACGCAACAGGCATGCCGTTACGTGCTGCAGCAGGAGAGGATGGCCCGAGAGTTACTCGCCCGGCCCGAACTTCTCACCGGCCAGGGGCATCGCGCTTCGCAGGCAGCGCTGAGGTTCATCGACGCACTCCTCGCTGCAGGTGCCACCGGGATCACCCGTCCGTCCTGTCCCCGCTGCCACCGGACAGTGCGGCTACGGCCCATGGTCGACGGACAGCGGATTTGCAGGACCTGTTACGGGCGGGTCAGAGCCGTCCCCTGCACTGTCTGCGGTGCTGTGCGGGATCCGGCTGCCCGTGATCCCGACGGCGGGCCGGTCTGTGCAGACTGCGTCGTCAACGACCCTGCCAATCATGAAGAGTGCCGTAGCTGCGGACGCCGCCGCAGAGTCGCCACCCGTCTTGCCGATGGGCCTCGGTGTGTCAGCTGCCGTCCGCGCCAACACGTCACCTGCGCCATGTGCCGACGCACGGGACCCGGCTGGGTCTCACCCGTTACTGGTGAGCCCTGGTGCGACGGATGCGAGAAACGCTGGGCCACGTGCAGCGGATGCGGGACCACCGCACCTACACGGGGTGGAACGCGCGAGGCTCCTCTATGCGCCCGCTGCGTCAACCCGGACCCGGCTGCCTGGAGTCGCTGTAGGACCTGCGACGCTCCCTGGCAGCTCACCACCCGCACCTGCCCCAGGTGCGTTCTCGGCGGGCGGCTGCGCGAATACCTTGGTGGGCCCGGCCAGGACCTTCCTGAACGTCTCACTCCGCTGTACGAGGCCCTTCTCAACAACGGACGGCCGGACACGACCATGGCCTGGCTGAAACTGCCGAAAGTCATCACTCTGCTGCGCGCCATCGACGCCGACCCGCGCCCGTTGACTCACGCCACCCTGGACGAACTGCCCTTCAACAAGGCGGTGTCGCATCTGCGAGGCATCCTCGTTGCCACTCAAGCACTGACCGCCCGCGACGAATACCTCACACGTCTGGAACATTGGACCGCCCAGGCTCTGAAGGACCGTACCGATCCTGCCGAACACCGGATCCTTCATGGGTACGCCGTCTGGCACCATCTGCGCCGCCTCCGCAACCGTCTGAACAAGGCACCCGCCACGAGGCTTCAGGCCGCCAATGTCCGTACTCACATCACCGCGGCGGCGAATTTCCTGGACTGGCTTCGAGAACAAGGCCTCGCCCTCGCGACCTGTACCCAGCCCGACCTCGAGCGGTGGATCACCTCTCCCAACTCCACCTACCCCCGTGAAACAAGCCACTTCATCCGCTGGTCGGTCTCTCACGCGCACGCCACGGGACTGACCTACCCCGCAGTCCGTTGGATGGGCCCAGCCCACAGCATCGACAGCGAGCGTCGCTGGACCGACGTCCGGCGCCTGCTCCACGACACCACCCTCACCACCCCAGACCGCGTCGCCGGACTCCTGCTCCTTCTCTACGCCCAGCGCCCCAGAACCATTTCCCGGCTCACCATCGACCACGTGGTTCTAGAAGGTGGCTACACCCGGATCCTGTTCGGGAGCACGCCGGTCACCGTCCCTGAACCGCTCGCAGGTCTCGTCCGAGAGCTTGCTGACACACGCAAAAAGCGCTCCAGCCCCCACACCCCAGACGCAAGCCCCTGGCTGTTCCCCGGACGCCGTCCCGGCGAACACATCGACTTCGCCGCCCTCGACGAGCGGCTGAAGAGAATGGGACTGCGCCCCCGCCCGGACCGTTCAACTGCCTTGTTCACCCTGGCGGCCGGGCTCCCAGCAGGGTTCCTGGCCCGCATGCTCGGGATCCAGGTCGACGTCGTCGTCATCTGGCAGCAGATCGCGGCAGGAGACTGGGCCGCCTACGCAGCCGACGTAGCCCGCCCCCAAGATCAAGGGCCTCGCTGATTCGTCTGAAAGGACGCGGCATACGGGCTGGTATCCCATTCAGATGGTGGACTCAGTTATTCCAACCCTTGGAATACCCCCCAGTACCGGTGGGAACGTCCGCGCCTGCCCGAGGTGACGGGGGAGTGAGTGGGAGCTCGACAGCAGCAAGTACTTCCGTGAGGCCATCGGCAGGCCATCCCCGCAGCTCCCAGCCCGCAACTTGCTCACCCACCCGCCACCTCCTTGAATCCCGGCCCGCCGTCGAGGGGCCGTCAGCACGGGGAGGGGATCCTGGCGCTGTGCCGTACATCCTTGATCGACTATGCGGCTTTCAGGCGGTGTTGTCAGTGGTGCCGCCTACGCTGAACGGGAGTGGCCTAATGCCTCCCGAACGCGGACGAAGCCTGCCCCACCAGGCGGCCGAACTCGGTGTGCGACCAGGGCTGAACACGCAAGATCGAGGAGGCACGATGCGGATCGACGAGGCGTTCGACGACTTCCAGAAGAGCGTCAACGAGGACATCGACCAGACCAGGCTCGCCCGGGATCGACGCGACCTGTTCAGGAAGGCGCTGGGCAGCGAACCCGATGTCGCCGAGGTCTTCGGCTCCGGCTCGCTGAGTCGCAGCACCCAGCTCAAGCCCATTCACGACGTCGACGTCGTTGTCGTCTACGACGCTGTCCAGCACCCGGGCTGGGGCACCCCTGGCCTCAGCGCGGAGCAGGCCCTGGACCACACCCGCGGCCAGGTCAACCGTCTGTTGGGCAAGACCAATGGCACCCACGGCAGGGAAGTCTGGCGCGCGCTGCCGAGGAACCACGCGGTCAAGTGCTTCCTCGACGACTCCGACGACGACAGCGGCTTCACCGTCGACGTGATGCCTGCCCGCCGGCAGGCCGACGGCACCCTCCTCATCCCCGAGAAGCTGACTCAGATATGGGTGCCTGCCCATCCTGAGCACCTGATCAACCTGGTAGCCGCCCACCAAGGAGAGTGGGAGCACTTCCGCCCACTTGTCCGCGTCCTGAAGCGGTGGCGCCACGACGTTCCGGTCCCGGGCCGGATCAAGTCCCTCGTCATGGAAGTCCTCGCCCTCAACTGCATGCCCACATCCGGCAACCGCGCCAGCGGGCTGCGCACCTTCTTCACCGCTGCTGCAGCCCGCGTCAACGAAGGCGTACGCGACCCTGCCGACCTGTGCGGTGAGATCCAACCCGACCTTGACTACGACGGCCTGCAGACCGCGCTTGCCGAAGCCGCCGAGCTCGCCGACCGGGCCTGTGCCGCCGCCGCGGCAGGCGACACCGACGACGCCCTGCGGCTATGGCAGGAGATCCTGGGCGACTCCTTCCCCGCCCCGGCCAAACCCGCACGCCCCATCACCGGAGCCCCGGCCCTGATCACCGGCACGCCCGCGCTCATCACCCCCCGGCCGATCAAAGACGCACCCCAGGGATGACGACCAGCCCCGACCCTCGAAGGCCCACGCACCCTGACCCCATCACGTGGTGGGCCTGCGAGCCTCGCCGCCTCAAGCGGGACCAGCGAGAGATCACCGCTGCCTTCCCCGACCTGCTCTACGACGGCGAAGGTGCCGGTAGCTGGCACGGCACGCTACCCCTGTGGCCGTTCGACCGACCCCAGCCCCCGTACCTCACCGACTGGATGGGAACCACAGGGCTGCGCGTCGCCATGGCCTTCCCGCAGGCCTACCCGATGGTGCCGCCCCACATCTTCCCCCTTGACCCGGTTCCCGAGCTGGCCGAGTGGACGCAGTCACGCTGGCACGTCAACGGCGACGGCACCCTGTGCCTCCTACGAGCCCACGCCCTGTGGACGGGCCGAGAGTCTGTCGTCGATCTGCTCCTCAAAGCCGCTGCCTGGCGGGTGGAATACGCGCTGATGAAGCATGGGGCAATCTCGCAAATGTCCGACTGCGGCATCGTCGAGGACGACTGTTTCGACCACTTCCTCACTCAGCCGCCACCCACCATGGCCGCCGCGGACAACATCCTGACGGCTCCACACGACACAGCACCGGACCACCAAGACGCCGGGAGCGAACCCTTGTGCTGATCCTCGTTCCCCACCACGCAGCAGCCACCATCCGCCAGGCCGGCCCCTGGGGTCTGATGACCCTGCGCAGCAACCACGAAAACCTGGCAGTCATCCGAGGAATCTCCACTCGGGACGGCGCGATTCTCCCAGTCGACGCCTCACCTGGCCAGAACCTGCTCGCCGCCGGCGACGGAAGCCTGTCCGGCTGCTGGTACCGCGCGGCCCCCATGCTCCACCTTCAATGGCGCCAACTGCGCGGCAGACTCCGCACAGGCATCCCCCTGTCCGTATTCCAAGAGCACCTCACCAGCGGATTCAAGAATCCCGGCCACAATCCCTACATCGCCCTGACCTACGCCCCGGACCTGAAGGACACCTTTCCCGAGCACGACGTGTCCGACATCGTCGTCTGGCGTGTCGGCCGCGACGGCGTTTACCCCCTCAACTCCCTCGTCGAGCCGACGATCACCGGCATAGGCCAACTCCACGACCACTGGCCCGTCCAGGACCTTCAAACAGCACGCGTCATGCTCGTCGGCACCGGCAGCATCGGATCCGCCACCGCCCACGCCCTCGCCGGCTACGGCATTGGGCACCTCACCCTCGTCGACCCCGACCGGCTTTCCTGGCACAACCTCGTACGCCACACCACTGCCCGCCGCCACGTCGGCCGCCCCAAAGCCACTGCCCTCGCCGAAGAACTCACCCCGCTCCGCCCCGACACCACGGTCGTTCCCCTCGTCCTCGACATCGTCGAGGACGCCGACCGGATCAGACCGCTGCTCAAAGAGTGCGACCTCGTCGTCTGCGCTGCCGACGGCGTCGGCGCCCGCCGCGTCACCGGACACCTCACCCGCCGCGCCGGCATCCCCGCCGTCATGGCCTGCGTCCTGCAGGACGGCGCCATCGGCGAAATCCTGCGACTGAGACCCTGGCCCCAGCACGGATGCCTCACCTGCCGACGCCAGACCCTCGCCGAGCGCGGCGGCATCGACCCCGAACCTGCACTCGATGCCGGATACGGCACCGGAACCAGACACCGGCCGATGACCGCAGTCGGCCCCGACCTCCACCTCGTCGCCCACCTCGCCGCCAAGACCGCCGTCGCCACCCTCCTCGAACGCCACGGACACCCCGACCAGCGGCTCCCCGGCGAACACGCACTCATCAGCCTGCGCCGACAGCCCGACTGCGCACCGCCCTTCGACCTGACCCGCACCGGCGAGATGCGATGGCTCCCCGCAACACCCCCACGCCCCGGATGCCCCACCTGCGAATCCCCATGACCCCGCAACCCATCACCGCCATACACCTCACCCCACAAGCCGCCCACGTCATCACCCACGAGATCCGAACCGCCGACCCCACCAGGGAAACCGGAGGCATCCTGCTGGGGCACCACATCCACGACACGGTGATCGTCCGGCACGCTGGAACACCCGGACCCGACGCGGTCCAGACCCCCACCTACTTCCTACGCGACCTGGCCCACACCCAGACCTTGGCCGATCAGGCCTACGCCCAAGACCACAGCGTCTGGATCGGCGAATGGCACACCCACCCCACCAGCCACCCCGTCCCCAGCGCCCGCGACGCAGCCACCTACCACCAACTCCTCAACGACCCCGAACTCGCCTTCCACAGCTTCATCGCCGTCATCCTCAGCCTCCGCGCACCGCACTGGGACATGACTGCCTGGACCTGCCACAACAACGCAATAACCCAGGTCGCCGTACACGGACTGCCGAACCAGCCAGGGCACCAGTAACGGCCCGATACCCCCGCGACGCACACAGAACAGCGCCACACCACCCCTCGCCCCGGGAGAGCGCCCCATGAAACCTCTGCCAGCCCCGAGTCCCACCAGCGTCAGGATCACCGGCGACCATTACCAGTGGCTCATCGCCTGGGCCGGTTGCCTCACCCTCCTGCGCGAGAACGCCATCCACGCCGCCAATCCCGTCATCTCGGTCGGCGTCGAAGCCGACGACGCAGGCAACCTCGACGATGTCGTCCTGCTGCGCCGCACCCCGCCCCACACCTACACCCAGGTCAAATACGCCGTCAGCAGCTCCACACCCGTCAATGAGGAGTACCTGACCAAACCGAGTCCCACCGGCGGCCCGTCCATCCTGAAGAAGATCGCCAGGACGTGGCGCACGCTCACTGCTGACGGCATCGACGTGGACCTCGCACTCATCACCAACCGCGCGCCCGACCCGAGCGATCCCCTGATCGCCGTGCGCGACGCCCGGACCCAGCTGCTCGTGCCCAAGGGGGCCGAGGGCACAGAGAGATCGAAGATAGGCAAAGCGCGAGCCCGCTGGGCCGAGAACGCCGGGCTGAGCGACACCGAACTCCATGACCTCCTCTCACACCTGCGCTTCGACCTGTCCCGAGAACTGCCCCATGTGCAGGAACAGCTGCAGCTCCTCATGGCAGCTTCCGGCCTTCGCCACGACGGCCAAGCGGTCGACGACGGCGCGAACTGGGTCGCGCAGCAGGTCCGGTGCGGCCACCGGACCATCACCCTCGAGATGGCCAGAGCAGCGGTCGATACTCTCAACCTGAAGACCGGACCCGCCCGCGCGGTCCTGTCGATCGCCACCCTCAAGCCTGACCCCGTGGCAGGCGAGGCGGACCACACCATCGACTGGGTCGATCGGTTCGAATCGTCCTCCGAATTCACCAAGCGCCGCCCGCTGACACCCTCCACCTGGGCACAGCTGCAGGAAGACATCGAAGCTGCCCCCGCACACCTCCACGGCAGCACCGCCATCTCCGTGACGGGAAGCCTGCGCCTGGCGCCTGCGTTCCTGACCGGCACCGCCTTCCGCATGGTCACCGGAGCCGACCTCGCCGTTCTCCAACGCGGACAGCTGTGGTCCACCAGCGACACATACGACACCGACTGCGACCCCACCGCCGAGGAACACGACATCGATCAAGGCGAGGATCTCGCTGTCGGCATCAACGTGACCGTGAGACCAAAGGACTTCACCAAAGACGTTCTCGACTACCTGCGTGAACAGAACACCCCTGCATCCAAACTCCTCGTCCTCATCCCGCCGACCGGTCCCAAGGACGGCTCCCTCCTCGACAGCCAGGCTGCCAACGCCCTCGCCGTCGGAATCCGTGACACCCTCCGCCGCGCCACCCGCACCACCCCCCGGATCCACCTCTTTCTCGCGTGCCCCATGGGACTCGCCGTCCTCCTCGGCCACCGCTGGAACCGGCTGCGCCCCACCGTGGTGTACGAGGACGTCCGTACGGCCCAGGGCTACGAGCCGGCCTTCACCGTCGAGGCCTGACCACGGGTTCGGGACTGACACGAAAATGACCCCCGTGGTTGAGCAGGTCAGGCTGTGATCGGTTCGAAGCGGACGGTCATTCCGAGGCTGTTGGCTTCCTTGATCATGCGGCGCATGGCGCGTTCGGGATCCCGGCGGGTGAAGTGGTCAGCACCGAGTTCTCGATAGGGCGCGTGGTCATGCAGGACGTGCCAGATGGCGATGGCGAGCTTGTGCATCACGGCGACCAGGGCCCGCTTGCCTCCCCGTCTGGCCGCCAGCCGTCGGAAGAAGACGCCGAGGTAGGAGTCCTTCTTCCTGATCGCGACCATGGCGGCGATCCCGAGCAGGCGTTTGAGGTTCTTGTTCCCAGGACGGGTGCGGCCGGACCGGTTCACCCCGGCCGACTCGTTCTGCCCGGGGCAGACCCCGATCCAGGACGCGAGGCGCTGGGCTGAGGCGAACTGGGCCATGTCACCACCGGTCTCGGCCATGACAATCTCCGCGGCGAGACGGCCCAGGCCAGGAATGGTGGCCAGATTGGAGAGGTCCCTCTCCTGCTCCGCCAGCAGAGCGCAGACCCGGGCATCGAAGGCCGCGATGACGCTCTTCCACCGGTCGATCTCGTCCAGGTAGTGCCGGACCATGAAAGCGTGATGGCCGGTGAACTCCCCGTCCAGAGCTTCGACGAGTTGGGGAATCTTGTTCCGGGCCCGGCCGATCGCGAGGTCGGCAAGCCGAGCCGGATCCCGTTCCCCGCTGATCAAAGCTTCCAAAATGGCCCGGCCCGTCGCGCCGGCCACGTCGCTGAGAACGGAGGAAAGCTTCATCCCAGTGTCCTCCAGCTCCTTCTCGAGCCGCTGTGCTTCCCAGCCCGCCGCCCGCGCCAGCTCAGTCCGCCGGCGCGTGAGATCCCGTAGCTCTCGAATATCGCGCCCGGGCACAAACGAGGCCATCACCATTCCTGACGCCCCGGCCCGGGCGAGAAACGCCGCGTCACTGGGATCGGTCTTGCGGCCCCGAATCCCCTTGAGGTGGGCTGGGTTGACCAGCATCAGATTGAGGTGCGGCTGCAGCAGGTAGTAGACCGGCCGCCAGTAGTCCGAGGTCGCCTCCATCACCACTACCTCGACCTGCCGTTCCAGCAGCCAGGCCAGCAAGCGCCTGACTTCAACCGTCGTGGTGCCGAACCGTTCAGTCTCCAGTGACCAGCTACCGGCCCGTTTCGTACTCGGCATCCGCACGCATGCAAGCAGAAACCTTTTGCCAAGGTCCACTCCCGCGGACCGTAGATGAATTACCTCGTCCTTCGTATCCTGGAGCCGGGCCATCCTGTTTTCCCTCCCGCCCGAACACCCCCGTGTGCGGCGGACATCCCGGAGGGGCCAAGGAAGTAGCGGAATCTGACACGCGTGCTCCAGGCTGCAGACAACTACCGCCCTGGCAACAATCCGTGGTCCCCTGGTCGGCCCCCATCGCCATCCTGTAAAACGAGCTCGCTGGCATCGCAGGCCCATCGGCTGACCGGGACGTCCGACCCCATTTTCCCGTACCCGAGGTGATCAGCGCAGCCAATCTCGCCCACCTGTAAAACGAACGGTGTAACTCCTGATCATGGAAGATGCGCCGATGACCAGTAACAACATGCCTGAACCGGAGACCGTCGAGGTGGCTGAGCCGCAGTCGGTGAAGGCCGTGGATGACCAGCTGATCGAGG